>JAPLPS010000071.1 GCA_026400075.1 Polaromonas sp.
GCGCATGTTTTCGCCGTAGCCGGGCCAGGTGAACTTGCCGTCGGCGCCCTTGCGGAACCAGTTGGTCGTGTAGATTTTTGGCAGCGTGGCGCCAGCGGCCTGCAGCTTTTCGCCCATGTTGAGCCAGTGCTGGAAGTAGTCGCTCATGTTGTAGCCGGTGAACGGCAGCATCGCAAACGGGTCGCGGCGCACCACGCCCGCCTGGCCGGTGGCGGCAGCGGTGGTTTCCGAACCCATCGTCGCGGCCATGTACACGCCTTCAGTCCAGTTGCGCGCTTCGGTCACCAGCGGCACGGTGGTCGAGCGGCGGCCACCGAAGATGAACGCGTCAATCGCCACGCCAGCAGGGTCGTTCCAGGCGCTGTCGAGGGCCGGGTTGTTCGTGGCGGTCACGGTGAAACGCGAGTTCGGGTGCGCGGCCTTGGCGCCGGTCTGCTTGGCGATTTCTGGCGTCCAGTCATTGCCTTGCCAGTCGATCAGATGGGCGGGCAATGCCTTGCCGGGCGCATCGTGCTCCATGCCTTCCCACCACACGTCGCCGTCGTCGGTCAGCGCGACGTTGGTGAAAATGGTGTTGCCGCGCACGCTGAGCATGCAGTTCGGGTTCGTCAGCATGTTGGTGCCGGGGGCGACGCCGAAATAACCGGCTTCGGGGTTGATGGCGTAGAGCTTGCCGTCGGCGGCGGGCTTGATCCAGGCGATGTCGTCGCCGATGGTGGTGACGCTCCAGCCGTCAAAACCGGCGGGCGGCACCAGCATGGAAAAATTGGTCTTGCCGCAAGCCGACGGGAAAGCGGCGGCGACGTGGTATTTTTTGCCTTGCGGATTGGTCACGCCCAGGATCAGCATGTGCTCGGCGAGCCAGCCTTCGTCGCGGCCCATGTTCGAGGCGATGCGCAGCGCAAAGCACTTCTTGCCAAGCAGCGCGTTGCCGCCGTAGCCGGAGCCATAGGACCAGATTTCGCGCGTTTCTGGGTAATGCACGATGTACTTGGTCTTGCTGCAAGGCCAGGTCACGTCTTGTTGGCCTTCGGCCAGCGGCGCGCCGACGGTGTGGACGCAGGGCACGAAATTGCCATCGCTGCCCAGCACGTCAAACACGGCTTTGCCCATGCGCGTCATGATCTTCATGTTGACGGCGACATAGGCGCTGTCGGACAGTTCGATGCCGATGTGGGCAATCGGTGAGCCCAGCGGACCCATGCTGAACGGCACGACGTACATCGTGCGGCCCTTCATGCAGCCGTCAAACAGCGGCTGCAGCGTGGCGCGCATTTCGGATGGCTCCATCCAGTTGTTGGTCGGGCCGGCGTTTTCTTTTTTGGCCGAGCAGATGTAGGTGCGGTCTTCGACACGGGCCACATCGGTAGGGTCGGAGCAGGCCAGGAAGCTGTTCGGGCGCTTTTCTTCGTTGAGCTTTTTGAAGGTTCCGGCGTCCACCAGCTGCTGGCACAGGCGCTGGTATTCTTCGTCGCTGCCGTCGCACCAATAGACGGCGGCGGGCTTGCACAAGGCGACCATGTCGGCGACCCAAGCGATCAGCTTGGCGTTCTTGACGTAAGTGGGGGTGTTGAGGGTCAGGCCTTGCATGGCGGGATAGTTCATCGAAAAACTCCAAAGTTAAAAAGCGTGATTTCGACAAACGCCGGACTGCGCCAGCCCTGTACACAACTGCGGTGTCGGGACATTTGTCGAAATGAGGCTTGCGGCCGCAGCGCCATGCCAGAAAAAACCGATTTTTCCCGCGATGACCTGACCGAGAGGGCTATTTTAAGAACTTAGCCTTCTTTTGACTTGAAGTTTTCCCCAAAAGTCATGCGTAATTTGCATGACTTTATGCGGGATATAGATCTGCTTGGATGCGCCACCCGCCCCAGGCTGGCCGCGTGGCTCAAGCCTTCTTACGAAGGATGCCGTTCCATTCGATCACGCGATGGCGCCAATGTTTCGTGATGGCTTGCGTAAAATTCGGGCGAACCAGTTTGGCGCGCTGCTGCAGCCACAGGGCATCTTCTCTGCGCACGACCACACCCTCAAGATCACCCTGACGAAAGCGGCTCGCGTCACCAAACGTCCAGCGCTTGAGTTGCGTCAGGGTGACACGGCCCCGATAAAGGCAAGGCACCACACTGACGCCAAGGACAGCGGCCAGTTCATTGCGCCGCGCTGCAGCCCAAAACCGCTGGGCCTGCCGGTCATAAACATCAAACATCAGCCACCAATCGGGAAGCTGATCGTAGCCAAGCGAATGGCGTGCCGCGCACCACTCGCCAAACACCATCAGCGACTCTGTTAGCGCATCAAATAGCTGATCCTGATGCGCGTCCATCCATTGGCCCAGCTGCGCAAACTGTCCTGTAAAAGGCGGCTGCAAATACTGGCCACGGTTTTGCACATGCAAAGCGCCGTCCAGTCCGACGGAAAAACCCAGATTGGCACCATCGAGTTTTTCTTCGATGACAACTTCCCCGGCCAGCAGTTCTTCAGCTTCTTCCAGCGATAACACCTTGTCATCACGCGGGCAGCCGGATGCCAGCCACGCTAGGTGCGGCGTATGGGGGAAGCGGAAAAAATCACTCATGGCCGGGCGGGAATGGCTTTGGCTGGGAATTTCTTGGCATAAAAACGGCAAATATCTGCATCACACACAAACTCCACATGGACGCCGTGTACTGCCAGTGTGGGCCACCAGTCCAGCCACTTGCAATCAGCTGCTTGCCAGATAGCTGGATGATCCGAATGTTTGTAGGCGACGGCGACGAATTTTCGATCTGGTGCATCAAAATTGGGCTCCAGGACTGGGTCAGGGAACTCCTGATACCGGTGTTTTTGATACTCCGTGAGCGCGACCTGCTGGACATGCTTGGGCTGGCCTTGATGGCGCAGCGCCCACTGAACAAACAGATCGCCGACGCCTTTTCCCTTGCGCGGTGTCGTTTTGTTTTGGTACTCCCGCAGGATGTGATAACTATCGTCCAGCACCAGCACGCCGGACTTCATCAACTCATTGAGCCGATTGACGCAGGCGATGACACATTCAGGAGAAGCCTCGGGGTGAGCATTGTTGGCGACCAGAATCACGTTGGTATCGACAACGGCAACTCTCATGAGGATGAGGCTTTCGCATCTCGCTCTTTGATTTTTCGGCGCATGGCAGCCAGCGTGCGGGCGGTGACATCGGCCATCTCATCACCGAAAAAATTCTCCGGCCAATTCTCGATTTCGCCATACAGATTCAATTGCAAAGGCTCCAGCTCGGCACCGGTTTCCGAGCGCTTGCAGAAATAAACGGCAACATCATCGGGACTGATGATTCCTTCAGCGACACGGCGCTGCAGCCGCGTCAAGAAATGCTCGGAGTGACTCTCCACGATGAGCTGCACGTTGCGCGGTTTGCCATTTTCACGCGCCTGCACGGCGCTGATAAACACGTCAGCGAGTTCGGCCTGCACCTGCGGGTGGAGGTGGATTTCCGGCTGCTCCATCCACACCATCGAGTTTGGCGGCGCATAAAACGCTTCCACCAACGCAGGCAAAACCTGCGAGATACCAAAACCCACATCGGTCAATTTGACTTCAGGCGCACTGGCGTGGGTTTTGATCAACACTTCAAACTCCTTGCGCCCTTCGGCCACCGGCTTGATATTGAAACTGTTGATCACGCCTAGATCTTTCAGCCAGGAGGCAATGAAAAGTCCGAATTCCTGCTGTGGCCGCCTCGGCCCACGGTTGAGCTTGCGTCCATCGGCAGAGGCCGCCAGCAAGGCCGCAATGGTGAATTCGCCCTGCGCGCCGACATCCGAAGGTGTGTCACCAGACCATTGATAAGTGCGCTCCGGGTGTTTGCGCAGCGGCCCCAGGTAGTACAAGCTACCCAGCATGCGCTCTGTCTCCAGAGCAAAATCGGCTAGGAAACCAGCATTCTGGTAGCGCGCCAGCGTGACATCGGAGAATCGGTAGAACTTTTCAGGAGGTTCCAGTGGCCACTGCCGACCTGCGGCCTTCTCCAGCTTTAACGGGGCCGCTTCCAGCGTCACAGTCCCGGCAAAGCTTTTGCCATGATCCACGTCAAGAACCGGGTTTCCTGCATTCAAAAGTTGGTACTGAATACTTTCAACTTCCGGCTGCTCGTTTTTTCCCGCCTTGATGCGGCTGCTCAGGCGGATGTTTTTGCCGGAAAACGATTGCCGGTCTAGCGAATTTTTGACCGTCAGCGGCGACGCCAATTGCCAGCTCAGAGAAAACTCCAGGGCTGTTTTCAAGTCGTGGCCGTAAAGACAGTCCGAGAAGGTTCCCAAATCAATCAACGACGACTTGTCGCCCAAATGCAAGGCCCGCTTGCGGTCTGACAACAGCGTCGTCTGCTTCAAGGCCAGCAGCAAGTGGCCCAAGCTGCTTTTACCGGCGCTGTTGGCGCCAAAAATAACCGTCAGCGGCGCCATGCGAACCGGCCCGGTGTCTTTCCAGGCCTTGAAATTTTTGATGCGAAGTTCAGTCAACATACGGCACCTCCTGGGTTGAATTTTTTATCTGTTGGAGAATTCGTCTCCTTGCATCATCGCAAGGATGCTCCTCATGGCCGCTAGGTTACTTGCCGCCGCGCAGCCGCGCTATCAACCCATTCAACTCGTCCATCGACGAAAAACGGATGGCCAGCTCACCGGTGCTGTCGTGCCGCCCGTTGCGCTTGACCTGCTTTTTGACGCGGATTTCGACTTCGGCCATCAGCAGGTCGGCCAGTTCTTCTTCAATGCGGCGCGTGTCGCCGGACTTTTCCGGCGCGGCTTTTTGCGGCGTCAGCGAGAACTCGGCGCCCAGCTTTTTCACCAGGCTTTCGGCTTCGCGCACCGAGAGTTTTTTGGTGGCGATCTGGCTGGCGGTCGTGATTTGCGTGGCGCGGTCCAGCGCCAGCAGCGCGCGGGCGTGACCCATGTCCAGGTCGCCCGCCATCAGCATGGTCTGCACCGGCTCGGCTAAATTGAGCAGGCGCAGCAAATTAGAAGCGGCGCTGCGCGAGCGGCCCACGGCCTGCGCGGCCAGCTCGTGGCTCAGGCCGAATTCCTTCACCAGCCGCTGCAGGCCCTGCGCTTCTTCAAGCGGATTTAAATCTTCGCGCTGGATGTTTTCAATCAAGGCCATCGCGGCGGCGGACTCGTCAGGCACGTCGCGGATCAGCACCGGCAGGCTGTCCAGGCCCGCCAGCGCAGCGGCCCGAAAACGCCGCTCACCAGCGATGATTTCGTACTTGCCGCCGTTGGCGCCGCTGGTCAGGCGGCGCACCAAAATCGGCTGCATGATGCCTTGCACCTTGATCGATTCGGCCAGCTCGTAGAGCGCGCCCTCGTCCATGCGGGTACGCGGCTGGTACTGGCCGGGCACCAGCTCGCCCAGGCGCAGCGTGGCGGACAGGCCGACGCTGCTGGCGCTGCCCGCCGCATCGGCTGCGCCCAGCGACTCATCGACCTTGGGGCCGAGCAGCGCTTCCAGCCCGCGACCCAGGCCTTTTTGTTTTAACGTAGCCATGAAGGTTTGTCTTTCTTGAACTTAAAGAAGGGCGCTGCCGGTCTGATCAGAAGACGGGCCAGAAGGGGAGGGCAGGGAAGCGGTTGCGGCGATCAGTTGCAGCAGTTGCGCATGGCCTGCTGGCCAGTCGCCCAGCGCGCTGTCAGCGTTGATATGGCCGTGCGCGCCGACTTCCATCAAGCCAGAACCCCAGGCACTGGCGAACTGCCGGGCGCGCTCAGGCGCGCAAAAAGCGTCGTCGCTGCTGGCCAGAATCTGCGTTTTGAACGGCAACGGCTGCAGGGGAATGGCAGCCCAGCCCGGCAGCAGCGCCTGCAAATCCTCGCGGGCGATGTCGGGCGGGGCCACCAGCAGCGCGGCGCGCACGCGGTGGGTATTGCGCGAATGCGAAGCCCAGGCGGCCACCTGCAGACAACCCAAACTGTGCGCAACCAGCACGGCAGGCTCGTCGCAGGCCAGCAGCATCTCTTCGAGCCGGGCAATCCAGTCGCCGCGCAGCGGGCGCTGCCAGTCGTGCTGCTCGACGCGTACATAGCCGTGCAGGCGTTCCCAGCGGCTTTGCCAATGCGCCGGGCCACTGCCTTGCCAGCCGGGCAGCGTCAGGATGTTGCGCGGCTTCACTGGATGCGCTCCACCATTTCGCGGGCAAAGGCGATGAAAGCCTGCGCGCCTTTCGAGGCCGGGTCAAAAATCACGCCGGGCAGGCCGTAGCTGGGCGCTTCGGCCAGGCGCACATTGCGCGGAATCACGGTACTGAACACCTTGTCGCCAAAATGGCTCTTGAGCTGGTCGCTGACTTCGCGCTGCAGCGTCGTGCGCGGGTCGAACATCACGCGCAGCAGACCGATGATTTGCAAGTCGCGGTTCATGTTGGCGTGAACCTGGGTGATGGTGTTGAGCAGGTCGGTCACGCCTTCGAGCGCAAAGTATTCGCACTGCATCGGCACGACCACGCCGTGCGCCGCGCACAGGCCGTTGAGCGTCAGCATCGACAGCGAGGGCGGGCAATCGACCAGCACGAAGTCATAGTCCTGATCGACGGCGGCCAGCGCCTGCTTCAGGCGCTTTTCGCGGCGCTCCAGCGTGACCAGCTCGATGTCGGCGCCGGTCAGTTCGCGGTTCGCGCCGAGCACGTCGTAGCCGCAGGATTCGCTGCGCACCCTGGCTTCGGCGACGCTGGCGGATTCGAGCAGCACGTCATAGACGCTCAGCGCGAGCTGGCGCTTGTCCACGCCCGAGCCCATCGTGGCGTTGCCCTGCGGGTCCAGATCGACCATCAGCACGCGCTGGCCGATCTGGGCCAGACCGGCGGCCAGGTTCACCGTGGTGGTGGTTTTGCCGACCCCGCCTTTTTGGTTGGCAATGCAGAATATTTTGGCCATGAAGTGGTTTTTTCTGGAGGTTGAATAAAAAATCAGCGTGGCAATGGAGGCCGCCACGGCTACAACCCTCTCCAGAGCAACACCCCAAGCCTGAGTTTACGGCAGAGGCGTGTCAGCGCCGGGACGCAGCCAGAGGATGCAGCGCTCGGCGTTCAAGCCGGGAACCTGCAGTTGTTCCACGTGAAACATCTGCACCCCGGACGGCAAAACGGCCAGCTCTTCCGCCGGATGCTTGCCCTTGAGCGCCATCCACACGCCCTGCGGCGCCAGCGCGCTGGCCGACCACTGGGTGAAATCTACCAGCGAGGCAAAGGCCCGCGAGCAGATCACGTCGAAGGGCTCGCGCAGGCTTTCGACCCGCGCATGCAGGCCGGTCAAATTCGGCAGCTTCAGCGCCAGCGCGGCCTGCTTGATGAAAGCAGCTTTTTTCGCCACCGTATCGACGCAGGTGACGGCCACGGTCGGGCAGCAAATCGCAATCACCACGCCGGGCAGACCGGCGCCCGAACCCACATCAAGCAGGCGGCTGGCGCCGTCCAGTCCGCTTTGCTGCAGGTGGCGGCGCAGCGGTGCAATCGCGGCCAGGCTGTCGAGCAAGTGGTGCGTCATCATTTCCGCCGGGTCGCGCACGGCGGTCAGGTTATAGACCTGCGTCCATTTGGCGATCAGGGCCTGGTAATCGAGCAGCTGCTGGATTTGCAGCTCGCTCAGTTCCAGCTTCAGCGCTTGCAGTCCGGCCAGCAGCGTGGCGCGCAAAGTCAGGTCAGCCGCCATCAGAGCGCTCCCGGTTCGGTGGTGCTGGCGTCAGTTGTTTTCAGGGGCACGGTGTTTTTCCACAGGTTCTTTTTCAGATGCACCAGCAGCAGCGACACCGTGGCCGGCGTGATGCCCTGGATGCGCGAGGCCAGTCCCAGCGTTTCGGGCCGGTGCTTGGCCAGCGTCTGGCGCGCCTCAAAGCTCAGCGCCGAGACCTGCAGGTAATCCAGCTCCGGCGGCAGCTTCAGGTTTTCGTAATGCGCGGCGCGCTCGACCTCGATTTTTTGCTGGTCGATGTAACCGGCGTACTTGGCGGTGATTTCGATTTGCTCGATCACGCTCTGGATCAAGGCGGCGGGCAGGGCGCTTTCGGGCAATGTTTCACGTGAAACATCGCCCGGCTGCGCCGGGATTTCCGGGTTGGCATGCTGGCCGTCGTTCAGCGACATCAGGCCCGCGTAGGTCACATCGGGGCGGCGCAGCAGGTCGGCGAGGTTGTATTCGCGCTCGATGGCCTTGCCCAGCACGCGCTCGGCCTCGGCCACTGGCAGGTTGTTCGGGTTGATCCAGAGGCCGCGCAGCCGCTGTGTTTCACGTGAAACAAGGTCGCGCTTGCGGTTGAAAGCATCCCAGCGGGCGTCATCGACCAGGCCGAGTTCGCGGCCTTTTTCGGTCAGGCGCATGTCGGCGTTGTCCTCGCGCAGCATCAGCCGGAACTCGGCGCGGCTGGTGAACATGCGGTACGGCTCGGTCACGCCCTTGGTAATCAGGTCATCGACCAGCACGCCCAGATAGGCTTCGTCGCGCTTGGGCAACCAGGCTTCTTTGCCCTGGCATTGCAGCGCGGCGTTGATCCCGGCGAACATGCCTTGGGCGGCGGCTTCTTCGTAGCCTGTGGTGCCGTTGATCTGCCCGGCAAAAAACAGCCCGCCAATGGCGCGGGTTTCAAAGCTGGACTTGAGCGCGCGCGGGTCAAAGTAATCGTATTCAATCGCGTAGCCGGGGCGCAGGATGTGGGCGTTTTCCATGCCCTTCATCGAGCGCACCAGCGCGTATTGAATGTCGAACGGCAGGCTGGTCGAAATGCCATTCGGGTAAATCTCGTGCGTCGTCAGGCCTTCTGGCTCCAGGAAAATCTGGTGGCTGTCCTTGTCGGCAAAGCGGTTGATCTTGTCTTCCACGCTCGGGCAGTAGCGCGGGCCGACGCCGTCGATCTTGCCGGTGAACATCGGGCTGCGGTCAAAGCCGGAGCGGATGATGTCGTGGGTGCGCTCGTTGGTGTGCGTGATCCAGCAGGGCATTTGCTGCGGATGCGCGATGGCCGCGCCCATGAAGCTGAACACCGGCACCGGCCCTGGCGTGCCGCCGGGCATTCCGTCGCCGGGCTGCTGCGTGCATTGGCTGAAGTCAATCGAGCGCCCGTCGATGCGCGGCGGCGTGCCGGTTTTCAGGCGGCCTTGCGGCAGTTTCAGTTCTTTCAGGCGCGCCGACAGCGACACGGCAGGCGGGTCGCCTGCGCGCCCGCCCGCATGGTTGTTCAGGCCGACGTGGATTTTTCCGTCGAGGAAAGTCCCCGCTGTCAGCACCACGGTGCGCGCCTTGAACTTGATGCCGACCTGAGTCACCGCGCCGACGACCCGGTCGCCCTCGACCAATAAATCATCAACCGCCTGCTGGAACAGCCACAGGTTGGGCTGGTTTTCCAGCATGCGGCGGATGGCGGCTTTGTACAAAATGCGGTCCGCCTGGGCGCGGGTGGCGCACACGGCCGGGCCTTTGGAGCTGTTCAGGATGCGGAACTGGATGCCGCCCTCGTCGGTGGCCAGCGCCATCGCGCCGCCCATCGCATCGACCTCTTTGACCAGATGACCCTTGCCGATGCCGCCGATGGACGGGTTGCAGCTCATCTGGCCTAGCGTTTCGATGTTGTGCGTGAGCAGCAGCGTCTTGCAGCCCATGCGGGCGGCGGCCAGCGCCGCCTCGGTGCCCGCGTGGCCGCCGCCGACCACGATGACGTCAAATTCCTGGGGGTAAAACATGTCAAGCCTCTAGTAGTTGGGCAGTCAATCCGGCCACGGGTGCTGTGGCCGGAGGGCGGGGCTCAGCGCGGGTCAATCCGCCTGATGTCGGCCTTGGCGCGCCAGTGCCTTCAAGCCAGGCACTGCGACGGGCTGCCGCTTGTCCGCTGCAGACAGCGCCGCCAGTCCGGCAGGGCAATCGTCGTCGGCAGCCGCTTTCTGCAAGCGGCCGATTTTACCGGGTTGAGGCTATGCCCTACTGATTTTGGCCATGCGTGTCAGCCTGCTGTAGCCAAAGCGCTCCACACTGTTGACGGCCTATTTTTAAAACTCAGGAGACCTTTTCATGACCCGTGAAGTTGTAGTTGTTAGTGGCGTGCGTACTGCTATTGGAACCTTTGGCGGCAGCCTCAAGGACACCCCGCCGACCGAGCTGGCCGCGCTGGTGGTGCGCGAGTCGCTGGCCCGCGCTGGCGTCGATGGCAAGGATGTCGGCCATGTCGTGTTCGGCCATGTGGTCAACACCGAAGCCAAGGATATGTACCTGTCCCGCGTCGCCGCGATCAACGGCGGCTGCGCCGAAGGCACGCCCGCGTTCAACGTCAACCGCCTGTGCGGCTCCGGCCTGCAGGCCATCATCTCGGCCAGCCAGTCGATTCTGCTGGGCGACACCGACATCGCCATCGGCGGCGGCGCGGAGAACATGAGCCGTGGCCCCTACGCCAGCCTCAACACCCGTTTTTGCGCGCGCATGGGCGACACCAAAATGATCGACATGGTGGTCGGCGCGCTGCACGACCCGTTCAACGTCATTCACATGGGCGTGACGGCTGAAAACGTCGCTGCCAAATACGGCATCACCCGCGACATGCAGGACGCGCTGGCCGTCGAAAGCCACAACCGCGCCCAGCGCGCCATCGAAGGCGGCCTGTTCAAAGACCAGATCGTCCCCGTCATGCTCAAAAGCCGCAAGGGCGAAGTCGCCTATGACACCGACGAGCACTACCGCCCGAACTGCACGCTGGCCGACATGACCAAGCTCAAGCCCGTGTTCGTCAAGGAAAACGGCACCGTCACCGCTGGCAACGCCTCCGGCATCAACGATGCAGCCGCCGCCGTGGTGCTGATGGAAGCCGGTGCCGCCCAGGCGCGTGGCTTGAAGCCGCTGGCCCGTCTGGTCGGCTACGCACACACCGGTCTCGACCCCAAGATCATGGGCGCTGGCCCGATCTCCGCCACGCTGGCTGTGTTGAAAAAAACCGGCCTCACGGTCAACGACCTGGACGTGATCGAAGCCAACGAAGCCTTCGCCGCCCAGGCCTGCGCCGTGACCCGCGAACTCGGTCTGGATCCGGCCAAGGTCAACCCGAACGGCTCTGGCATTTCGCTGGGCCACCCGATTGGCGCGACCGGCGCGCTGATCACCGTCAAGGCGATTCACGAGCTGCAGCGCACGCAAGGCCGCTACGCGCTGGTGACGATGTGCATCGGCGGCGGCCAGGGCATTGCGGCGATTTTCGAGCGCCTTTAACCCCCTGCGCTGCGCGCCACGCGCTTGCGCCTGAAGCGCCGCTTTAGCCAATCACGCCTCCCGCCTGATCTGAAAGGGCCGGAGGCGTTTTTAATGGCCGCGCTGATGCGGGCTTGCCCCCTGCCTTCTCAAGGGTTTCAAGGCTTTGCGCCTCGGCGCCAGGAAAGGGGGTTTCTAATTCACCTCCACTTACATTTTTGGAATTCCTCATGTTGATCCAGTTGACTTATGCCAGCCGCACCGCCCACAGTCTCGGCCCCGGCGACGTGAAGGACATCCTGCAAAGCTCGCTGCGCAACAACACCGCCGCAGGCGTCACCGGGGCGCTGTGCCTGACCAACGGCATTTTCCTGCAGCAGCTCGAAGGCGACCGGACGGCAGTGAACCAGCTGTATCACCGCATCCAGAAAGACATCCGGCACAAGGACTCGCAGATCCTTGATTTCAGCGAAATCCCGTCGCGGCGCTTTGGCTCCTGGTCGATGGGCCTGATTTCTGCGGTGGACGAGAACCGCCAGCTGTTCCTCAAATATTCGAGCAGCGCCGAGTTCGACCCCTACAGCATGAGCACCACCACGCTGCGCGCCTTTTTCGAGGAAGTGATGCACAACGTGCGCTGGCTGAGCTGAGCTGAGTTGAGTTGAGGGGGCATGAATTCCTTCGTGTAACAGTTGCGTTACATCAACATCCAGAGGTTCGGGCCAGCATAGACTGTTCGACGCATCCGGCCGGAGTCGCCGGAGCCTACCGAGGAGACAAACCATGCTGCCCGCCTACATCACCCACCCCGACTGCGCCCGCCATGAAATGGGCGCGCATCACCCCGAATGCCCCGAGCGGCTCGGCGCCATCAACGACATGCTGCTGGTCAAGGGCTTGCTCGACTACATGCACTCCTACGATGCGCCGCTGGCCACCACCGAGCAGCTGGGGCACGCGCATTCCTCGCTCTACGTCAGCGAGCTGATCGACGCCTCACCGACCGAGGGCTACCACAAGGTCGATCCCGACACCGACATGAATCCGTTCACCGTCACCGCCGCGCTGCGTGCCGCCGGTGCCGCCGTGCAGGCGACCGATCTGGTGCTGTCCGGCGCCGCGCCCAGCGCCTTTTGCTGCGTGCGCCCGCCCGGCCACCACGCCGAGCGCGACAAGGCGATGGGCTTTTGCTTTTTCAACAACGTGGCCGTCGGCATCCGCCACGCGCTGACCCACCACGGCGTGCAGCGCGCTGCCTTGATTGACTTCGACGTCCACCACGGCAACGGCAGCGAAGACATCTTTCGCGGCGACGAGCGCGTGCTGATGTGCTCGATTTTTGAAGAAGGCATCTACCCGTTCACCGGCGAAAACGCCCTAGGGCCGAACATGGTCAACGTCGGCCTGCCTTCGCGCTCGGGCGGCGACAAGTTCCGCGAAGCCGTCACCACCCAGTGGCTGCCCGCGCTCGACGCGTTCAAGCCCGAGGTGATCTATATCTCGGCCGGCTTTGACGGCCACCGCGAGGACGACATGGGCAACCTCGGACTGGTCGAAGCCGACTACGAATGGGTCACCCGCCAGCTGATGAACGTGGCCAAGCGCCACTGCAAGGGCCGCATTATTTCCTGCCTCGAAGGCGGCTACGTGATGAGCCCGCTGGCGCGCAGCGTGGCCGCCCATGTCAAGGTGCTGATTGGCGCCGACTAAAAAACCACTTATGGACAAACACTACCTCACCCCCCTCTTTGCCCCTGAATCCGTCGTCGTCTTTGCCGGCCCGGCCGACGACCCGGCCAGCCTGACATCCCGCGCCAAGGTGCTGCACGAAGCGCTGTGCGCCCAGCCCTTCAGCGGAAAAATCGAGTTTCTCGACATCCACACCAGCGGCACGCTGGCCGACCTGGCCCATACCGGCGCTGATCTGGCGATCATCGCGCTGCCGCCGCAGGATGTGGCCGCCGCGCTCGAAATTGCCGGGCGCATTGCCTGCAAATCGGCGCTGGTCATGTCCAGCGGCATCACCGCCGAGCATGCCGAAGAGCTGAAAAAAATCGCCAAGCGCGAGGGCGTGTTTCTGCTCGGCCCGAACTGCCTGGGCCTGCAGCGGCCCCAGTTGCAGCTCAACGCCAGCGCCGCCGGGCCGCTGGCCAAGCCCGGCTCGCTGGCGCTGGTGTCGCAGTCGGGCGCGCTGACCGCCTCCGTGCTGGACTGGGCGAGCAAGAACGGCGTCGGTTTTTCCTCCGTCGTCTCGCTCGGGCCGAACACCTCGGTCGATATTGCCCAGGTGCTCGACTTCCTGGCCAACGACCGCCAGACGCACAGCATCGTCGTCTATATGGAGGGCATCTCGAATGCCCGCCGCTTCATGAGCGCGCTGCGCTCGGCGGCCAATGCCAAGCCGGTCGTCGTGCTCAAGGCTGGGCGCAGGCCCGCTGGCAACGAGGCCGCGCAAACCCACAGCGGCACCATCGTCGGCAGCGACGACGTGTTTGACGCCGCCTTGCGCCGCGCCGGTGCGGTGCGGGTGCGCTCGTTTGTCGAATTGTTTTCGGCGGCCAAATGCCTGGCCTCCCGCTACCGCCCGGTCGGCAAACGCCTGGCCATCATCACCAACGGCGGCGGCCCCGGCGTGCTGGCCGCCGACTGGGTCAATGAACTGTCGCTGCAACTGGGCAGGCTCTCAACCGAATCCATCAAAACGCTCAAGCCCCAGCTGCCGCCGCTGGCCTCGCTGTCCGACCTGATCGATCTGTCCGAAGAGGCCACGCCCGCGCATTACAAGCTGGCCATTGAGACAGCCGGGCGCGACCGCGACATCGATGGCGTGCTGGCCATTTACTCGCCCAAAAGCGGCGTCGATGCGACCGAAGTCGCGCAGGCGCTGGCCGAAGTCAAGCGCGCAATGGGCAAGCCGCTGCTGTCTTGCTGGATGGGCGACGCCTCGGTCGGCGTGGCGCGCGACATGCTCAGCGACTCGTCGATTCCGACCTTCCGCACGCCCGAAGCGGCCGTCGGCGCTTTTGGCAACATCGCTTCGTTTTACCAAAACCAGCAGCTGCTGCAGCAGACGCCGCCGCCGCTCTCGACGCTGGCCAAGCCCGACATCGAAGGCGCCCGCCTGATCATCGAAAACGTGCTCGCCGAGCGGCGCAAGGTGCTGACCGAAATGGAATCGAAAACGCTGCTGTCGGCGTTTCACATTCCGGTCACGCAGACGATTCTGGCGCGCAGCGCCAACGAGGCGATGATGATTGCCACGCAGCTGGGTTTCCCGGTGGCGCTGAAAATCGACTCGCCCGACATCAGCCACAAGTCCGATGTCGAGGGCGTGGCGCTGAACATCCTGAACGCCACCAGCGTGCGCGACATCTTCACGCAGATGATGCAGACGGTGGCGCGCCACAAGCCACAGGCGCGCATCAACGGCGTGACGGTGCAGACGATGGCGCGCGCCAAGCGCGGGCGCGAAGTGTGCGTCGGCCTGGTCACCGACGACCCGTTCGGCCCGGTGATTGCGTTTGGCGCAGGCGGCACGATGATCGAGCTGATCAACGACCGGGCGATGGAGCTGCCGCCGCTGAACCAGTTCCTGGCGCGCCGCCTGATTGAGCGCTCGCGCGTGGCCGAAACGCTGGGCGAGTGGCGCGGCGCCAGCCCGGTCAATATGGACGCGCTGGAGCAGGTGCTGCTGCGCGTGTCGGAAATGGTCTGCGAGCTGCCGCAGCTGCGCGAGATGGACATCAACCCGCTCATCGTCGATGAGTCCGGCGCGGTCGCCGTCGATGCGCGCATCGTCATCGACCACGCGCCCCAGGCGCTCAGCGGGCGCACCAACAGCTACAACCACCTGTCGATCCTGCCCTACCCAGCGCGCTACGAGCAGCTCTGGCCGCTGCGCGGCGGCGGCGAATACATCGTGCGCCCGATTCACCCGGACGACGCGGACATGCTGCAGGAAATGATGACGCACCTGTCGCCCGAGAGCCGCTATTTCCGCTTTGTCTCGTCCATCGTCGAGCTGCCGCCCGCCATGCTGGCGCGCTTCACGCTGATCGACTACGACCGGGAAATGGCGCTGGTGGCGGTGTTCAAGGAGCGCCACCTCGGCCCGGACGGCGAGATGCATGAAACCGAGCGCATCGTCGGCGTGTCGCGCTACATCACCAACCCGGATCAGTCGAGCTGCGAGTTCGCGCTGGTGGTGTCTGACGACTTCAGCGGCAAGGGCCTGGGCTCACGCCTGATGCTCAGCATCATGGACGTGGCGCGGGAAAAGGGTCTGGCCGAAATCGAAGGCCTGGTGCTGGCCAACAACCCGAGCATGCTCAAGCTGATGAAAAGCCTGGGCTACAGCGTCAAGGCCTTCCCCGAAGACCCGGACTTCAAGCTGGTGACGCACACGCTGTAAGCGTCTTCAAACGCACAGGCGGCCAACCAGCGCCTCACGCCCTTTGAGCCGGGCGTGAGGCGTTTTTTTAGCTTACATCAGGCCGATTTTCTTCGCCGCCTCGCGCAGCTCGGCGCGGAAGTTCGGGTGCGCAATGCCAATCAGCGCCTCGCAGCGCTGGTGCGCGCTCTTGCCGCGCAGTTGGGCCACGCCGAATTCCGTCACCACGTAGTTGATGTCGTTTTTGGTCGTGCTCATGTGCGTGCCGGGCGTCAGCGTCGGCACGATGCGCGAGATGGTGTCGTCCTTGGCCGTTGAAGGCAGCACGATGAAGGCCTTGCCGCCTTTGGAGCGGTTCGCGGCGCGGACAAAATCGGTCTGGCCGCCGGTGCCGGAGTACGGCGTCGTGCCCAGGCTTTCCGAGCCGCACTGGCCCAGAAAGTCGATCTGCATCGTCGCGTTGATGGCGTGCAGGTTGTCGTTCAGCCCGGCCAGGTACGGGTCGTTGGTGAAATCGACCGGGTGCATTTCAAACGCCGGGTTGCGGTGCAGGAACTGGTACAGCTTTTTCGAGCCCAGCGCAAAAGTCGCCACCGACTTGCCCGGCAGGTAATTCTTTTTGCGGTTGGTCACGACGCCGGCCTCGATCAGGCTCAGGATGCCGTCGCCGATCATTTCGGTGTGGACGCCCAGATCATGCTTGTGCGTCAGCTGCATCACCACCGCGTCGGGAATGCCGCCGTAGCCGATTTGCAGCGTCGCGCCGTCGGGAATCATGTCGGCCACGTACTTGCCGATGGCTTCCTGCACCGGGCCGATTTTGGGCAGGCCGACTTCGCGGATCGCCTCGTCGTTCTCGGTCAGCGCGGCGACCTGCGAGATGTGAATCTGGCAGTTACCGTTGGTGAAAGGCACGTTCGGATTGACTTCCAGCACCACGGCGCGGGCGTTGGCAATCGCCGCCATCGTGTAGTCGGCAGCCAGGCCGAGCGAGAAATAGCCGTGCTTGTCCATCGGCGAGGCCAGCGAAAACACCACTTCAGACTTCATCAAGCCCCGGTTGATCAGGTCGGGCATTTCAGAAAAGCACGAGGGAATGAAATCGACCCAGCCCGCCTTGCCGCCGGGGCGCGAGACGCCGCTGAAAAAATACGCGGTGTGGCGCACATGCTCAATGGTTTCGGGGTCGAAATAGCCGTAAGGGCGCACCGGCAGGATTTGCGAAACCTGCACATTGCGGAAATCGCGGCGCGCTTCGGACAGCGCCGTCAGCAGCGCAGGCGGCTCGGCCACGGCGGTGGGAATCACCACCGTGTCGCCATTGTGGACAACACGGATGGCATCGGCGGCAGAAAGGCGTTTTTGCTGGTATTGGGTTTGGACGGACATGGCAGCTCCTCGGTTCGGGTTGGATAATTTTTTATTAACTTTTGATGATCTCACAAGCTTCATACCAAAAACTGACAAAAAAAAGCCTGTCGGGCTTGGGATGTCGCAAGTGAAACCCGACTCCAGAAAGGAGCGTCCTCACCAATTCATATACGACTAATCCCAAGCCCCACAGGCTTTGCAGCATTGTCGAGCTAAACGCGGCACAACCCCCTCAGTGAAAACCCGGACAGTTGCCAGAATCTTTCAAACCGGGCTAGCATCGACGCTTTTTGAGGAAATTGATGAAGCTCTACTACGCTCCCGGCGCCTGCTCGCTGTCGCCCCACATCACGCTGCGCGAGTCGGGGCTGGCCTTTGAGCCTGTGGCCGTGTCGCTGAAAACCCACCAGCTGGCCGACGGCAGCGATTACTACGCCATCAGCCCGCAAGGCTATGTGCCGCTGCTCGAACTGGACGACGGCACGCGCCTGAGCGAAGGCCCGGCCATCGTCCAGTACATCGCCGACCAGGTGCTTGAGAAAAACCTGGCCCCGGCCAACGGCACCGTGGCACGCGCCCAGCTGCAGGGCTGGCTCAACTTCATCAGCACTGAACTCCACAAGGGCTTCAGCCCGCTGTTCAACCCGGCCACGCCGCTTGAGTACAAAACCATCGCCATCGAGCGCCTGCAGTTGCGCCTGAAATGGCTGGACGGCGAACTCGCGGGCAAGGACTACCTGATGGGCGCGCAGTTCAGCGTCGCCGACCCTTATCTTTTCACCGTGACCAACTGGGCGTCCATGGTGGGCGTGGATATTTCCGGCCTGGCCAACCTGGCCGCTTTCCGCAAACGCATGGTAGCGCGCCCGAGCGTGCAGGCGGCGATGCGCGAAGAAGGCTTGATCGCCTAAAACTCAGCCCGGCAGCGGCATGGCGTAGTTCGCGCAAGGGCGGGTTTGCGCGCTAATCGTGGTGCAGGCGCCAGAGTTTTAAACTAGGCCTGCGTCAGTCCACCCTAACCGCTTAGGAAAACCCCATGCCCACTTTATTTGATCCCGTCCAGGCTGGCAGCCTGGCGCTGGCTAACCGCATCGTGATGGCGCCGCTGACACGCAACCGAGCGCCGGACGCCATCCCGACGCCGCTGATGGCCGAGTACTACACCCAGCGCGCCACGGCCGGTCTGTTGATCACCGAAGCTACCGCCATCAGCCACCAGGCGCAGGGTTACTCGGACGTGCCCGGCCTGTACGGCACCGAGCAGCTCGACGGCTGGAAACGCGTCACCGGCGCCGTGCATGCGGCGGGCGGCAAAATCGTCGTCCAGCTCTGGCATGTGGGCCGCATCTCGCACAGCTCCCTGCTGCCAGATGGCGCCGCACCGGTGTCGTCCAGCGCCCGCGCGGCCAAGACCAAGACCTACATCGAAGG
>JAPLPS010000095.1 GCA_026400075.1 Polaromonas sp.
GGCGGCGGGCGTGGCGGGTGCGGCGGGTGCGGCGGGCGTAGCGGGCGTGGCGGGTGCGGCAGGCGCAGCAAGCACGCTGGCCAGCTCGCCCGGCCCGAAGTCATACAGCGCGGCGCGCCTGGGCTTGTCCGGCAGCGCGCAGCCGCCCAGCAGCGCCGCCGCCAGCAAGGCGGCAAAAGCCAGCGCCGTCGGCGACGCGCCAGCGCGGCGGGCCGCTGCATCCGGGACATTTAAGCGGGTCTTGAAAAGCGTCATCGCACAGCTCCAGGTTCGGAAAAACCAGCCTCGCCCGGCCCCGGCGGCAGCGGGCCGTTGCCAAAAATCAGCGCCTGCGGGTTGTCGTCCACGGCGCTGATGGTGCGGCGCAGCTGGCGCATGGTGCTGGCGGTTTCGTCGGCCACCTCGCCCAGCTTGGGCAGCGTGGTGGTGTTGAAAGTCTGCACGCCAGCGGCCAGCGCGGTGCCGCCGTCCGAGAGCTTGTCCAGCGGGCCGCCGGGCTGGTTCAGCCGTCTGGCCGTGGCGCCCGCTTCGTCGGTGACGGCTTTGGCCGAGCGCAGCGCCGCGCCCGCATCGCGCGACAGCGCGGGCAGACCGGCCACCGTCGGTTCGAGGTTTTTCGTCAGCCGGTTCAGGCTGGTGGCCGCTTCGCTGAGCTGGCCCACGGCCTGCGTCACCGCCTGCTCGTTCTTGGCCGACAGCAGCTGGTTCAGGCGGGCCGTGGCCTGCTCGGCCTGGTCAAAAATCGCCCCGCTCTGCTTGAGTAGCTTGTCCAGCGTGCCGGGCCTGAGCGCAATGCGCGGCGGGTCGGCGTCGTTGGGCTGCAGGCGCTCGGCGGATTTGCCGTCGTCATCGAGCTGGATGAAGCCCAGGCCGGTCACACCCTGCAGGGCGACGGTGGCAAAGGTCGATTTTGTGACTGGCGCGGCGCGGTCTATCGAAATGAGGATCAGCACATTGCCTTTGACCTTGTTGTCAAAGCCGATGCGCTCGACCTTGCCCACCGGCACGCCGCGAAAGCGCACGACGGCCTGCGGCTGCAGGCCGCTGATGGTAGCGCCGGTGCTCATCGCGTACAGGTCGCGCTGGGTGCTGTCGCGCGTCAGCCAGAGCGCCAGCAGCACCAGCAGCGCGCTGGCAACCAGGACAAAAATGCCCGCCACCAGGGCGTGGGCCTTGTTTTCCATGTTGAAAACCTTTCCTTTCTAAACCGGGCGGGCGGCGGGCGCGAGCAGCGTCATGGCGCGCTGGCCGCGCTCGCCCAGGAAAAATTCATGAATAAAGGGATGCTCAAACGCCAGCACTTTGGCGGGCGTGTCGTTGATGATGACCTTTTTTTCGGCCAGCACCGCAATGCGGGTACTGAGCTCAAAAATCGTGTCCAGGTCGTGCGTCACCATCACCACCGTCAGGCACATGCCCTGGTGCAGCGTGCGCAGCAGCGCGCAAAAGCTGTCGGCGCTTTCCGGGTCGAGACCGGCGGTCGGCTCGTCGAGCAGCAGCAGCGGCGGATCCATGATGAGGGCTCTAGCCAGCGCCGCCCGCTTGACCATGCCGCCGGACAGGTCGCTGGGCATTTTCTGCGCCGCGTCGGCGGGCAGGCCGACCATTTGCAGCTTGACCATCGCCGCCTCGCGGATCAGCGCGGCGGGCAAAATGCCCAGCTCGCGCAGCGGAAAGGCAATGTTCTCCAGCACCGTGAACGCCGAAAACAGCGCGCCCTGCTGAAACAGCATGCCGACACGGCTGGCCGCACCCCGTTTGCCCAGTTCGGCCGCCGGTTTGCCCAGCACGGTGATCTCGCCCTTGGCGGGCGTCTCCAGCCCCAGCATCTGGCGCAGCAAGACGGTTTTGCCGGTGCCCGAGCCGCCGACCAGCGACATGATCTCGCCGCGCTCTACCGTCAAATCGAGGTCTTGATGCACGACGGTTTTTTGCTCGCCATGCGGGAACACCGTCCACAGCTGGCGGATATCGACAAGCGCGTCGGCCATGCTTCAGATCCCCACGTTCTTGAACAGCACCGCGAACAGCGCATCGACCAGAATCACGACGGTGATGGACGTGACCACCGAGGCGGTCGTGCCCTGGCCCAGGCTTTCGGTGTTGGGCTTGATGCGCAGGCCGTAGTGGCAGCCGATCAGCGCAATCAGCAAGCCAAACACCACCGATTTGGCCGTGGCCAGCGCCAGGTTGGACACCTTCACGGCAGCGGGCAGCGCGTGCAGAAAAAACGACGGCGTCACATCCATCGAGATGTTGGCCGCCAGCATGCCGCCCAGCAGCGCCGCCAGCGTGGTCCAGACGCTGATCAACGGCATCACCAGCGCCAGCGCCAGCGCACGCGGCATCACCAGCCGAAAGCCGCGCGCAATGCCCATCACGCGCATCGCGTCAAGCTCTTCGGTGACGCGCATCACGCCGATTTGCGCGGTGATGGCCGAGCCGCTGCGCCCGGCAATCAAAATCGCCGCCAGCACCGGCCCGAGTTCGCGGATCAGCGAAATGCCCAGAATGTTGACGATAAAGGCGTCGGCGCCAAACTGGCGCAACTGCTGCGAAATCAAATACGCCAGCACCACGCCAATCAAAAAACCCACCAGCGCGGTGATGTGCAGCGCCGTCGCGCCGAAATGGTACAGATGGCCGGACAAATCGCGCCACGGCCCCTGCTGCGGGTGGCGAATCAGCCGGACGATGTCCAGCAGCAGCTGGCCGAGCAGACGCACCAGGCCTTTGGCGTGGTCAATCAGATGCAGCAGGCGGCTGCCAAGCACCAGCAGCGGTTCGTTCCAGCTGCTGCGCTGCGGCGCGGGAAGCGGGCGCGTGAATTTTTCGACGGTTTCCAGCATCATGCGCTGCTCGGGCAGCAGCTGCAGTTCGCTCGGCCAGCAGTGCTTCCATTCGCGCCACAGCAGCTGGGCGCCGAGGTAGTCGAGCTTGTCGATGTCAGTCAGGTGCCACTGGCCCGCGCTGGCTGGAACGCTGGCGCTCGCGGGCGCCTGGCCGGACGCAGAAGCTGGGCTGGCTTGGGCATGCAGCGCCGTCAATTGCGCGCTCAGCGCTTCCCAGGCGGTTTTTTCCGTCAGGCTGGCCGCCGTCCAGGCGCCCAGCAACCGCAGCACACGGCCTTGCGGCGTGTCCAGAATCTCGATGCGCGGCGGGGAATCTTCGGTCAGCATGGGTGAAACAGGCCTGCAGTCGGCGCAGCGTCAGGCACGCCGCCAAATCCACCATCGTAACGGCAGGGCGGCCAGCGTCCACGCTTCATGTCAAGGCCTTCGTGTAAAAGCTCAAATGGCGCCGCAGGGCAGGTCAGCGGGTAATCCCGCAGGCAGTTTTTGCCACAATGCAAGGAGGCTGCCAGCACACAAAAAACCGCGCCCAGAACGAGACAAACAACCATGCCCACTATGCCCCCTGTTTTCGACTACATCATCATAGGCGCGGGCACAGCCGGCTGCCTGCTGGCCAACCGCCTGAGCGCCGACCCCGCCAAACGCGTGCTGCTGATCGAGGCGGGTGGAGCCGATGACTACCACTGGATTCACATTCCGGTCGGCTACCTGCACTGCATCGGCAACCCGCGCACCGACTGGCTGTTCAAGACCGAGCCGGACGCGGGCCTGAACGGGCGCACGCTGCGCTACCCGCGTGGCAAAACGCTGGGCGGCTGCTCCAGCATCAACGGCATGATTTACATGCGCGGCCAGGCCAGAGACTACGACCAGTGGGCGCAGCTGACCGGCGACGACGCCTGGCGCTGGGACAACGCCCTGCCCTACTTCAAGCAGCACGAAGACCATTACAAAGGCGCTGACGCGCTGCACGGCGCAGGCGGCGAGTGGCGCGTCGAAAAGCAACGGCTGCGCTGGGACATTCTGGACGCCTTTGCGCAGGCCGCGCAACAGGCGGGCATCCCGGCCACGCCCGACTTCAACCGGGGCAGCAACGAGGGCGTCGGCTATTTTGAAGTCAACCAGAAAAGCGGCTGGCGCTGGAACACCGCCAAGGCCTTCCTGCGCCCGACCTGCCTGGGCCGCCCCAACTTCGAGCTGTGGACGAACGCGCAGGTCAGCCGCCTGCTGATCGACAAGCAGCCCGACAGCAGCCAGCGCTGCACCGGCGTGGAAGTCTGGACGGGCCAGGAAAAAGTCACGGCGCGGGTCACGCGCAATGTCGGCCCCGGCGGCGAAGTGATTTTGTGCGCGGGCAGCATCGGTTCGCCGCAGATTTTGCAGCTCTCCGGGATTGGCCCGGCGGCGCTGCTGCGCCAGCATGGCCTTTCAGTCGTGCAGGATTTGCCCGGCGTCGGCGCCAATTTGCAGGACCATCTGCAGATCCGCTCGGTTTATAAGGTGCAGCAGGCGCCCGGCAAAAAGGGCTGGGGCCTGTCGCTGAACACGATGGCCGATTCGCTCTGGGGCAAGGCGCGCATCGGACTCGAATACGCGCTGCACCGCAGCGGCCCGATGAGCATGGCGCCGTCGCAGCTGGGCGCGTTCACGCGCAGCTCGCCGGATCAACCTTATCCAAACATCGAATACCACGTCCAGCCGCTGTCGCTCGACGCCTTTGGCGAGCCGCTGCACGCTTTCAACGCGTTCACCGCCAGCGTGTGCAATTTGAACCCGACCAGCCGGGGCAGCGTGCAGATCAAATCAGGCGACTTTGCCGACGCCCCGGCGATTGCGCCCAACTACCTGAGTACGCCGGAAGACCGGCAGGTGGCCGCTGACTCGCTGCGCGTCACGCGCCACATCGTCAGCCAGCGCGCGCTGGCCCCATTTCAACCCGAGGAGTTCAAGCCGGGCGTGCAGTTCCAGAGCGACGAGGAGCTGGCGCGGCTGGCCGGGGACATTGCGACGACGATTTTCCATCCGGTCGGCACGACCAAAATGGGGCGCAGCGACGACCCGATGGCGGTGCTCGACGCGCACCTGCGCGTGTACGGCGTGGCGGGGCTGCGCGTCGTCGATGCGGGCGCGATGCCGCTGATCACCAGCGGCAACACCAACTCGCCGACCCTGATGCTGGCCGAAAAGGCGGCGCAGTGGCTGCGCGACGGCGT
>JAPLPS010000105.1 GCA_026400075.1 Polaromonas sp.
CCAGCACAATCACGACGGCAATGACCAGACTCATCACCGGGTCAATCCAGGCCCAGCCTTTCCACAGGTACAGCGCGCCGCCAATGACCACGCCCAGCGACACCAGTGCATCGCCCGCCATGTGCAAAAAAGCGCCGCGAATGTTCAGATCGTCCTTGCGCCCGCGCATGAACATCAGCGCCGTCGCGGTGTTGACCAGAATGCCGATACCGGCCACGCCGATCACCGTCCAGCCTTGCGTGGCTTCGGGTGAGCCCAGGCGGCCAATGGCTTCCCAGCCGAGCGAGCCCATTGCCACTAGCAGCAGCAGCGCGTTCAGAAACGCCGCCAGAATCGAGGCCCGCTGCCAGCCGTAGGTATGGCGCGCATCCGGGCGCAGCCTGCCGGCCAGCGCGCCGCCCCAGGCCAGCACCAGACCGGCCACGTCGCTCAGGTTGTGGCCCGCGTCGGCCAGCAGCGCCAGCGAGTTGATTTTCCAGCCGTAAAAGCCCTCAATCGCGACGAAGGCGATGTTCAGCGCAATGCCGATGGCAAAGGCGCGGTTGAATTCGGCGGGCGCGTGGCTGTGGCCGTGGTCGTGATGGTGGCCATGCTTAGGGTGGTGCTCGTGGGTGTGTTCAGCGCTCATGACGGCTAGTTTACGTGGGGGTGACACCCACCGGAGCCGGGTCTGCTATTTATTCAGTAGCAGATAAAACCCGGACAGTTTGCGCGATACGCCGATTTGATAAAAAGGCCACCCGCCGCTCAGTTCAAAAAACAAACTGATGCGTTACGGGCGGTAAATCTGCCAAATGATTCACCAGTAAAAAAGACAAGAGGCGCGGGCATCTTCACGGCGGCGTTGAAAACCCATCGGTCGCTGTAAGTTGTTGATTCGTAATTTTTATCAAGGGTGAATGAGGAGGATGGTTACTTTTTCGCGTTCTTTGTGACTTGCCTGGGCTACCGAAATGACGTTACCCCATGTTTTGAAGACGTTGTAACTTGAGTTGCACTTTTTCTGGTGACCGGGGATTTGGCCGGAAAGATGGCCTAAAAATGAATTTCCCTTTGATTTTTTTCAGCAGAAAAACGGCATTTTTAAGACATTCTGAAACGAAGCGAGGGATTGAAAAATTCATGCAATTCCCAGGAGGACTTCATCATGTTTTCACCCCGGACACCCTTGATTCAGCGTGGCCTGCGCCTGCTGGGCGCGGTTTTGTTGAGCGGCGCGGCCATCGGGGCCGCCGCGCAGACCGCGCCCCCGATACGCGTCGGGGTGATTGCCCCGCTGAGCGGACCCTCGGCCGACTTTGGCGTGCCCATGCTCAACGGCATCCAGCTGGCGGTAGCCGAAATCAATGCGGCTGGTGGCTATCTGGGGCGGCCGCTGGAGCTGCTGGTCAAGGATGACGCGGCCAATCCCGAGCAGGGCCGCAAGGCTGCTGATGAACTGGCCGCGCAGCAGGTCATGGCCATGATCGCGTTTTGCAACACCGGCGTGGCGGCCAAATCGCTCGATGTGTTTCAGGAGCACAAAATCCCGCTGATCATTCCCTGCGCCACCGGCACCCAGCTGACGGCGCGCTATCCGGCGCCCGAGAGCTACATTTTCCGCACCTCGGCCAAAGACGCCATCCAGTCCCGCTTTGTGATCGATGACATCGTCAAGCGTGGCTGGACTAAGGTGGCGGTGTTTGCCGACGCCACCCCCTATGGCGAGTCCGGCCTGAAAGACGTTGCGGCGGCGCTGGCCAGTCACCAGCTCAGCCCGGTCTATGTGGCGCGCTTTCCTTTGGGCGTCAAGGACGTGACGGCCGAACTCAAGGCCGCCCGCGACGCCGGGGCGAACGCCGTGTTCAGCTACAGCCTGGGGCCTGAGAGTGTGGCCATTGCCCAGGGGCGCCAGGCGCTGGGCTGGAAAGTGCCGCAGGTCGGCGCCTGGGCGCTGAGCTTTCCGGCCTATGTCGATGTCGCCAAGGAGGCGGCCGATAACACGCTGATGGCGCAGACCTTTATCGTCGAGCAGCGCGGCAACGAGCGCCGGGCGGCCTTCCTCAATGGCTATATGCGCAAGTACAAGCTCAAGAGCGTGCCCGCCGCCATTCCCGCCGCCCAGGCCTATGACAGCACCTACTTGCTGCTTTACGGCATGTTTGGCGTGCGCGGCAGCTTGAGCGGCCCGGCCTTGAAGGCATCGCTGGAAAACCTGCGCACGGTGTATTACGGGGCCGTTGCCACCTACGACCGCCCGTTCAGCAGCAGCGACAAGGATGCCTTCACCGCCAACATGCTGCTGCTGGGCACGGTCAAGGGCGGCGTGGTCACCTATGCGTATCCTGAAGACGTCAAGCGCAATGTATTTGCGCAGCGAAAGCTTTAAGCGCGGAGCATTTCCCGGCAGGCCAGGAACGTGTGGCTATCGATCAGCGGAAACTGCGCCGCGTCGGGCAGCTGGTAATGCCACCACTCGCGCGGGTGATGGACAAAACCGGCTTCCAGCATCACCGTCAGCAGCCGCATGCGGTTGAGCTGAATGGCCGCTGCGTGCGCCTCGTGGAAATGGTGCGACGCTGCGCTCATCGTGTCCACCGGCGTGCCCATGTCCAGCGCCAGCCCGTCGGCGCCGATCAGCGTCAGGTCAACGGCGACGCCGCGCGTGTGGTTGGAGCCTGTTTTCGGGTCGGCGATGTAGTCGGGGTTGGGCGCGACGGCCCACAGCGCTTCCTGCGCCTCCTGCGGACGAAAGGCATCGAGGACTTTCAGCCGCAGGCCAAACAGCGCCCGCGCCGCCGCGACGGCCTTGCGCAGGCCCGCTTCGGCGGTCGGGTGCAGAAAGCACAGTGGATGCGCGTAAATGATCTGGCCGGTAAAGTTGTTTTCCGTCGCGTAGATCAGCTCGATGGCGACCTCGTGCGTGTGTTCGGTGATATGGATGAGTGGGGGCTGGGCGGGCATCGGTTTTGCAAGCATGGGTTGGGGTTGCTCAAGGTTAACCCGAACCGATGTAGGCCAACCCAAGGCCGACCAAAGCCAGTGGCGCAGTTCAATAAACCGCGCCACAATCGCGCCATATTTTTACCAAACTGCGCCAAATCGCGCCAAACCATGCCATGACGGATTCTGTCGCCTTGCTCAAAAGCCTTCAATCAGCCACCGCCGGGCTGACGCTTGCCGAATTGCTGGCGCAGCACCCCGAACTGGCGCGCCGCACGGTTCAACGCTGGATCAGCCAGTGGCTCAGCGCGGGGCTGATCAGCGCCATTGGCGAAGGCCGTGCCCGGCGTTATGGCGCGCCTGCGCAACTGGCGCCAGCCAGCGCGGCGGCGCTGCATGACGGCTTTGCGCCCCAGATTCCCCTTTCCGCAGACAGCCGGGACATCCTGGCCTATGTCGATCAGCCGCTGCAGGCGCGCAGGCCGGTCGGTTATCAGCGCGATTTTCTCGATGCTTACCAGCCCAATGTGAGCGCTTATCTGTCCGAACCGCTGCGCCGCCAGTTGCACAACATGGGCCAGACCGCGCAGGCCCATGAACCGGCGGGCACGTACAGCCGCGCCATTTTGAACCGGCTGTTGATCGACTTGTCCTGGGCGTCCAGCCATCTGGAGGGCAACACCTATTCGCGCCTGGACACGGTTGCGCTGATCGAGCATGGCCGGGCCGCGCGCGGCAAGGCCGCTATCGAAACGCAGATGATCCTGAACCACAAGAGCGCCATCGAACTGCTGGTGGACAGCGCGGGCAGCGCCGAGCTGAACCGCTACCTGCTGATGAATCTGCACAGCGCGCTGGCCGAAAATCTGCTGCCCAATCCGTCCGATGAAGGCCGCATTCGCCAGCATGCGGTCGATATTGGTCAGAGCGTGTACCGGCCCCTGTCCACGCCGCAGCAGATCGACGAAACACTCGGCGTCTTGCTGGACAAGCTGAACCAGATTGCCGACCCGTTCGAGCAGTCGTTTTTTGCGATGGTGCATTTGCCTTATTTGCAGCCGTTTGCCGACATCAACAAGCGCACCTCGCGTCTGGCCGCCAACCTGCCGTTGTTTCGCGCGAACCTGTGCCCGTTGACTTTTCTCGATGTCCCCGAGCAGGCCTACAGCCGCGCCACACTGGGCGTGTATGAGCTGACGCGGGTGGAGCTGCTGCGCGACCTGTATGTCTGGGCCTACGAACGCTCCACGCAGGAATACCTGGCCATCAGGCAGGAACTGGCTGAGCCAGACCCGATGCGCCTGGCGTATCGCGAGCTGATCAAGCAAACGGTTCGCGGCGTGGTGCAACACCTCGACGCCGACACGCTGGGCGCCATTGGGCGGGCGATGTTGCAGGTGCCGCAGGTGGACCGCGATCAGGTGCAGGCGCTGGTGGTGCAGGAGTTGCGCCGCCTGCATGAAGGCGTGCTGGCCCGCTATGGGCTGCGCCCTTCCGAACTGGCCGCCTGGAAAGCGGCGCAGCAGTTGTTGTGAGTTCGGGCGCTGCTGACCAGTCAGCTTGTGTCGGCTCACTCATGCCGCAGCGCCTCAATCGGATCCATGCGTGCGGCGCGCCTTGCCGGGAAGTAACCAAACAGCACGCCAATCCCGGCTGAAAACCCAAACGACAGCAAATTCACACCGGGATTAAAAATATACGGCACGTCCATCAGCGCCGACAGCCCCAAAGACGCGCCGGTGGCCAGCACGATACCGATGAGGCCGCCCAGGCAGGCCAGCACCACCGCTTCGATCAAAAACTGCAGCAGCACCTCGCGCTCCAGCGCGCCAATGGCTAGGCGCAGGCCGATTTCGCGGGTGCGCTCGGTCACGCTGACCAGCATGATGTTCATGATGCCGATGCCGCCGACCAGCAGGCTGACGGCGGCCACCGCGCCCAGCAGCATCGTCATCACCTTGGTCGTGCCGGACATGGTTTCAGCCAGCTGCTGGGTGTCCAGCACGTTGAAATTGTCCTCGTCCGTCGGGGCGAGCTTGCGCCGCTCGCGCAGCAACTGCGTCAGGCTGGCCTTGACGCGGCTGGCGTCGCTGCCGTCCTGCATCGAGACTAAAAGCGTGTTGACGCGGGTGTTGCCGGTGATGCGCCGCTGCAGCGTCTTGAGCGGCACCAGCACCATGTCGTCCTGGTCGTTGCCGAAAGCGCCCTGGCCCTTGGAGGCGAGCAGGCCGACGATCTCGCAGGACATCTGCTTGACGCGCAGCTGCTCGCCCAGCGCCGGGCGCATGCCGTAGAGTTCGCGGCGCACGGTGGCACCGATCAGGCAGACGGCGGCACCGGCGCGCAGCTCGTCGTTTGAAAAAATGCGGCCGTCGGCCAGCTTCCAGTTGCCGGTGGTCAGCCAGTCGTTGGTGCTGCCCAGAACGCTGCTCGTCCAGTTGCGTCCATTGGCCACCAGCGTGGTGCCGGTGCGCGCTTCGGGCGCGACAGCGGCAATGCCGCCGATCTGGCTGGCGATGGCCTCGGCATCGGTGTCCTTGAACGCCGCCGCGCCGCCGCCGCCGCCCGGCCCCATGCGCTGGCCGGGGCGCACCTGCAACAAATTGGTGCCCAGGCCGGAAATCTGGTTTTGCACCGCCAGCGTCGCGCCGTTGCCCAGCGTGACCATCGTGATGACGGCGCTGACGCCAATCACAATGCCCAGAATGGTCAGAAACGAGCGCATCAGGTTGCGCCGTATCGAGCGCAGCGCCAGCAGCAAGGTGTTGAGCAGCATCAGTGGGCCTCCTCGGTGGGCGGATTGACGGCTGGCCCGGACTGCGTGCTGGGCGCGGCGCTTGGCGTGCTGGCAGCGGGCGCTTGCAGGCCAATCGGGTTTTCATTGCGCGTGTCGCTGGCGACGACGCCATCGACAAAGCGCACGATGCGCCGGGCGTATTGCGCCATGTCCGGCTCATGCGTGACCATCAGCACGGTGATGCCGTGATCGACGTTCAGGCGCCAGAGCAGCGCCATGATTTCCTGGCTGCGCTGGGTGTCGAGGTTGCCGGTCGGCTCGTCGGCCAGCAGCACGGCCGGCTCGGTGACGATGGCGCGGGCAATCGCCACGCGCTGCTGCTGCCCGCCCGAGAGTTCGGCCGGCGTGTGGTGTTCCCAGCCTTTGAGGCCGACTTGTTCCAGCGCCTTGGCGGCGGCGGCGTGGCGGTTGCTCGCCGATTCGCCCCGGTAGAGCAGCGGCAGTTCGACGTTTTCCTGCGCCGAGGTGCGCGCCAGCAAATTGAAACCCTGAAAGACAAAGCCCAGATAGCGCCGCCGCAGCCGCGCGCGCTGGTCGCGCGTCAGCGTTTCGACGTGGACGCCCTGAAATAAATAGTGGCCGGTGGTCGGCGTGTCGAGTCCGCCCAGCACGTTCATCGCGGTCGATTTGCCCGAGCCGCTCGGCCCCATGATGGCAACGAAATCGCCCGCTTCGATGTCCAGATCGACGCCTTTGAGCGCCTGCAGCAGCGTCGCGCCCTGGCCGTAGGTTTTGGTGATGCCGCGCAGCTGGATCAGCGGCGTGGCGCTGGCAGCGTCCGTGCTCACGGGGCGGCTCCGGCGCTGCGCTGGTCGGTGATGACGGCTGCGCCTTCCTGCAGGGCGTCGGCGCTGACTTCGGTCATGCGGCCGTCGCTGATGCCGGTTTTGACCGGCACGGCCACGGCTTGGCCGTCCTTGAGAAGCCAAATTTGGCGGGCGACGATGCCGCCGTCCGCTTCGGTGCTTTTGCGTGTTCCGGTGCGCGGCATGCGCGGCATCAGCTTGGAGACCAGGCTGCCGCCCGAGGCTGCGGGCTGGCCAGCGGCGCCGGTTTGCGCGGGCGTAAAGCGCAGCGCGGTGTTCGGCACCAACAGCACGCCGCTGCGCTCGGTGGCGACGATGGTGGCCGCCGCCGTCATGCCAGGGCGCAGACTCAGGTCGGCGTTGTCCACCTCCAGCCAGCTGACATAGGTGACGACGTTGTCGGTCTTGGTCGAGCCAAAAGCCACGCGGGTAATCGTCGCCGGGTAGGGCCGCGACGGGTAGGCGCTGACGGTGAAGCTGGCTTTTTGCCCCGCCTTGACCGCGCCCACATCGGCCTCATCGACGCTGACTTCGAGGCGCAGCTTGGTCAAATCCTCGGCGATGCTGAACAGCGTGACCGCCTGCAGCGACGCTGCTACCGCGTTGCCCGGATCGACCGTGCGCGTCAGCACCACGCCGTCAATCGGCGAGCGGATCGAGGCTTTGGACAGGTTGGTCTCGTCGGTGGAAACCGTGGCGCGGGCCTCGGCGATGTTGGCGCGGGCGCTGGTCTCGGTGGCGACAGCGCGTGCCAGCGCGGCGCGGGCGGCGTCGAGTTCGGCGGCTGAGGGCACTTTGCCGCCGGACAGGCGCGCCACTTCTTCAAACCTGGCCAGATTGGCCTGCGTTTCCTTGACCGTGGCCGTGCTCTGGGCCAGCTGCGCCTGGCTGGCGGCCAGCGCGGCGCGTGAGCGCAACACCTGATCGGACAACTTGGCCGTGTCCAGCTCGACCAGCACCTGGCCTTTTTTGATGCGGTCGTTGACATCGACCAGCACCTGCTTGACGGTGCCCGACAGCTCGCTGCCGATGTTCACCGAGCGCGTCGGCTGCAGCGTGCCGTTGGCCATCACGTTGAGCGTCAGGTTGCCTTTGCGCAGCGGCGTGGTGACATAGACCGGCGCGGCGCTGGTGGTTTTTTGCGCCTGCCAGTAGGCCGCGCCGCCCGCCAGCAGGAGCACGGCGGCCGCTGCGATCCACGGCAGCGGGCGCTTCCAGATGGGGCGCGGGGCTTCTTCGCCGAGCAGGGCTTTCAGGTCGGCGGCGGTGGGCGGGGTGGCGGTTTTGGTGGCAGTGTTCATGGAGGGCAGACGGTGACAGCGCCTGTTTTTAGGGTTGAGAGGGCGCGAACACAAAGGACTGCGCGGCGCCAGCGCCGGGCGCGCGGATTAGCGAAAAAGGTGAAAAAGCGTTCATCGTTCTGGCGGGCGCTGGCGCGGTGTTCAAGGCGTGGCGCTGGGCGCGCCGGGCGCTTCGGGCGTCCAGCCGCCGCCGAGCGCTTTGTAGAGTCGCACATGGTCGGCGCTCAGGCTGGCGCGGGTGCTGGCCACGCTGTCCTGCGTCGAAAGCAGCGTGCGCTGGGTGTCGAGCACGTCGCGAAAGTCGATCAGTCCGCTGCTATAGCGCTGGCGCGCCAGCAGCTCGGCGTTGGCGGCGGCGCTGGCGGCGTTTTGCAGCCGGAGCAGGCGCTCGCGGTCGTTGCGCAGCGCGATCAGCGCGTCTTCCACATCTTTCAGCGCCGCGTGTACGACGCCCCGGTACGCCAGCCGTGCCTGTTCCAGCGCCGCTTGCTGGACGCGCAGCTGGGCTCTGTCGGCGCCGCCGTCAAACAGCGGCGCCGACAGGCCCGCCAGCAGCGCGCTGGCCACCGAGGCGCCGCCGCTCAGGCCACCCAGCGTCAGGGCTTTGAGCCCGAGCGAGCCGCTCAGCGAAAAGCTCGGGTAGCGCGCCGCGTCGGCCTGCGCCACGCGGGCCAACGCCGCGCTGACGCGGTGTTCGGCGCCGCGCACGTCGGGCCGCTGGCGCAGGGTGTCGGCCGGAAACGCCAGCGCCAGGTCGCCCGCTGGCTGCGGTACGGCGCTGGCGACAGCGGCGGGATTGGCCGGGCTGATGGAGTTGGCGGAGTTGGCAGCAAGGCTGGCCTGCAGCGCGCCGGGCGATTGGCCGGTCAGCACGGCCAGGCTGCTGATGGCCTGCGCCAAACTGGTTTGCAGCGCCGGAATCTGGGCGCTGGTTTGCTCGCTGGCGGCCACGGCCTGCTCCACGTCCAGCGACGAAGCCAGCCCGGCCTGGGCGCGCCAGCGGGTGATTTGCAGCGTTTCAAGCTGGGTCGCCAGACTGCTGCGCGCAATCACCAGCCGCGCCTGCAGGCCGCGCAGTGCTATGTAATTGACGGCGGCTTCGGCGGCCAGCGAGACCTGCACAGTGGCCAGATTCGTGGCGCTGGCATTGACATCGGCTTCGCTGGCGCGAAAGGCGCTGCGCTTGCCGCCGAACAGATCAGGCTCCCAGCTGGCGTCAAACCCGGCCTGAAAACTGTTGCTGGCGCTGCTGCCGCCCGACTTGCTGCGCTGCGCCGAGGCGGAGGCGTTGACCGACGGACTCAGGCCTGCCGCGCTGACATCGCGCTGGGCTCTAGCCTGCTGCAGCGCGGCTTGCGCGGCGGCTATGTCGGTGTTGGCCTGCAGGGTTTGCGTGACCAGCGCGGTCAGTTGCGGGTCGTTAAAGCGCTGCCACCAGTCGCTGGGCGCGGCGGCGGATGTTGGCAGCGCGGAAATGGACGACGAGGCGGGTGCAGCCGGTGCGGGCAGGGCGCTGGCGGCCTGCGCAGACCAGTCGGCGGGGATGATGGCGTTAGGTGTCGCGGCGTTGAGCGGCGCGCTGGCGGCTTCGCGGGTCGGGGAGGTCAGTGCGGCGCAGCCGGACAAAGCGAGCGCCGCCAGCGCCGTCAAGGCCCAACAAGCAGGGCGCAGCGCAGGCCGACGGCGGGGGAGTGAGAGCGGAGGCATGTGGGCGTGGCGCTTGGCAAGGGCGCGAGTTGTTTTGGCCCATTGTGCCTAGCGGGTTTGTTTTTCGGGCAGATCAGGCGTGAATTTATGTAAAGCGGGTGTTTGTCGGGGATCACTTATATTCCAGACAGCCTCACCCATACTCACCCTATCCGCTCAGTTATGCCCATCCTCAACATCACCGAACCCGCGTTGCTCATTCGTATTTCAAAGCTATTCAAAAATGATATGACGGATGAGCAACTTTATGAGGCTACTCGCGGTGTCTGGAAGGTAGGAATTGACCGGGAGAATGCGCAATATGCCCTGTCTGTGGCCAATGGCATTGTTCACGAGGTCTATCAAATCGGGGCTTGGCAGCCAGCGGGTAGCGCTGCCTACAACACCCGGCCAAAGAAAGAGGTGTCCATTGCTGGCCGATGGGAATTCACAGGAAAAGTAGCGCCTGACGCCGTGCGAGGCAAGTACGTGGGCCGGTCGGTGGCAGACTATTTCAAGCCGGGAAACGCCGCTCCTGTGAACTACGTCAACATCAAAAGCACAGGCCAAAGTGCCGATAAGCAAATGCCGTTTGCAGTCAAACCGCTCAACGCCGAAACCCGTGCAGCGATGGCCGAGGCCGACGAGATTGGACGCACACATCGCGCTCGGTTCGAGACGGACGCCAGAGAGACGGAATAACTACTGAAACGCCACCTCCGAAAAGCTGCGCAATTTCCGGCTGTGCAGTTGGCTGATGCCCTCGGCCCTCAATAACTCCACCGCCCGCATGCCAATGCGCAAATGCTGGTCCACGCGGTCGCGGTAAAACTGGTTTGCCATGCCGGGCAATTTAATCTCGCCGTGCAGCGGCTTGTCGCTGACGCACAACAGCGTGCCGTAAGGCACCCGAAACCGAAAACCATTGGCCGCAATCGTCGCGCTTTCCATGTCCAGCGCAATGGCGCGGCTCTGGCTGAAGCGGCGCTGCGGCTGGTTATTGGGCAGCAGCTCCCAGTTGCGGTTATCGGTCGAGGCCACGGTGCCGGTGCGCATGATGCGTTTTAAATCCGGGCCGACGGCCTGCGTCACGTCTTCCACCGCTTGTTCGAGCGCTTTCTGGATTTCGGCCAGCGCCGGAATCGGCACCCACAGCGGCAGTTCCTCGTCGAGCACATGGTCTTCGCGCACGTAGCCGTGGGCCAGCACGTAGTCGCCCAACTGCTGGCTGTTGCGCAGGCCCGCGCAGTGGCCCAGCATCAGCCAGGCGTGCGGGCGCAGCACGGCGACGTGGTCGGTGATGTTTTTGGCGTTGGCCGGGCCGACGCCGATGTTGACCATCGTCGTGCCGCTGCGGTCGGCGCGCAGCAGGTGGTAGGCGGGCATTTGCGGCAGGCGCGGCGGCGGTGCGCCCAGCGCGTCGTCAGGTTCTGCGCCCAGGCCGACGCGGCGCGTGACCACGTTGCCGGGTTCGATGAAGGCGATGTAGTCGCTGTTCGGGTCAGCCATTTCCGCGTGGCCCAGGCGGACAAATTCGTCGATGTAAAACTGGTAGTTGGTGAACAGCACAAAATTCTGGAACCAGTGCGGCGAGGTGCCGGTGTAGTGGCGCAGGCGCTGCAGCGAATAATCGACCCGCGCGGCGGTGAACAGCGACAGCGGCAGCGGCTCGCCTTGGCGCGGCTCGTAAGTGCCGTTGGCAATGCCATCGTCCATCGCGGCCAGGTCGGGCAGGTCGAACACGTCGCGCATCAGCATGCGGCGCTCGGTGCTCATCGTGCCTTCGATGTGGTCGTTTTCGGCAAAGGAAAAGTGAATCGGAATCGGCTGGGCGCTCAGGCCGATTTCCAGCGCCACGCCGTGGTTTTGCAGCAGCAGGCGGAATTGTTCGAGGTAGTAGTCGCTGTACAGATCCGGCCGGGTCAGCGTGGTTTCATAGCGGCCGGGCCCGGCGACAAAGCCGTAGCTGAGCTGCTCAATGTCGGGCGTTTCCAGAATGGCCCGCGCCACCGTGTCGGTGTGGATGCGTACAAACGGGTAGCAGGCGCGTACATGGCCGGGCGGCGTGTCGCCTGCGACATAGCGCTGCATGGCCTCGCGCAGATGGGCGATTTGCTGGTCGTAAATGGCGCTAACCTGCGCCAGCGCGGCCTGCGGGTCGGTGTAGCGGGTGGGTTCGATCAGCGGAGGCGGGCAGGGCATGGCATCAAACCTTTATAAGTGCAGCAAGACAATTGCGAGTCATCAGTTGATTTACATGATTACTTTTTAAAAATGTCAGCCCCGTGAAATAGCCATGCGGCAAATGGGGCTGCGCGGCACGGCGCTCTGGGGCTGCTCAGCGCTTGACCGGCTCGCGCATCGTCACAAATTCCTCGGCCATCGTCGGGTGGATGCCGATGGTGCTGTCAAACACCGCCTTGGTCGCGCCCGCTTTCATCGCCACGGCAAAGCCCTGGACGATTTCACCCGCGTCCGCGCCGACCATGTGCAGGCCGACGACGCGGTCGGTGGCGTCTTCGACGATCAGCTTCATCAAGCTGCGCTCGGTGCTGCCGCTGAGCGTGTGCTTGAGCGCCTTGAAGTCGCTTTTATAGACGCTGACCTTGCCGAACTGCTCGACGGCGTCGGCTTCGCTGTAGCCGACGGTGCCGATGTTCGGGTGGGTGAACACCGCTGTCGGGATGAAGTCGTAACTGATGCTGCGCGGCGCCTTGCCCGCCGCCGGGCCGAACAGCGCATCGACCACCACCATCGCCTCGGCCAGCGCCACCGGCGTCAGCTGCACCCGCGCCGTCACGTCGCCGACGGCGTAAATCGACGGCACGGAGGTCTGGTACTGCGCGTTGACTTTGATGGCTCCGGCGGCGTTTTGCTGCACGCCGACGGCTTCCAGCCCCAGGCCGTCGGTCAGCGGCACGCGGCCCGTGGCGTAGAGCACGGCATCGACGCAGATATGGCTGCCGTCGAGCAGTTCGACGCGCATGCCTTCGGCGCCGCGCTCAAACGCAATCGCGGCCACGTCGGTGTTCAGGCGCAGGGCCACGCCGCTCTTGACCATTTCACCGGCAATGAAGGCGCGCACATCCTCGTCAAAGCCGCGCAGCACCTGGTGGCCCCGGTACAGCTGCGTGACCTGGCTGCCCAGCCCGTTGAAGATGGAGGCAAACTCGCAGGCGATGTAGCCGCCGCCCACCACCAGCAGGCGCTGCGGAAACGGCGACAAGTCAAACATTTCATTCGAGGTGATGACATGTTCGCGCCCCGGCATGTCGGGCACGCTGGGCTGGCCGCCGGTGGCGATCAGGATATTTTTGGCGCGGTATTGGTGGCCGCCGACTTCGACCGTGTGCTTGTCCACCAGCGCGGCCCAGCCGCTGAGCAGGTGAACGCCCGAGCTTTTCAGCAGCTGCACATAAATGCCGTTGAGCCGGGCAATCTCTCTGGCACGGTTCGCCTTCAGCGCCTCCCAGTTCAGCACCGGCGCCTCGCCGACCCAGCCAAAGCCGTGCGATTCTTCAAAACTTTCGGCGAAATGCGCCGCGTAGCTGTAGAGCTTTTTCGGGATGCAGCCGAGGTTGACGCAGGTGCCGCCCATCTCGGCCACTTCGGCCAGCGCCACGCGGGCGCCGCGCTGCGCGGCCATGCGGGCAGCGCGCACGCCGCCGCTGCCCCCGCCAATGACGAACAGGTCGAAATCAAAAGTCTGCATGGTTGGGTCTCCTTTTAGTCCTGCTCCGATTGTGCTGTTTTCAAATGTGAAAATTTACAGCGGAGACAAAAAGGAGAAACGTGCCGTGCTTGGCGGAAGTCTCGGCTTTTACTGCCTTTGGGCGTGGCGTATGTCTTGCCGAAAGTTCAGCAAAGCGCGGCGATCACTCGGTGAACTTGGCACCGTCAACGTGAGTTGCCCGGTAGGCGCCGTCAAGCGGCCGTGCTTGCCTCCCCGGCGAAAGGCCCACCCATTGAGAACCAATTGCCTGACTAGGAGGTTGAGGTCTTTGGAGTTGCAATATTTCATACCGTCCTCCGTGACTGGACATTGGCGCGGCAGATCATTGCCACTCGCCCCGCTTGTTGATGAAACCCCACTTGCCATCTTGTTTGACAGGTGCTTTGCCAGCTTGAAATGCCCTGGCTTCTTCAAATCGAGGCTGGATGACCCATTGCTGGTGCTCGTTAATGAAGCCCCACTTTCCTGTGTTGGACTGAACGGCGGCCAGCCCTTCGTTGTAGGCGCTGACGTTGCGGTATTTGGGGCCGGGCGTGGAACCGCAGCCGCCCAGCATGAGCAGCGATGCGGTTAAAACGGCGGTGGCTAGTGGTTTGAGCATGGTTGTTGTTTTTCAAAAAATGGATCAGGTTTGAAATCACCCAACGGGTTTGCAGTTTTTCCCGTTGGGTGATGCGAATACTCAGCTTTATTAGCTTGCGGATCGATTCATCGCTGCACGCAAGCGCTGGTGTTGGGCGTTACACAAGGCGTGTTACTTGCCTTTTGGCGTGGCTGGCGGGTTGTTGCCACGGCGATCACCTGACTTGTGACCAGGGACAGTGCTGGGGCCGTTAGGCGGGCGGGGAGTGCTCATGATGTTTCCTTCAAAACCCTCTGGTTGATTGTGAGTAGCCGGAGGGGCAGCTTGCACACAAATCGAGTCGCGTTTTCGACCCGATTGCCTGCATTATTTGGCTGGAATCTGGTGTATTGCAACGTGGTATGCATTGATGCTGCATCGTTGCATGAGTGGTGCATTGGGGTGGTTTGTTAGGATATGGTCGTCAGCATTCCGGCCTGAATTCTTCAAAAACATCCTATGTCCAGCCCTATAAAAACTGCCCCTGCTTACTCAAAATTTGGCTCGAACGACAAATTGGCCAAGGCGTTGATCGAAAAATTCCCCGATGTCGGATGGACGCTGACGCCGCGTTCTCTGGCGGCCAAAGTCGGGCAGCTCGACAAAGGAAACCCGACCTGGTGGCTCACGCGTGAGAAGGAAACGGCCAGCCTGGCGGAGTTGCTGGAGCTGCCCGTGGCAGACCTTGGCGTCCAGAGCCAGACCAGCAACCACCTGTTCAGTTTTTCAGGGTTTCCGGGTTTGGAACCGTTTGATTTGAAGCAAGAAAAACCGTGGGTTTTGGCTGAAGCGCAGTTTGTTCCAAGGCCGGGTCAGAAGCCCGGAAAATTTGGTCCCTCACACCTGAGTGTCTGGCTGAATCCCGACTTTAGGGTGCGGCCCCCTTACGAGTTTGAGTGGTTGTACGTCGGGGATGATTTAGAGCGGCAGCTTCTAGTGAAAAGTCTCGCTGCTACTGGGTACTACGAAGTGCTTGTTGTTGAAAACCTGGCGGATGCAGCCCAACAACTGCGTGGACGCAAGCCGCTTATCGTTTTTGTGAGCGCTGATGGCGGAGAAGAAGACCTGATGGTGCTAGCTGACCGGCCAAGTGAGGCCGGTCTCTTGGTCATTGCGCCTTTTACGCCTTCGATGCGCGAACAGAGTGATTATTGGGAGTGGGAACGAATGATTACTGATGGGCGGGAGTGGCGTTTTCTCGATTTGATGACGGGATCTATCAAGTGCTGGACTTGGATTCTGTTCCCCGACTGGCGTAACCGTTTGCTGGAGGGGGTGGAAAAGCGGTTGAACCGTCATAAAGCGGACACGCTCTTTAGCGCGCAAGGTGTGAAGAACTGGCTGGAGCGTTTTGATGCGCATGCGCAGTGGTTTTCAACGACATCGGATCTGATGCATCTTTGCCAAATCGGGCACTCAAGCTCAGAAAAGAAGCTTCCCGCCCCGAATGACCCTGACGCCGGTAAAAAGCTGGTGAAGTTTCTTTTCAAGGAAAAGCCGCAGCATCACATAACGCAAATTCAACAGTTGGTAGAAGCTCGCTGGAATCGGTCTGAGCTTTCATGGCGTGGCAGTTTGCCGATGGAAAGCTGGCTGTCGCTGGCTCCGCCAGTGACAGGAAGCACTGTTAGAAACGAACTGGACGCGATAGCGCAGGCAAAGAGCTTGTCCGAGAGAAAAAAAGCAGCCGACCGGGTGGCGAAGATGCTGGAGACAGGGAACGCTGATGCCCTGCTGTCCAGTGGATTGATCAAAGAATGTGTGCAGGGGGATTTTGATTTTGAGCATCCCACTCTGGCGGGCTTGCTTGTCAGGGACAAGCTGATGCGTCAAATTGTTGAAGAACCTTTGACTTCGTGGGCGCTGGCGTGTTTTGATCCTGAGCGCAGACGGGTTGTCGATACTGCGCTGGATGCGGTTTCCATAGAGCATCTGGCGGCGGCGGCGGAAAGACTGCTTCAGGAGGCTGATTCTGCTGTGGCTATTGGTGCATCTGAAGCATTGTTCATGGCGGTCGGACGGCGCATTTTGGATGGCAAGGAGATTCCAGCAGCGTTGATGCTCGTTGCTCAAAGCGTTGTTGATCGCATAGACCTGACAACGGTCGAGTGGGAATTGCCTAACCTGTGTAACCTGTTGTCCCGGCCTGTGGACTCGAAGGAGGAAGAACTTGCATGGATTACGGCTTGTTGGGCCTGGAGCTTGCTGCCCAAGCCCTCTTTGTCGATGCCGGACAACTGGTTGTTTCCTGGCTGGAGTCAATCTTTGCCAAAGCCGCCGCATTGGCTAGCGGAACTTTGGCCGGATAAAAATTGCCAGGAAGTTTCACCCGCTTGGAGTCAATCCTTCACTATTGTTGATAAGTGGCTGAAAGATATGGAACAGCCAATAGTCGATATGCCTCGAATTTTGCGCATAGGCTTTTTGGCGAAAGCTGCGCAGGGTGCATGCTCGGCTGATCCGGCTTGGTGGTCGGACTTGCTTGGTTGCCGTTGGGCCGAGCAGGCGTTGTTGAAGCGATTTCAGTTGACTGGAAAAGAGGCCGCCGTTCGCTTATGGCCCTCATTTTTTGAGTTTGGACGATGCTGCAAGGATGTAAATTCTTCTTTGCGCGTCCTACATTCAAGCATCCGCAAGTGGCTTCTTGAGACATTAACACCAGCTGATGCACTGGATTTTTTGGATGATGATGACAGATGGTATTTGGCGCAAGAGCCTAAGACCTTGCCGCCAGCGTTCAGGGCGCCACTGTTGCAATCGTTGTTGTTGAATCCCAGGGCGAGACTAATGAAGTCGCTATTGCCGGATATTCTGGGGTTAGGTTTAGACGCACCGAAATTTTTGACCCGCTTTGGACCCAGTGCAGCCCCGGCCTTAGTTCATTTTCAGGAAGACGAACTTTTGTGGGCGGCTGCAGCACCTTGTTTGTGGCGTTGGAACGCCAAAGACGCCATACGCCTGCTTCGTCACAAGGAAAAACTCAGCATGACGGCTCGGGCTAGGTTGCTAACCGAGTGCCCGGCAGAGCATGTGGCGGAAGCAACTGCGGCGGTAGTGGACAACCCAGAATTGTTTGACCTGACGGCGCTTTCGTATTGGGCGCGTAGGCATTTGCCGAGTGCTGGGCGCCATGCCGGGTTTTTAGTCGAAATTCTCAAAATGGCCCAGACTTTGGATTGAGGCTGCCCCATAGGATGGACGAAAATTCTCTTGTCTTTTCAAGGGCTTGAGTAAGGTCTTTTTGCCTTGGCACCGATAATCGGGCCATGACCTCTTCTAGTGCCCCCGTGGCTTCCCCGCTCGATTTCAGCAACCTCGCCCTGCCCGCCCATGTGCTGGCCAATTTACAGCAGCTCGGCTACCTCCAGATGACGCCGATTCAGGCCGCCGCTCTGCCCGTCGCGCTGCTCGGCAAAGACCTGATTGCCCAGGCCAAAACCGGCAGCGGCAAAACCGCAGCCTTCGCGCTGGCGCTGCTGGCCAATCTGAACGCCCGCCACTTTGCGGTGCAGGCGATGGTGCTGTGCCCGACGCGCGAACTCGCCGATCAGGTCACCACCGAAATCCGCCGCCTTGCGAGAGCCGAAGAAAACATCAAGGTCGTCACGCTGTGCGGCGGCGTCGCGCTGCGCGGCCAGAGCGCCAGCCTGGAGCACGGCGCGCACATCGTCGTCGGCACGCCGGGCCGCATCATGGATCACCTGGGGCGCGGCAACCTCGACCT
>JAPLPS010000281.1 GCA_026400075.1 Polaromonas sp.
CTGACCAAGGGCAACCAGGCCTATTACCGCAAGCGCCTGCGCATGGCCGCCTACGAGGCCGCCACCGTCACGCCGGTGACGGTGGTCTACCGCGGCAAGTCGGTGTCGGCCCAGCAGGTGGACCTCTCACCCTACCGCGACGACCCGGCGCGCAGCCGCTTCGAGAAGTTCTCCCGCAAGACCTACCGCTTCCTGCTGTCCGAGGCGGTGCCGGGCATCAAGGTGCTGAACCTGCCGTTTTTGTTCACCGATTCCGCGCACATGTTTCGCCATCTCGATGGCAAGCTGGGCGCGCGCTATGCCGCCAATTTGCAGGCGGCCGGTTTTGTGGTGCTGGGCTGGTATGACGGCGGCAGCCGCTCGTTTTACTGCAACCGGCCGGTGACGGGATTTCGGGATTTGGCGGGCGCCAGGATTCGGGTGCAGCAGTCGGAAATTTACACCGAGATGGTCAAGCTGCTCGACGCCAAGCCGGTGACGCTGCCGTACAAGGAGGTGCTGGACGCGCTGCAGCAGGGCAAGGTCGATTGCGCGGAAAACAACATGCCGTCTTACGAGGCCACCGGGCATTACAAAGTGGCGAAAAACGTCTATGTGACGAACCATGTGATTTCGCCCGAAGCGCTGGTGGTCTCGACCCAGCTCTGGGGCAAGCTGAGCAAGGAAGACCAGGCGGCTTTTGCGCAGGCGGGTGCCAAATCGGCGCTGCTGATGCGTGAGCTGTGGAGCAAGCGGGTCGCGCTGGCGCAGGACATCACGGCAAAACAGGGCGTTGTTTTTACCAAGAGCCATGATTCGGCCTCCCTGATCCGGCGCATGGCGCCGCTCTACGGCCGCTACACCGCCGACCCGACCACTCGGGAAGAGCTGTTGACGATTATTGCTAAATGACGCAGAGCGCCGCTTCTTTTCCAGTCCCGCTGGAGCCGGGCCGGTTTGACGGCCAGCTCAATGGCCGACCCGTCCGGCTTTTTACCTTGCGCAACGCCGCAGGCATGGCGGTCAGCATCAGCAATTACGGCGCCAAAATCGTGCAAATCCTGGCGCCAGACCGGCAGGGCCGCTTCGATGACGTGGTGCTCGGCTATGACAGCCTGGAAGGCATGCTGGCCGGTTCGCCGTCGATGGGCGCCTTCATTGGCCGCTACGCCGGGCGGCTTGAAAACGCGCGCTTCACGCTGAATGGCACCGAGCATCGGCTCAGCGCTAACAATGGCGGGCATTGCCTGCACGGCGGCGAGGGCGGCTCGCGCTTTCAGGTCTTCGATGCCGAGCAAACCAGCGCCAGCAGCGTGCGCATGCGCTACGTTTTTGCCGACGGGGAGGAGGGCTTTCCCGGCACGCTGGTGCTGACCCTGACCTACAGCCTGCTTGAAGCGAATGCGCTGATGCTGGACTATGAAGCCGAGGCGCTGGAGCGCCCGACGGTGGCCAGTTTCACCAGCCATGCGTTTTTTAACCTCAATGGCGCCGCCAGCGGCAGCGCGCTGAACCATCAGGTCGAAATTTGCGCCGACCGTTATTTCGCCATGACGCCGCAGCAGGTCGCCACCGGTGAGCTGCTGCCCGTTCAGAACACGCCGTTTGACCTGCGCCTGCCAACGCTGCTGAGCCAGCGGGTGCGCGGCGGGCCTGGCACCCTCGACGGCTATGACGACTGTTTTCTGGTCAAGCGCACCGGGGCGCCGGGGCTGGAGTTGTGCGCCAGCGTCCGGGCCGCGCGCAGCGGACGGGTGATGCAAGTGTGGTCCACCGAGCCAGCGCTGCAGTTCTACAGCGGCCTGCAGCCGCAGGAAGCGCTGCCCGGCCCGCCCGGCAAAGGCGGCCAGACTTATTTTCAGCAGATGGGGCTGTGTTTTGAGCCGCAAGGCTATCCGAACGCGCCCAATTGCCCGGCCTTTGCCTCGGCGGTTTATGCGCCGGGAAAAAAGCGCTGCGGCACCACGATTTACCGTTTTGGCACCGAGCCTTGAGGGCGAGGGCGAGGGCGAGGGCGAGGGCGAGGGCGAGGGCGAGGGCGAGGCTTGAGGGCTGACGAGCGCTTGTTGCCAGCGTTTTTAGCTTCCTTGTCGGCGTGGCGGAATGTAAGGCGGTGGTGTTTCTTCTGCGTCTTTGCGCGGCCGGTGCCAGTCTCCACAATCGCAGGAATCGCAGCAATGGAGGGCATCGCAAAAGTTCTGCACCGAATCGCCCGACGGCATGTCGCATGGCAAATCGCACGACAGGTCGCACGGCATATCAACAGAGGGGCAGTCGCAGGGCACGTCGCAAAAGCCCTGCTGGCTGCTGTGGCGAAGGCGGTGGCGGCCGCTGTGGCTCAAGGCCAGGTGTTGCTGATGGGCGGCAGTGCAGCGTTTAAAGCGTTGTTGCAGCACGGTGATGCCCGAGGCCACGCCATAGCGGCGAATGGCCCGGTAGCCCAGCACCGAGCAGCTGCGGTAGCCGGTGTGCGCGCGGTAGGCGCAGCAAAAGCCCTTGTGCGGCGAAATGTAGCGTTGATACGCCTTGATGGCGAACAGTGCGATGGCTTTCATGGTGAACCCGGCCTCCCTTTTTTCAGTGCTTTCAATCGCCTGAACGATTGTGTGATTTTGTTACATCAACTATAGCGGAGGCCGGAAACCAGCTCTTTGTGGCGCTGGCGCCCATAAAAAAGCGGCCAGCGCCTTTTTCAAGGCGCTGGCCGCTTCGTTGAGCGCTTGGGCTGGGCGGCTTTAGAGCGTGTCGATAAAGCTGCGCAATTTGTCCGAACGCGAAGGGTGCTTGAGCTTGCGCAG
>JAPLPS010000318.1 GCA_026400075.1 Polaromonas sp.
GCGGGCCACGCCGGAGAACTGGGTCAGCACATCGAAGAGGAAGAACGCCAGCCAGACGCTCTCGCCCCTCCCCTCGTCGCCGACGCGGTTCATGCCGTCGTTCCAGTCGCCGGTGCCCATCAGCGGCAGGCCATGCGCGCCGACGAGCAAGCTGCGCTCAATGGTGCGGGCGCAGTGTTCATAGACGCTGGCCGACTCGCTGCTGATTTGCGGCGTGTAGTAGGCGTCTTCGGCGCCTTCGGGCACCGGCGCGCCGTCGAGGAAAGGCACGCTCTCATCGAGCAGGCCGCTGTCGCCGGTGACTTGCAAATAATGGGCGCAGGCGTAAGGCAGCCAGAGCAGGTCGTCGGAAAAATGCGTGCGCACGCCTTCGCCGCCGGGCGCGTGCCACCAGTGCTGCACATCGCCCTCGGGAAACTGGCGCGAGGCGTTGACGATGATTTGCCCGCGCAGCCGCTCCGGGTCGGCCAGCGCCAGCGCCATCGCGTCCTGCAGCTGGTCGCGAAAGCCAAACGCGCCGCCCGCCTGGTAAAAACCGGCCTTAGACCACAGCCGCGAGACCACTGTCTGGTACAGCAGCCAGTGGTTGATCAGCGCGTCGAAGGCCGGATCCGGGGTGCTGACCTGCACCTTGCCGAGCACGCGGGACCAGTTGTTTTTCACGTCGTCCAGCGCCTGACTGGTGTCGCGCTGGCGCCAGCGCACCAGCATTTCCCCGGCTTCATCGGGGCTGTCGGCGTGGCCGAGCAGAAAGCTCAAGGCCAGCGTGTCGCCGCCGCCGATGCTGAAATCGCTGCTCAGCGCGGCGCAGGGATCCAGGCCGTTGCCGCTGCGCTGGCCCAGGCTGGCGGGCAGCACCAGACGGCCGAGCCGGTCGAAAAACTCGCCCCGGTCGCAGGTCCAGGACGCTTGCGTGTCCGCGCCGCTCAAAGCCAGAAACACCGTGGCGTCGCCAAAGCCGTCGCGGCTTTCGAGCTGGCGCGCCAGCACGGCGGTGTTCAGCGGGTCTTTCCAGGTCTGCAGCGTGCGGCGGCGCCCGCGCGCGTCGCCCATCTGCCATTCAATCATCGCCACGGCGCGCAAGCGCCTGCGCGCGCCGCTGTCAAGCTTGACGCGTACCTGGACGACTTTGACGGCTTCGTTCAGGTCGGCGAAAAAAGTCGTTTCAATCTGCAGGCCGCCTTGTCGGCCCTCGAACACGCTGTAGCCCTGGCCGTGGCGCACGCGCCAGTGGCTGCGCCCGACCACGGGCAGCGACGGCACCAGCGGGTAAACCTGGCCGCTGTCCAGATCCTGCAGCAGCCAGTGCTCAAACGGCGGGTCGCGCACCGGATCGTTCGACCAGGGCGTGAGCTGGTGCAGGCGGCTGTTGCTGGCCCAGGTCAGGCCGCTGCCGGTTTCGGACACCTGAAAGCCGAAGTCCGGGTTGGCAATGACGTTGACCCAGGGCCGGGGCGCGGCCTGGCCGCTGCGCAGGTCAAACTGGAATTCGCCGTTGTCGGGGTCAAAGTGGCCGACCGGCGGCGCTCCGGCCGGGTGGCTGGCGGCTGGCGGCGCCCGCTCCAGCAAAACGGTGAGGGGCGTCGCCGGACTTGGTGGCGTGGCCCTTTTGGCGCGCAGCGCGGCGACCTGCACTTCCAGCGTGCGGCCATCGGCGGTCAGCACGATGCGGGCCAGTCCGGCCAGCGCGGCTTTTTCGCTGGCGGCGGTTTCCTGGCTGCGCAGCAGGTAAAAGCCCGAGGACAGCGCGGCATTGTCGGTGCGCGGAAAGCTGTGCTGCACCGTGCGCATCAGCCGGTCGCGCAGCGCCAGAATGTCGCGCTGCAGCGGCATCAGGTAGGAATTGGGCTCGCTGTTGAGCACGACCATGTCCACCGCCAGGCCGCCAAAAGTCCACCACGGCTGGGCGCGCAGCAGTGCGTGAACCAGCGGCAGGCCGCTGGGCGCCTGGATGCGTACCAGCACGATGGGTTTGTCGCCGGAGATGCCAAAGCGCCAGAGCTGGCGCTGGTCCAGCAGGCTGCCCGACAGGTGCCCGGCCTGGGGCCGGGGCACGCTGTACATCAGCGCGGTGGTCAGATCCTGCAGCGCCAGGTGTTCGGCCGGGGTCAGCGCCAGGTCGCGCAGGCGCACCTGCGCCAGCGTGGCGGCCA
>JAPLPS010000214.1 GCA_026400075.1 Polaromonas sp.
TTGCCAAATAAAAAATCCAGGAACATGGGCGACCTCTTGAAGTGGTTAAAACAATCTGTCAGACGGTAACAGAAAAAACTTAATTGTTGTTTTTCCTACAAGGGTATTCTGTCAAAGGGAAACACGGTGGCGCGCGGTCTGTTAAGGCGCTCAAGCGGGGCGGCTGGCTGGCGCTTGCCAGGCAAAGCGCGCCTGCGGCCAGAGGCGGTTGCACAGCGGCACCAGCCAGCTGGCCAGAAACAGCACCACGATCAGCCCGTGCGGCCGGAACAGCAGGTATTGCCAGACAAACGCCCCGAGCGCCACCAGCAGGGCGTAGCCGATGCGCACGCTGCGGCGCTGCGGCGTGGTCATCGGGTCGGAGATCATGAAGAAGGCGAACAGCAGCACCGCGCCGTTGCTGATTTGCTGCTGCCACATCGCGGCGCCGGGGTTCCAGGCGTAATCGAGCGCCCACAGGCGCAGGGCCAGCAGCAGCGCCCAGGCGCTCAGAAAGCTCAGCGACACATCCCAGCGGCTGATGCGCTGTGTCACCAGGCCGCCCAGCGCCATGAACCAGAGCGCGGCCAGGCTGCTCGTGCCCCATTGGCCGGGGCTGAGCCAGGCGCCCGGCAGCCAGGCCCAGGCGGCAAAAGCAGCCAGATTCGCCGGGTTGAGCACATGGCTGCAGCACGCAGACGGGCCGCTGCGGATCAGGTATTTGCTGCTCATCGCCAGGCTGGCCAGCAGCGGATGGGCCCAGGCGTTGTCGGCGCGCACCAGAATGCTGATGCCCAGGCTCGAAACCAGCGCGCTGAGGTAGCCACTCCAGTTTTTTTGGCCCGGCAAGTCCAGGCCCCATTGCCAGGCGGCTTGGGTCAGCAGGGCGCTGAGCAGCGTCAGCAGCACCTGCGCGGGGGTCAGCGCAAAGTCACGCGCCAGCGCGCCCAGGCCCAGGAAGCTTGCCAGAAACAGCAGCTGGAACCAGCGCGCATCGAGGCGCTGCCACTGCGATTTCAGGTGCAAACCCAAGCCACTTTGGCGTGCAGGCTGGCGGGCCGCGCCTGGGGCGCTTGAATCAGCAGCCGTCAAGGCGTGGCTTTGCTGGGGCTAAACAGCTGCGCCCACCAGGTCGTGCCGCTGCCTGCGGGCCGCAGTGCGACAGGGGTGGCGCTGGCCAGGCTGGAGAATTTGTCGGCGCCCGGCATCGCGTCAATCGTGCTCAGCGGCCAGCCGGTCAGCTGGGCCAGGGTTTTCTTTTCGGCGCTGATGCGCTGGGGCAGGTCGGTCTGGTAGTAGCGGGCGGCCGCGCTCAGGCCGTTTTGCTTGGCGCCGACGCAGGCGCTGACGCAGTCGCGTTGCAGGGCCAGCGGGTCTTTGTCGCGGTAGAGCGATTTTTGGTTGTCATAAGCCGGGGTGCCGATGACCTGCGCCACGCGCGGTTTGCACATGGCTTCGCAGTCCATGCGGCCGACTTTGTCGCTGCACTGGGCGACGCTGCTGTCGTAGGGGTTTTGAATCACGTAGCGCGTTTGCCAGTTCTGCCTGTCCTTGGTCTGGGTGAACATCAGGTCTTCGGGAAAGGTGTTGGCGGTGTAGCGCACATGCAGGCGCGTCAGCACCACGGGCTGGGCTTCGCCGCCGCCATAGCGGTCGGCTTCGGCGCCATCGGCCCAGAACACGCCAGCGCTGCGCAGCTCGGTTTTGCTCAGCGGATTGGCCGCGCACGGGTCGCACCAGGCCATGTCCCAGAAATACTCGGTGAACACCACACGGTGCTCTTCCTTGACGGCTTCATGCTCAAACATCGCCTTGTAGAAGTCCTGGAATTTCGGCTTGACGAAATGCGGCAGGTTGACGTTGGCGGGCAGCTTGACGGTGCGGTAATTGCTGCTCTCGACGCGGCCTTCTTTGGTCAGCAGATAGACGATCAGATCCTGCGGCTTGTCCGGCGGGGCGTTGAGCATGCCCAGCCGCATCGGCAGCATGAACTTTTCGCTTTCAAAGGCAAACTGCAGCGGGCGCAGCGTGGTGTAGCCGGTTTTCAGCTGCTCTTTGAGATTGACCTTGGCGACGAAGAATTTCATGCCCTGGTTGATGTAGGGCTTGAGCGCGGCGCTGGCGCCTTTGGGAATCTTGTAGCCGTTCTCGCGCAGCCAGGTTTCCAGCCCGTCGGACTGGGTCGCCGACAGGCTGACGATGTCGTATTCCTCCAGCGTGTAGCGGGCTTCGACGGTCACGCCGAGCGCCTTGTCGCGCATGGCTGATTTTGCGCTTGGCATGGGCGGCATGGCCATCGCGACCGTTGGCATGGGCCGGGGGATGTTTTCTTGTCCCCAGTTAAATTGCACCGCGCAGGGGTCGCTGTCGTGGTACTCGGCCAGACGCGGGCTGCTATAGGCGTCGAGGCGCTCGAAGGTCAGCTTTTCGGCCACGCGCACCTGGCCTTTTTTCAGCGTCACCGGCGTGGGCACGACCAGCGCGAATTCGCTGAGCGGGCCTTTGTAGTCGTTGAGCATCGACAGCACGGTGCGCTGGCCGTCGCGCACGACCACCACCTGGCTGGCTTCGTTGAACAGATTGGCGTCGGCCTTGCCAGCGTAAAAGCCGCAAAAGGCCTGTACCGGCGCCTGCGCGCAGAGAGTGAGCGCCAGGGCGGCGAAGAGGGGCTTGAGCAGTTTCATCGGCATGGCTTTCGATGGAGAGAAAAAAGGCGTTGGTGAACGGTTGTAACTTTCGCACAAAAACCAGCCCGCCGGGGCTATCCGCTCAGGCGGAAAACGCGGTTTTCTTCTCCCTCGTCAGCGCATGCTTTAGCGCCTGCTGTGCTTTTTGATGTGGGAGGATTTTTTCGCCTGCGCGGTCGAGGCGTGTTTTTTGGCCTTATGGCCCTTGGCTTCGTGCTTTTTCTCGTGCTTTTTCAGATGTGCTGATTTGAGCGCTTCATGCTTGGGCGCCTGCGGCTTGAGCATCGGCTCGGTCGTGCTGCTGGTCAGCATGCTTAGCGGGGCCGCCGTCTGGGTCGAGGCATCGGCCAGCACGCGCCGCGCGCCGTCAAAGCGCTGCTGCCAGTAGCTCTGGCCCATGTTGTCCACCCGGACTTCGCCGCCCGGCCGGGGCGAGTGGATGAACTTGCCACCGCCGACATAAATGCCGACATGGCTGAAGGCGCGGCGCATGGTGTTGAAAAACACCAGATCGCCGGGTTTCAATTCATTCTTCGCGATTTGATGGGTGGCTGAGGCTTGCTCTTCGGCTTTGCGTGGCAGCAGCAGGCCAATGCTTTGCTGAAAAACGGAGCGCACGAAGCCGCTGCAGTCAAAACCGCTGTCCACCGTGCTGCCACCGCGCTGGTAGGGCACGCCGATCAATCCCATGGCATCAACCACGAGTTCGGAGGTTCTGTCGGTGACGCTTTGGCGAACCTGATCGACTTGCGTCAGGAAGCTTGTATTGGCCAGCAAGGGGCTGGTATCGCTGGCGGAATTGTCCGGTGCGGCGTGAGCATTGCAAACCCACAAGGCGGCAATGGTAATTAGGAGGGCAGGGCTGATCTTTCGCATGGCGCTGAGCATACTTGAGGGTTTGGGCCTGAATGCTGCAATGCGGCATTCATTTGTAACTTTTACATACAAAATTGCTCAAAAACGGCGGGCGGATGTCATTTTTGGCCTGTTACGGCCTTCTGGCTGGGCGCTCGTTATCATCAGCGCATGACCTCAACCCCTTCCTTGCATGGCCGACTGACCCGCGCGGGGCGGGTGATGCGGCTCTGGTTTCTTGAGTGGTGGCAACTGGTGCATCTGGGCGCCGTCATCCTGGTGCTGGCGCTGTCGCCGTCGAGCTACAGCCCCGGCAGCCGCTTGCTGCTGGGCCGTCATCTTTATCTGAATACCGCGCCGATACTGCCGGGTTTTTCGGTGCTGTGCGCGCTGATGACCGTGGTGCTGACGCGCATCGTGCTGGTCACGGCGCTGAGCTACGGGCTGTCGCAGTACGCGCTGCAGGTGGTGATCCGGGTGCTGGTGCTCGAACTCATTCCGCTGAGCGCGGCGCTGTTTGTCGCGCTGCGCTGCACCATTCCCGATGGCGCCGAGCTGATGGCGATGCAGGCCAGCGGCGAGCTTGACGAGCTGCGCCGCCGGGGCGTGGATCCGCTGCGTTTTGAAGTGCTGCCGCGCGTGGTGGCGGGCTTGTTTTCTGGCGTCACGCTGGCGGCGCTGAGCTGCGTGGTGGCGCTGGTGGTGGCTTATGTGGCTGCCTACGGCTTTGCGCTGTCGGGGCTGGTGGCTTACACCCGGCTGTTTGGCCAGGTGTTCAGCCCGGCGGTGACTTTGATTTTTGTCCTGAAGACGCTTTTCTTTTGTATGGCCGTGTCCCTGATTCCGATGGCTTCGGCCCTGTATGGCGTCAACGGCCGCCAGGGCAGCAGCATTCGCACCAGTGCGGAAATGCGCGGGCTGGTGCGCATGTTTGCCGTCATCCTGCTGATCGAAGTCGCCTCGCTGGTCGGCAACTACTATTGAAAAACCCCACGCCATGAGTTCACCCCAAGCGCCTTTGCCGCCGCCGCTACCGTCTTCAGAGCCTGCAGCGTCTTTAGAGACTGCTGCGTCGTTAGCGCCGCCTTTGCCGTCAGTGCCGCTGTCGGCGCCTGATGCGCAACCTGATGCGCAGCCCGTTCCGCAGCCTGCTTCGGCCCCGGCCCTGCTGGCGTCCGAGTCGGTGGCCAATCTGGAGTTCAAGGCCAGGCTGCTGCTGCTGTTCATGCTGGCGCTGGTGCTGGGCTCGGCGCTGTACGTGCTGTATGCGCGCGGCGCGTTTGAATCAACCCAGCGTCTGGTGCTGGTGGCCGATGACTCCGAAGGCGTCGTGGTGGGCATGGACATGACGTTTTCCGGCTTTCCGATTGGCCGGGTGCAACGCGTCGAGCTGGCGCCGGACGGCAAGGCGCGCATTGTGATGGACGTGGCCGCCAAGGACGCCCACTGGCTGCGCACCAGCAGCGTGTTCACCTTGGTGCGCGGCATTGTTGGCGCGCCGACTCTGCGCGCTTATTCCGGCCTGCTCAATGACCCGCCGCTGCCCGATGGCGCTGTGCGCACCGTGCTGCAGGGCGACGCCAGCGCCGAAATCCCACAGGTCGTTTTTGCCGCCAAGGCGCTGATCGACAACCTCAGCAGCCTGACCGGCGGCAACGGCGCGGTCAGCAGCACCATGTCCAATCTGCAGCGGCTGACCTACCGGCTCAACGGCCCCGGCGGCGCGCTGACGGTGCTGCTCGGCAGCGAAGCCGAGGCGAAAAAGTTCACCCTCACGCTGGAGCGCACCAACACGCTGCTGACCCGGCTCGACGGGCTGGCGCTCAAGGCCGACACCCAGGTGTTTGGCAAGCAGGGCTTGATGCCAGAGACCCGCGCCAGCATCGCACAGCTCAACACCCTGCTGGGTGAGACGCGCGCCAGCTTGAGAAAAGTCGATGCCATTTTGGGCGATGCCCAGGTGATCAGCAGCAACGCCAAAGACGCCTCGACCGACTTGGGCGCCCTGCGCGCCGAGGTGGAGGCCAACCTGCGCAAGGTGGAAAGCCTGATGACTGAAATCAACCGCAAATGGCCTTTTGCCCGTGACGCGGAGATGAAACTGCCATGAGAACCCTGTTTTTCGCTGGCCTGCGTGTTTGGCCGACGCTCAATTTCTTGGCGTTGAAATACTGCCCGGTGCTGGCTGGCGCCTTGCTGCTGGGCGCTTGCGCCAGCGGCCCCAGGCCGCCCGACTGGCAAATTGAAGCCAAGGGGTCTATGGAGCGTTCGGTGGCGGCCTATCTGGAAGGCAACAGCCGCGTCGAAGGCGCCGAACTGGCCCGCGCCCGCAGCCAGCTTTCGCGCACCGGCCGCGCCGATCTGCTCGCTACCGCCGAGTTGCTGCACTGCGCCAGCCGCGTCGCCAGCCTGGTGTTCGAGCCCTGCGCCGGTTTTGCGCCGCTGCGCCAGGATGCGCTGGAAGCCCAGCGCGCCTATGCTGATTATTTGAGCGGCCAGATCAGCCCGGCGCGCATCGCCTTGCTGCCCGAAGCGCAGCGCGCCGCTGCCGCCGGGAACGCCAATGCGCTGGCGGGCATCAGCGACCCGCTGGCCCAGCTGGTCGCTGCTGGCGCGTTGCTGCAAAGCGGCAAGGCCAGCCCG
>JAPLPS010000241.1 GCA_026400075.1 Polaromonas sp.
GATGTGGCCATTCGGGATCGCGCCGCAATGTGTTTAACAAACCGTCGCCGAATCGCCAGAACAATCCGAAGCGATACCACTGCGCATAGAAGGGAACGTTCTCTAGCAGCCACATGGTGTCAGCTGGTCGCTGCTGGCGCGTTGCTGCAAAGCGGCAAGGCCAGCCCGGCCACGATTGCGCAGGCGATTGACAGCGCATCGGCCCAAGGCTGGCGCCGCCCGCTGCTGGCCTGGCTGGGCGTGCAGCTGCAGCGCGCTGAACAGGCGGGCGACGCACCGCTAGCCGCCCGGCTGCGCAGGCGCATAGCGTTGATTGCGCATAACGGCCAACCCTGACGCAAGCCGCCTTTAAGCCGCTAACTGTTTAACTGTTCGTCCCCGGTGCAAGTTGAGTTTTTAGACGAGTTTTTCGAGTCCGTAAGCGAGCCCTTCGCCAAGTCCTTCATCCTTAACCGAGAAAGAATCCCGTGAGCTACCGCCTCAAACTCTATGCCTCTGAAGAAATCTCCAGCCAAGACCGCCTGGCCGCCGAGCAGCGCTTTCGCCGGGCGCTGGACGATGCGTTGGGCGACGCCAATCTGGTCGCGCCGATTTACCGCGCTTACCGCCAGATCGTCGCCATCTACGGCGAGGCGCCCAGCCCCGATACGCTGACCGACGCGCAGCAGCAGGTGTTTGACCACTGGCAAGCCGCCGAACTGGCCGCCGTGACGGCCGCCTTCGGGCCGCACCGCTACCTGGAAGAAGCGTACTTCGAGATTCAGGACTGACGGGCGGTGCTTTTCGCGCATCCCGTTAAAATCCGCGTCCCTTCCCGTTCCTGAGTGACCCAAGCCTTGACTGATTTCCCCAACCCGCCGCCCGAACCGGGCGCCGCGCCCCCTTCCGAAACCCTTCCAAAAATCCAGGAGCCGCGTCTGTGGTGCGGCGACGGCTGGACGGCCAAAGTCCTGAAAAACGAAGACGACGACGGCTGGGCCGTGGCCATGACCAAAGACGGCGAGCCGGAACCGGCCCTGATCGGCCCCTGGACGATGGGCCGCGACAAGAAAAACCCCAAGCCGCTGGACATCAACGCCTTTCACACGCTGGTGAAAACCGCCTCGGAATTCGTGCGCCGCCACGAGCAGCAGCTGCACGCGACGCTGCACCAGCGCATCACCGTGACGGCGGGCGCTGCGCGCATCACCGTCTCGCTGGACATCGAGCCGGACGACGAGCATCCGCAAGCCCAGCTCAGCGCCCACGACGAGGCGGGCGAGCTGCTGGCGCAGGTCAAGGTGGCGCCGTCTTTTAAACTGAACCGCGCCAGCGCCGTGGCCTGGGCAGACAACAACTTCAACAAGCCGGTGGAACGATGAGCGCGATTTTTGAACCTGTGGACGCCTGCGGCATTGACTTTGGCACGTCCAACTCGACGGCGGGCTGGAGCCGCCCCGGCGAGCGCGCGCTGTTGCCGCTCGAAGGCGACAAGCTGACGCTGCCGTCGGTGATTTTTTTCCACGCCGAGGATGACGAGGTGAGCTACGGCCGCGCCGCGCTCGCCGACTACCTCGAAGGCCACGAAGGGCGGCTGATGCGCTCGCTGAAAAGCCTGCTCGGCAGCTCGATGATGGACGACTTCACCGAGGTGGCGGGCCGCGCCGTGCCGTTTCGCACGCTGCTGGCGCAGTTTATCGGCGAACTCAAGCGCCGCGCCGAGCAGTCGGCGGGTCGCGATTTCACCCGCGCCGTGCTGGGGCGCCCGGTGTTTTTTGTCGATGACGACCCGGTGGCCGATCAGCGCGCCCAGGACACGCTCGAAGCCATTGCGCGCCAGGCCGGGCTGCGCGACATTGCCTTTCAGTACGAGCCGATTGCCGCCGCGTTTGACTACGAATCGCAGATTTCGCGGGAAGAGCTGGTGCTGGTGGTCGATATTGGCGGCGGCACGTCCGACTTCACCCTGATCCGCGTCGGGCCGGAGCGGGCGGGTCGCGCCGAGCGCCGCGACGACATTCTGGCCAGCGGCGGCGTGCATATTGGCGGCACGGATTTCGACAAGTCGCTCAGTCTGGCCAGCGTGATGCCGATGCTGGGGCTGGGCAGTCTGCTCAAAACCGGGCGGCTGATGCCGTCGGCGCCGTTTTTCAATCTGGCGACCTGGCACACCATCAACCAGGCCTACAGCCGAAAATCCGTCGCCGAAATCAACGACCTGCACCGTGAGGCCAGCGACAAGCCCAAGCTGGAGCGCCTGCAAAGTCTGGTGCGCGAGCGCGCCGGGCACTGGCTGGCGATGCAGGTGGAAGAGGCCAAAATTGCGCTGTCGAATGCGCCCGAGACGCAGATTGACATCGGCCGCATCGCCCCCGGCGAGGCCGTGACGCTGCAGCGCGACGCGCTAGACCGGGCGATTGGCGGGCAGGTGCTGTCGGTTGAGCAGACCGTGGCGCGGCTGCTGAAAGACGCGGGCGTGGCGGTGTCGGCGGTGGACACGGTGTTTTTTACCGGCGGCTCCAGCGGCGTGCCCTTGCTGCGCCAGCGGGTACAGGCCTTGGTGCCGCAGGCGCGCTGCGTCGAGGGCGATTTGTTTGGCAGCATCGGCGCCGGGCTGGCGCTGGATGCGCTGCGCAAGTTTGTCTGACGGAGGGGTCAAAAAAAAAGCGGCGCGATCAAAATAATCGCGCCGAATTTTATATCAACTACTTCTAATCTGGACGCATTGGGTACATGCCACCGTTGGCACAGATGATGTAGCGCGCTTCACCGGGACGCCATGGGCGCTTGACGGAAACGGGAG
>JAPLPS010000389.1 GCA_026400075.1 Polaromonas sp.
CCGCGGCACGCGGTACTCGCGCTCGAAATCAGACATGTTGCCCACGCGCGCGCCGCGGAAGGCGTAGATGCTCTGGTCGTCGTCGCCCACGGCTACCACGCTCTGGTGCATCTGCCCCGGCGGGGCCAGCATCTTCAGCCACGCGTACTGCAGCCGGTTGGTGTCCTGGAACTCGTCGACCAGCAGGTGCGAGAAGCGGTGCTGGTAATGATCACGCAGCGGGTCGTTGTCGCGCAGCAGCTCGTAGGTGCGCAGCATCAGCTCGGCGAAGTCGACCACGCCTTCGCGCTGGCATTGCTGCTCGTAAAGGTCGTAGATTTCCGCCTGCTTGCGGCTGTTCTCGTCGTGTACGGGAACGTCTTTGGCGCGCAGGCCGTCTTCCTTGCAGCCGCTGATAAAGCGCATCAAGTCCTTGGGCGGAAAACGCTCGTCGTCGATCTTGAACTGCTTGCACAGGCGCTTGATGCTGGAGAGCTGGTCTTGCGTGTCGAGAATCTGAAAGCTCTGCGGCAGATTGGCCAATTGGTAATGGGCGCGCAAAAAACGGTTGCACAGGCCGTGGAAGGTGCCAATCCACATGCCGCGCACATTGATCGGCAGCAGCGTGGACAGGCGCGTCAGCATTTCCTTCTCCGCCTTGTTGGTGAAGGTGACAGCCAGAATGCCGCTGGGCCAGACCTGGCTGGTTTGCAGCAGCCAGGCGATGCGCGTGGTCAGTACGCGGGTCTTGCCGGAACCGGCCCCCGCGAGAATCAGCGCGTGGGTGGCAGGCAGCGTGACAGCGGCCAGCTGCTCAGGGTTGAGATTGTGCAGCAGGGGGGAAGGCGAAAGCGGGTCTGAGAACATGGCCTATTGTAGAAAGCCGTCATTGGCCATTTACGGGGCACATTCCCTGGGGGCTGAGTTTTCCAATAATTTCCTGTTCGGGAAATTTATTGCCTTAACGACCAGTGATCGCTGATAATTTCCCGAACAGGAAATAAGTATGACGATCATCATCGACACCCCTGCCGCGCTCGGCCAGGCAGCGCGCGCCGCCCGCAAGGCGCTCGGCCTGACCCAGCCACAACTGGCGCTGGCCGCTGGCGTCGGCGTGCGCTTCATCGTGGAGCTTGAAGCGGGCAAACCGACTTTGCGGCTGGAAACCCTGTTGCGGGTGCTGCACGCCCTGGGCGGCAGTCTGGCCGTCAATGGCCTGCCCAACAGCGGCCAGGAGACTTGAGATGGCCCGGGAACTCGCCGTCTGGCTGTTTGGCCGGCCGGTCGGCACGCTGGCGCAAATCGACGGGCACCTGGGCTTTAGTTATGCGCCGGACTGGCTGGCCCGCGCCGACAGCGTGGCCCTGTCGCAATCGCTGCCGCTGCAGAGCGAGCGCTTTGACGACCGCGCCACCCGGCCTTTTTTTGCCGGGCTGCTGCCCGAAGGCGACAAGCGCAAGCTGATTGCCCAGGCCCTGCATGTCTCGCGCCAGAACGATTTTGGCTTGCTCGGCGGCATTGGCGGCGAATGCGCGGGTGCTGTCACGCTGCTGGAGCCCGGCCAAATGCCGCAGACCTCCGCCACGCTAGACGCCGTGCGCTGGCTGGAACCGGCGGATGTGCTGCAGCTGCTCGATGACATGCCGCGCCGACCGATGCTGGCAGGCGAGCAGGACATGCGCCTGTCGCTGGCGGGCGCACAGGACAAGCTGCCCGTCATCGCTGAACCGGCCAAGAGTGAGCGCATCGGCCTGCCCCGGTTTGGTACGCCCAGCACCCACATCCTCAAGCCCGCCATTCCCGGCATCGAGGGCAGCGTCTTCAACGAAGGCTTTTGCCTGGCGCTGGCCCGTGCCCTCAAGCTGGACGTGGCCCAGGCCACGATTCACCATGTGCAAGACGGGCAAAACCAGCGTCATTACCTGCTCGTCGAGCGCTACGACCGCCAGTACACGCCAGCGGGCCAGCTGCTGCGCCTGCACCAGGAAGACTTCTGCCAGGCGCTGGGCCTGCCGCCGGAGGCCAAGTACCAGAACGAAGGCGGGCCTGACCTGACCCAGTCCTTTGCCCTGCTGCGCCGCGCCACCCGTCCCAGCGCGCCGCATATCCTCAAGCTGCTGGACTTTGTCATCTTCAACGCCCTGATTGGCAACCACGACGCGCATTCCAAGAACTTTTCGCTGCTCTACACGCCACGGGGCCTGGTCTTGGCGCCGCTGTACGACGCGCTATCCACCGCCGTCTATCCGCGCCTGACCGACAAGATGGCCATGAAGATCGGCAGCAAGTACAAGTTCTCTGAAGTCGAGGCCCGGCACTGGGCGCAGTTTGCAACGGATGCAGGCCTGTCGCCCGCGCTGGTCAAAAAACGCATTCTCGACATCGCCCGGCGCCTGCCCGATCTGGCGGTATCCACCCAGGCCGCGTTTGAAGCCCAGGGCAACGGCCACCCGATCCTGACGCAGATCGTTACGCTGATAGCCCAGCGCTGCGCCTTGACCACGCGCCGCCTGACAAATCCCAGCGCAGACGGCGCCGAAAAATAAAAAAGCCGCCGCAAACCTTTCGGCTTGCAGCGGCTTTTTTCGCACTGGTGGCGCTAATCAGCAACGATCAGCGGCGCCAGCGTC
>JAPLPS010000177.1 GCA_026400075.1 Polaromonas sp.
GCCAGCGCGATGGCGGAGGCGGTGGACAGCGAGGTCTTGCCGACGCCGCCCTTGCCGGTGAAGAACAAAAAGCGCGTCGGCGCCGACAAAAAACCGGGGAGTGAGCTAGATGTGTTCATCCGCACAGCATGGCAGACAGCGCGCCGCCAAGCCTTGTGGCAGGTCAAATTTGAGACGGCGCAGCGCCAGCAGCGCCCGTTTTGCAATGCTTGATCTATGACAAGAAAAGCGCAATCGTGCGCGCCAGCCCCGCGACACCCGCGAAACGCCCGTTACCATTCGAGCGCAGCAATTGATGCAAATTAAATGCACTTTTAAAAATCAGGCTGTGCCCTTCGTTTTTAACCATTGCCTGCGCCGTTTTGCCAGAAGCGCCGCAGCCAACCCTCATTGAAAAAGACCCTCCATGTTTTGCTACCAATGTGAACAAACCGACCGCAGCAGCGAGCAGCCCGGCTGCTCTACCGCCAAAGGCAACTGCGGCAAGGACGCCACCACCGCCGACCTGCAAGACCTGCTAGTCCACGCCATCGAGGGCATTGCCCAGTACAGCCGCCGCGCCCGCAGCCTGGGCGCGCCGAACAACAAAGCAGGCGCTTTCATCCTCTACGGCATGTTCACGACGCTGACCAATGTCAACTTCAACGCCGCCCGTTTTGTCACGCTGCTGAAAGAAGCCGCCAGCGTGCGCGACCAGGCCAAGGCCGCTTACGAAGCCGCCGCGCTGGCGCGCAACGAAACGCCGCAAACCCTCAGCGGCCCGGCCACCTGGCTGCCCGCCTCCGACCTGAACGGCCTGCTGGCCCAAGCCCAAAGCGTCGGCATCAACGCCGGGATTGAAACCGTCGGCGCCGATGTCATCGGCCTGCGCGCGCTGATCGTCTATGGCCTCAAAGGCGTGTGCGCCTACGCCCACCACGCTTACGTGCTGGGCCACGAAAGCGGCGAAGTCTATGCGGGCATCGAAGAAGCCCTGGACTTCCTCGCCAGCGCGCCCACCGACCTGAACGCCCTGCTCGGCCAGTCGCTGACGCTGGGCCACGTCAACCTGAAAGTCATGGAAATTCTCGACGCCGCCAACACCGGCAACTTCGGCGCGCAGCAGCCGACGGCGGTGCGCCTGGGCGCCGTCAAAGGCAAGGCGATTTTGATTTCCGGCCACGATCTGGGCGACCTGAAGGCGCTGCTTGAGCAGACCGAAGGCAAGGGCATCAACATCTACACCCACGGCGAAATGCTGCCCGCCCACGCCTATCCCCAGCTCAAAGCCTATTCGCACCTGGCGGGCAACTACGGCGGCGCCTGGCAAGACCAGCAGCTGGACTTTGCCAACTTCCCCGGCCCGATCTTGATGACCTCGAACTGCATCATCGAGCCCAAGCCGATGTACCGCCAGCGCATCTTCACCGCTGGCCCGGTCGGCTGGCCCGGCGTGCGCCACATCGAAAACCACGATTTTTCACTGCTGATTCAGGCCGCGCTGGCGCTGCCCGGCTTCAAGGAAGACGGCGCGGAAAAAACCATCACCGTCGGCTTCGGCCACGACGCGGTGCTGGGTGTGGCCGATCAGGTGATTGACGCGGTCAAGTCCGGCGCCATCCGCCACTTCTTCCTGGTCGGCGGCTGCGACGGCGCGGTGCCGGGCCGCAACTACTACACCGAATTTGCCGAGCAGGCGCCGCAAGACACCGTCGTGATGACGCTGGGCTGCGCCAAATACCGTTTCAATCAGCACGAATTCGGCGACATCGGCGGCATTCCGCGCCTGCTTGATCTGGGCCAGTGCAACGACTCGTATTCGGCCATCAAGATCGCCACGGCGCTGGCCAGCGCTTTCGAGTGCGGCGTCAACGAGCTGCCGCTGTCCTTGGTCGTGTCCTGGTTCGAGCAAAAAGCCGCCGCCGTGCTGCTGACGCTGCTGGCGCTGGACATCCAGAACATCCGCCTCGGCCCCACGCTGCCGGCCTTTTTGACGCCCAACATTCTGGCCATCCTCGGCGACAAGTTCGGCCTGCAAACCATCGGCGACGCCAAGGCCGACATCGACGCCTCGCTGCTGCGCCACGCCGCCTGATCGCTTTTATCAACACCAGCCGGGAGCGAGCCTCCCGGCTTTTTCACGTCTGAATGAGGCCCAAAGCCATGACTTTTCACATCGAACTGCGCACCCGCGACGGCCAGCCGCTGGCCTTTGACTGCGCGCCCGAGCAAAACCTGATCGACGCCGCCGCAGCCGTCAGCATCCTTTTTCCTTCGCAATGCCGCCAGGGCAGTTGCGGCGCCTGCCACGCCAGCGTCACGGCGGGCGACTACACGCTGGGCGCACACAGCCCGGACGCGCTGCCCAGCAGCCCGAATGGCCAAAGTGGCCAGAGCGGCGCGATTTTGATGTGCTGCACCACGCCGCAAAGCGACCTGCGCATTGCGCTGCCCTTTGACCATTCAAAAATCCTGTTCCAGAGCGTTCCCCGGCGCAGCGCCGACATCACCGCGCTCGAACCCGTGGCCGAGAACACTGTGCGGCTGGAACTGCGCCTTCAGCCCAATGACGACTGTGGCAGCGCCGCCGAGTTCGAGCCGGGCCAGTTCATCGAGATCGAGGTGCCGGGCAGCGACCAGCGCCGCGCTTATTCACTGGCCAACACCGGCAACTGGGACGGGCGGCTTGAATTGCTGATCCGGTTGCAGCCCGGCGGCCTGTTTTCCGACTTTTTGCGCAGCAGCGCCCAGCCGGGCACGGTGCTGGCCGTGCGCGGGCCGCAGGGCGCTTTTGGCCTGGACGCGGCCAGCCTGCGCCCGCGCTGGTTTGTCGCGGGCGGCACCGGGCTGGCGCCGGTGCTGGCCATGCTGCGCCACATGGCCGAGTTTGGGGAAAGCCACGAAGCGCGCCTGTTCTTCGGCGTCAACCGCGAAAGCGAACTGTTTGCGCTCGACGAGCTGGAGCGCCTGAAAGCCGATCTGCCGCAGTTGAAAGTGACGCTGTGCGTCTGGAAGCCCGCAGGCGACTGGCAGGGTTTCAGCGGCACGCCCGCCGACGCGCTGCAGCAGGCGTTAAGCGAAGCGCCGGTTCAGCCCGATATTTACCTGTGCGGCCCGGCGCCGCTGGTCAATGCCGTGGAAAGCGCCGCCGCTGCCTTTGGCGTGCCTATGGAGCGGGTGTTCAGCGAGCGGTTTTTGCCGGGGTAGGATGCGCGGGTGCCGCCGGTGCATGACGGCGTTTTTGTCCGTGTGCGTGGCGCTGGCACTCGGGCGGGGCGCCTATGAGTTTCTAGGCACACAAGGCGACCCGTGGGATACGCAGTCGGATATATTCTTTGGGCTGATAGGCGTGGAGGTGGCGGTGACGCTGATGCGGCGCAAAAGGCTGAACTGATCACTACCAAAATCAAGGCACAGATACTCTGCTTCTTCGATTATCATGGATTTCTTATTTCTCTCAACCATAGAATCAAGATCAACCAATCACCAATATTCTACAAAGAAAAGAAAAATCCAACCATGCCAAAATCCACAAGTTATTCATACAGATTTAGATATACATTAATTGTACTTCTGACATCCATCGGAATGACCTCCTGCGCAAATTCACCAAAAATCAAGAGCCCGCCAATAATTACAACTATAAATCTATCAAACCCAGGACTTATTGCCGATTTTCAATTCGAGGTGCAAGAAAATTTAATATACGAATATCTTCTTAGATTTTATTTCCAAGAAAACAATCAAACTGATCGCAATCGTGTACGAAAGATTCTCGGGGGACATGAAATTGATAAATCCGGAAATGCACGAGAACCAGGAACTCCAACACCAATAAGATTAATCATAACAAAAATCGATCAAACACCAGAGGTGAAAATCTACTTCAAAGAAATAAATCCAATACTTACATCCTGGGGCGGCAATTCATTTTCTAAAAACATTGGGCACTGCGACTTACCCCCCGGAAAATACAGGGCGCGCCTTGAAAATCTAAATCAATCCAATGAATTTTCTTTAATTCCAGCAAGTTTTATTATTGGAATGGATAAATTTAAAACAACTTTCAATCCAAACAAATCAGATAAAAATAAATCATGCCCACAGTAAAAAACATCACCCAACCCAGCAAAAATTCCTGTATTTACGCCAGATCTTCAACTCAGAAAGCACAACCAATAAACTTAGAAAGTAGAAAACCAATTCCTCACTGGACACCGATGCACAAAATTCACCTCATTCTTAGATTTATTTTCATTGCTATCATGGGACTTCACTGCGGCTGGAGCAATGCCACGCAGGCGGCCCCAGTAAAAATCCCGAAAAATCTCGAAGCCGTGGTTCAGAAGTTTTCTGATTCATACATCCTTGGCACGGGTGCGAAGCATTTTGTCACCAGCATCAAAATTATTGACCCCCGTCATGCAGTCGCTGTCATTGGTGAAACGTCACACATAGGCAGAGACGCCAATGCGTACACGGTCTATGTAAAACAAATCAGACACGAATGGAAAATCGTCAAATACGAATTTGTGTTTTACCAAACTGGAGAGAAGGGTTTCATAGAAATGTCTCCACCTTTTCCGTACCCTCACTGGGAAAAAGATGCGCCGTAACAGCAAATTAATATCCAGAAGTATGCAAAAAATGCATTACATGCCCGGCATGTAATGCGCGCACCCGATTAAAAAGCCAAAGCGATTGACAAAGGTTCGGCCAAAGCCTTACCTCAAAGATTCAACAGAATTATCAAGCCCCGCAGCACTTCTTGTATTTCTTCCCACTCCCGCACGAGCACGGATCGTTGCGCCCCGGCGTGGCTTCCTTGCGGATGGTTTCCACCTTCGGCCCCAGCGTCTTCCACAGCTCGCGCAGGTCATACACCGCCCAGATCGCTTCGCCGAAGGCGTTGAGCCGGGCGATGCTGGTGCTGGGCGTTCCCTCTTCGCTCAGCGGCGAGACTTCGGGCTTGCCGGTGTCGTCTTCGGTCATCGCGACCACGGCCTGCAGCGCGCCGTCCAGCCATTTGGCTGCGTCCTTGTCGCGCGGGGCCATCCACTCGTCGGGCCAGCTTTCCACGGCAAACATAAAGCCCAGCGCCCACACCTGCGCAAAGGCGGGCAGGTCTTCCTGTTTGAACGCCTCTTGCTCTTCGGGCGGCATGTCGGCCACGGCGCCGCGAATGTCCATCACTTCCGGGTGGTAGCAGGCGTCGTCTTCCAGCGAGTTCACTTCCGAATCGAGCGCGGTTTCGACCTCGCGCCAGCGCTGCGTCCACAGCGCGGTAAAACGCTCGCGCTGCTCGTCGCTGGCGAACGAGCCGGTTTCGGCGTCGGCCTCTTCGCCTTCGCCGGGCAGGCCCAGCAGCACGGGCAGGTATTCGGCGGCGGCAATCGGGCGGCGCGAGCAGATCACGGCGGCCATGAAGCCTTCGCAGAATTCCCACTGCGGCGTTTCGTCGTAGCGGGCGCGCAGGTCGTCGAGGATGGCGTCGAGTTCGTCGAAGTCTTCGCTTTCCATCCACGCGGTGGCGGCGGGAGTCGTATCGGCGGTGTCGGGGGTCATAGGTAAAGTAGTCATAAAGGGCCAGTCCTGAGCCTCACGCGAGGCTCTCAAGGCGCAAAGTGTATCTGCCTGCGCCGCAGCCTTGCGGCCAGGCGGGTTTTGACGCCCGAGCCGCTTTCTCAGCTGCTGCGCGGGCTGAATGTCCGGGGGAAATACACCGCCGCGCCCCTGTCCTTGAGCCGGTAGCCCATCGCGGGCCGGGGCGAGCCGACCTCCATCGCGCCGCTTTCGACCAGAAAACCCGCCGCCAGCGCGCGCGTGCGAAAGCCGCTTTTATCGACAGGGCGGCCCAGCACGATTTCGTACATCTTTTGCAACTGCGGCAGCGTGAACGGCTCGGGCAGCAAAAACGCGGGCAGCGAGGTGTATTCGACCTTGCTGCGCAGCCGCTCCAGCGCCGTTTGCAAAATCTCGGCGTGGTCAAACGCCAGCGGCTGGCCGGGCGGCAAAGCGTTGACCGGGTGCCACTGGGCCGTTTTGCCGGTTTTGCCGTCTTCCGGCTTGAGCTGCACCGACTCAAAAGGCAGCAGCGCGAAATAAGCGTGCGTCGCCGACCAGCCACGCGGGTCACGGCTCTTGCCGCCCCAGCTGCCCAGCTGCTCCAGATACGGGCTGCTCACGCCCGTTTTGTCCAGCAGCTTGCGCCGGGCGCAATCTTCAAGCGAATCGTCCAGCCGCACATCGACAAAGCCGCCGGGCAGCGCCCAGGCGCCCGGAAACGGCTCGCCCGGCCCGTCCGGGCGCTGAACCAGCAAGACCTGCAGCTGGCCACCGCGCACCGTGAAGATCACCACATCGACCGTGGTCAGCGGCCGCTCAATCGCTGAAATAGCCCTGCTTTCCGTCATTTGTTGTGCATCCCCGTTGAATGAATTGAAATAAGGTTGTATTATGCAAAACGTATAAGGTTGTTTAGTACAACTCAACCCCGGATTGAAGCCTTCAAGCCCCGAAAGGAAGACGCCATGCCCACCCGCCGCCTCATGAAGAAAAACATCCAGCTGCTGCTGATTGACCCGCAAAACGACTTCTGCGACCTGCCTGCCGACTGGTGCCCTGTCGATCCGCTGAGCGGGCAGGCCATCACGCCCGCCCTGCCCGTCAGCGGCGCGCATGCCGACATGCTGCGGCTGGCGGATTTGATCCGCCAGGGCACGGACGGCATTTCGGCGATCACGCTGACGCTGGACGCGCACCACCGCTTTGACATCGCGCACCCGACGTTTTGGCAGACCGGCGCGGGCGGCATGAGCAGCGCGGACGACGCTGGCGGAACGAACGACACGGGCGGCAAAAGCGGCACGAGCGACACAAGCGGCATGAGCGGCGCGGGTGGCCCGGTCGCGCCGTTCACGTCGATCACGGCGGCGCAGGTGCGCGGCGGCAGTTTTGCGCCCAAAGACCCGGCCATGCTGCCGCGAGCACTGGCTTATCTGGACGCGCTGGCGCAGCGCGCCCGCTACACGCTGATGGTCTGGCCGGTGCATTGCGAAATCGGCAGCTGGGGTCAGGCGCTTCACCCGGCGCTCAAAGCCGCCTGCAACGACTGGGAAGAGCGCCATCTGGCCGTGGCGCAAAAAGTCAACAAAGGCAGCAACCCGTGGACAGAGCATTACAGCGCGCTGCAAGCCGAAGTGCCCGACGCGGACGACGCCGCCACCCAGCTGAACCGGGCGTTGATTGCCGACCTGGACTGCGCCGATTTGATCCTGATCGGCGGCGAAGCCAGCAGCCACTGCGTGCGGGCCACGACCGAGCATCTGGCCGACAACCTGCCCTCCGGCCAGAACAGCAAGATCGTGCTGCTGACCGACTGCATGAGTCCCGTCGGCGGTTTTGACGCCCAGCAGCGCGACTTTCTGGACGACATGGCGCGGCGCGGCGTTCGGCTGGCCACCAGCGACCAGATGCTGCCCACGCTGCTGGCTAACGCCTAGTGTCGTGTCATGAGCAAATTATCAACACGCTTTGCTCTTATCAGAGCGGGCTTTAGACGCTTGACGCAACACTAGATCACACAACAAAGCGCCGAAACGCGCCCGAAATTGCGCCCCAAATTCACCGAAGGAAAACCCGCCATGCAGCCCATCATCGAAAGCCTGCTCGACACCGATCTGTACAAATTCACGATGTGGCAAACCATGCTGCACCGCCACCCGCAGACGCAGGCCGAGTACAGCTTTGTCTGCCGCAACCAGCCCGACTACCCGCTGACCGAGCTGCTGGCCGAAGTCAACGCGCAACTCGACCACCTGTGCAGCCTGCGTTTCCAGCCGGACGAACTGCGCTACCTGCGCGGGCTGCGCTTCATCAAAAGCGACTTTGTCGATTTCCTGCGCATCTTCCAGTTCCAGCGCGAGTTCATCACGGCGCACTCCGAGGGCGACACGCTGGTGATTCAGGCCATAGGCCCGCAGGTGCATGTGATGGCGTTTGAGATTTTTGTGCTGTCCATCGTCAACGAGCTGTATTTCCGCCGCTTTGACCAGCGCGCCGCGATTGAACAAGGCCGCCAGCGCCTACAAAGCAAAATCGCCCTGCTGCGCGACTTTGAAAAAGAAGCGCCGCTGCGCCACCCGTTTGAGTTTTTCGATTTCGGCGTGCGGCGGCGCTTTTCGCGGGACTGGCAGACCGAAGTTGTCGGCACGCTCAAGCGCGAGCTGCCGCAGTATTTCAAGGGCACGTCGAACGTCCTTCTCGCCAAAGAGCTGGATTTGGTGCCGATTGGCACGATGGCCCACGAGTACCTGCAAACCTACCAGGCGCTGGGCATGGCGCTGCGCGATTTTCAGCGCGCTGCGCTCGAAGACTGGGTGCAGGAATACCGGGGCGACCTGGGCGTGGCGCTGACCGATGTCGTCGGCATGGACGCTTTTCTGGCTGATTTCGACCTGTACTTCGCCAAGCTGTTCGACGGCCTGCGCCACGACTCGGGCGACCCGTTCATCTGGGGCGAAAAGGCGCTGGCCCATTACGCCAAACTGCGCGTGGACCCGGCCAGCAAGCGCCTGGTGTTCTCCGACGGGCTCGATATTCCGACGGCGCTGCGCCTGTACCGCACCTTTGCCGGGCGCACGCAAACCGGCTTTGGCATCGGCACGAACCTGACCAACGACATGGGCCTGACGCCGATCAACATCGTGATGAAGCTGACCGAGTGCAACGCCAAGCCGGTCGCCAAGCTCTCCGACAGCCCCGGCAAGACGCTGTGCGACAACGCCACTTTCATGGCTTATTTGCGCCAGGTTTTCAACGTGCAGGCCACGGCTTGAAAAAGGAGATGTCCCCATGCTCAACATCACCATTGCCCAGCTCAATTTCACGGTCGGCGATTTGACTGGCAACGCGGCCAGAATGATTCAGGCCGCCCGGCAGGCCGACGCCGACCAGGCAGACATCGTGGTGTTCTCCGAACTGGCGCTGACCGCTTACTACCCCGGCGACCTGCTCGACGACAGCGGCTTTATCACGCGGGTAGAAAGCACTTTTGACGCGCTGCTCAACGCCTCGCGCCAGTGGCCGACGCTGCACTGGGTCATCGGCCTGCCGGTGCGCCGCACGGGGCCGGGCAAGCCGCTGGCCAACGCACTGCGCGTCATTCGCGACGGCCAGGTGCTGCTCGACTACGCCAAGCAGCTGCTGCCGACCTACAACATCTTCGACGAGCGCCGCCATTTCGAGCCCGGCCCGGATGTCGCCAAGGTGCTGAACATCCGGGGCGTGCAGACCGGCTTTTTGATCTGCGAAGACGGCTGGAACGACCACGGCCAGGACTACCCGCTGAACCCTTTTGAGCGCCTGCGTGACGCCGCGCCGGACTTGGTGATTTCGATCAACG
>JAPLPS010000410.1 GCA_026400075.1 Polaromonas sp.
TCGTGGGTGAACACCGCCTCGCCGACGATGCTTTTGTTAAACGCCACCTGGCGCCCGGAGGCTCTAGCGACGAGGCGCGAAATCGGCACCAGCGCGTGCGTATCGACGCCGGTTTCGGCGTGGTGCAGATGGCGCACGCCCATCACGACTTCTTCCAGCGCGGCGTTGCCGGCGCGCTCGCCCAGGCCGTTGACGGTGGTGTTGGCGTGCGTCGCGCCAGCGCGCAGCGCGGCCAGCGTGTTGGCCGTGGCCATGCCCAGGTCGTTGTGCGCGTGGATTTCAATGTCCATATCGACCGCGTCGCGCAGCCGGGCGATGGCTTCATAAGTGGTGAACGGGTCGAGCACGCCCAGCGTGTCGGCAAAGCGGATGCGGCTGGCGCCGCAGTCTTCGGCGCGACTGGCCACTTCGGCCAGAAAAGCGCCGTCGGCGCGTGACGCATCTTCGGCGCCGAGAGAAATTTTGCGGCCACTGGCCACCGCTTTGTTAATCACCCGCGTGACCTGCGCCAGCACCCATTCGCGGCTCTGGCGCAGCTTGTGGCGCAGGTGAATGTCAGAAACAGGAATCGACAGGTGAATGATGTCGGCCTCGCAGCGCAGCGCGCTGACCAGATCCTGCTCGGTCAGGCGGCCCCAGACCATCAGCGCGGCGGGCAGTTCCAGCGCGGCAATGGTGTTGATGCAGTCGATTTCTTCCTCGCCCATTGCGGGGATGCCGATTTCCATCTCCGGCACACCAGCCGCAGCCAGTGCGCAAGCAATCGAGCATTTCTCATCGACGGTAAAAGCCACCCCGGCGGTCTGTTCGCCGTCGCGCAGCGTGGTGTCGTTGATGATGAGATTGAGCGGCATTTGCGGCATCCTTTGCAAGCCTTACTGCAAGGTGCATGCCACCTGTTTTCAGGCCTGCCAGTGCCGCTCTGGCAGGTTGGCGGGGCGGGTTTGTCGGGTCTTGAGCCGCTGCCAGGGCCAGCCCGGCAAGCGCTTCTGTCGGAAATGTGCTGTTTCGGACAGAGGGCCAGTTCCGGTTTCAGGCTTCAAGCTTCAGTGATCGAGCCGCTCGATGCCGAGCGCCTTGAGCAGGTATTTTTCATAAATCGGCTCGGAGGTGCCGTGCTTCATCTTGTAGAGAAAGTATTTTTCAAAGCCGACTTTGGCCGCGTGGACCCACTTGCCTTTTTTGAACCAGTTGACATTGCGCGGCGGGATTTGCGGCAGCGCCACAAAGGCCGCGCCGGTGTCGCCCATGTCGGCCAGACAAATGGCGTTCCAGCTGGCTTTGGCGGTGGCGCTTTCGCCCGCAATGTCGGCAGCAATGTTGCGCACAATGGCTGTCACCATCGTCTCGATCATGTAGCCGGTCTTGGGCGCGCCAGTCGGCACAGGGGTGACTTCGACCGGCGGAATCGCCACGCACACGCCTGCCGCGAAAATGTTGCGGTATTTTTTGCTGCGCTGGTACTCGTCAATCAAGACAAAGCCGCGTGGGTTGCACAGGCCTTCGACGGCGGCGACCGGATCCACGCCCTTGAAGGCGGGCAGCATCATGCTGAGTTTGAACGGCAGTTCATGCTCTTTTTTTAGCTGGCCGTTGTCGTCCATTTCGCTGACAAACATTTTGCCGGCCTCGACTTTGGTCACTTTGGCATTGGTGATCCACTTGATGTCGTTGTTGCGGAACTCGCTCTCCAGCATCGACTTGGAATCGCCGACGCCGCCCAGGCCCATGTGGCCGATGTAAGGCTCGGGGGTGATGTAGGTCAGCGGCACCTTGTGGCGCAGTTTGCGCCGCTGCAAGTCCTTGTTGAAGATAAAGGCGAACTCATAAGCCGGGCCAAAGCAGGACGCGCTGGGCATGGCGCCGACGATGGCCGGGCCGGGGTCTTTCAGGAATTCCTGGTAGTCAGCCCAGGTCTGCTCGGCGTGATCGACGGTGCAGATGGAGCGCGTGTAGCCCGCCGGGCCTGCGCCGGGCACCTCGTCAAACGCCAGCTTGGGGCCGGTGGTGATGACCAGGTAGTCGTAGCTCAGGCGGTCGCCGTCTTTCAATTCGAGCGCGTTGTTGTCGGCGTCAATGCGCTGGACTGGCTGGGCGATGAAAGCGATGCCTTTTTTCTCCAGATAGGGCCGGATCGGAAAGGTGATCGCGCCCCGCTCGCGCCAGCCCACCGCCACCCAGGGGTTCGACGGCACGAACTGGAAGTAATCGACCGCGTTGACCACGGTGATCTGGTGTTTCTTGTCCAGATGTTCGCGCAGCTCGTAGGCGGCGGGCATGCCGCCGGTGCCAGCGCCGAGGATGATGATGTAAGCCATGAGTTTGTCTCCTTTGGGGTTGGAAGGGGCCGGTCAACAGAGAAAAGGGTTCAGGGTCTGGGCACCTCGTTCACGGTCTGTCGCCGCGTTTCATCCTGCTACCCAGCCAGCGCCTGGCGCGTGCCGACTCACTGCCGGGCGGGTTGGCGCAATGTCATGGCGCCGCGAATCTGCCCGACAGAGTAGCCCGTCGCCCGGTCATGCGGATAGAGCTGCCCGAGCCGCTCGGCAACGCCAGCGCCCAGCTGGTCTGATCTGCCGTGGCACTGAATGCACAGCGGCTGGGTCGGCAAGGCGCGCATGTAGCGCCGCACGGCTTGCCCGTCCTCGGTCACGACTTCCCAGCGCTCCAGCTTGGCAGGATCAATGCCCGCTTTCTGGCTGTGATCGAAGTCTTCCAGCGCCCGGCGCTCCCAGGCGTCGGGGACGGCCTTGGGGTTGCGGTTGCCCAGGCTGACGCGCCTGATCTGCCAGCTGCTTTGCGCCGAGGCGGCTTGCGCCATCTTGGGCGCCGTTTCCTTGCAGACATCAATGGCGCCTGCAGGGCCGGAGGTCTCGATAGCCGCGCTCAGCGCCGCCAGCAGTTTGGGCGGAACGGCCGTCGCGCTGGCACGCGCAGCCTGGACCCAGGCCGGTTCGGGCGCGGCGACGGGCGCAGCGACGGCCGTGGTGGCAGCGGGCATGGCGGTGTCAGGCGTCGCGCTGCATCCGCTCAGGAGTGGCACCAGCAGGGCGGCAAGGAGCAGGGAGGGCGTTTTCATCATGGTCAGGTTCCATCAAGGAAGGTGAAAGTCAAAAAACACTGCGCCGCAAGGTACGCGTCAACGCTTCGCGGCGAGTGGGCTGGGGTTGTGTTGTCGGCATGGCGATGAAGGCTTGCTGCGGGAATCAGATCAGTTCTTCAGCAGCGCGCTCACGCTCTGCAACTGCGCCTCGCCCAGCTGACCGGCCAGCGCCTGCAGCCGCAGGCGGTTTTGCAGCACCTCGATGCGCGCCTGCAAAAGCGCCAGATCGGCGCTGCTTGCGTCGTTTTCGGCGTTGAGCAAATCGAGCGTCGTGCGGTCGCCGACCTGGCGGCCGAGCCGCGTCGCGCCCAGCCGGGACTGGCTGGCGGCGGTGGCCTGTTCCAGCGCGCTCAGGCGGGCCGCGCCGGTTTGCAGGCCCAGCCAGGCGGCGCGGGTTTGCTGGGCAATTTGCTGCTGGCTTTGGGCGATTTCAGCATCGGCCTTGTCCTGCAGGCGCAGCGCTTCTTCGAGCTTGGCGCTGCGCATGCCGCCGGTGTAGAGCGGCAGATTCAATTGCAGGCCAATCATTTGCTGGCGGCTGGTATTGCTGGCCGCGCCAAAGTCGCCGCTGCCGCTCAGGCGCTCGCGCCCGGCCTGCGCCACCAGATCGAGCGTCGGCGCGGCGATGGCGCTGTGCTTTTTGACTTCCTGGCGGGCTGATTCGGCGTTGACTTTTTGCAGGCGCAATTGTGGGTTGCTGTCCTGCGCCAA
>JAPLPS010000020.1 GCA_026400075.1 Polaromonas sp.
AATCTCGCAGCGGCTGGCCCAGAACGGCGAGCGCGTCGCCATCGACGGCAAGATTGTCGAAATCGTCGATGTCAGCCAGCTGGAGCTTGAAGCGAGCTTCAGCGCGCAAGAGTCGCTGGCGCTGCGCGTCGGCCAGACGGCGCAACTGCAGATTGAAGGCAGCGCGCAAAGCATCAACGCCAAAATCGTCCGCATCAACCCCAGCGCCCAACCGGGCAGCCGCAGCGTGCTGGCCTACCTGCGACTGGAAAAACCTGGCAGCGGCAGCGGCAGTGCGGCGCCCGCGCTGCGCCAGGGCCTGTTCGCGCAGGGCACGCTGGGCACAGCCCAGGCCGCGCTGCTGGCCGTGCCGCTGAGCAGCCTGCGCAGCGACAAACCGGCGCCCTATGTTCAGGTGATTGAAAACGGCAAGGTGGCGCATACAACCGTCACGCCCGGCGTGCGCGGCAGCGCCGCAGGCGAAGCACTGGTGGCCGTTACTGGCCTGGCCGAAGGCGCGCTAGTGGTACGCGGCCACATCGGCCTGCTCAGTGAAGGCATGGTGGTGCGCCTGACGCCGATAGCCGGGCCGCCCGCCACGCCAGCCGTCCCAGCCCCAGCCGCATCAGAATCCGCCTCCCGCGCCGCCGCGCTGTAACGGCATTTATCCCCTCGTCAAAGGCAACGCTGCATGTGGTTCACCCAGGTCAGTCTTAAAAATCCGGTGTTTGCCACGATGGTCATGCTGGCCATCGTCGTGCTGGGGCTGTTTTCCTACCAGCGCATGCAGGTAGACCAGTTCCCGAACATCGACTTTCCCGTCGTCGTCGTCACCGCCGACTACCCCGGCGCCTCGCCCGAAATCGTCGAAAGCGAAGTCACCAAAAAGATCGAAGAAGGCGTCAACTCCGTCGCGGGCGTGAACACGCTGACCTCGCGCAGTTTTCAGGGCCAGTCGGTCGTCATCATCGAGTTTCAGTTGTCGATTGACGGGCGCAAGGCGGCTGAAGACGTGCGCGAGAAAATCGCCCTGATCCGCCCGACGCTGCGCGACGAGGTCAAAGAGCCGCGCGTGATGCGCTTTGACCCGTCGAGCCGGGCCATCTGGTCGGTGGCGGTGCTGCCCAGTTCAGCGCCGTCAAGGGACAGCACCGCAGCCGCAGCCGCCAGCGTGGGAGCGTCGGAACGCAACGACGCCAGCCCCATGTCGGCGATTGAACTGACCAACTGGGCCGACCAGGTGCTGAAAAAACGCCTGGAAAACGTGCGCGGCGCCGGTTCCGTCACACTGGTCGGCGGCACCAAGCGCGAAATCAACATCTACCTGAACCCGCAGGCGATGGAATCGCTGGGCATCAGCGCCGATCAGGTCGTGGCCGCCGTGCGCAGTGAAAACCAGGACTTGCCATTGGGCGCGATCCGCTCGCTGGCGCAGGAGCGCGCCGTCAAAATCGACGCCCGCATGAAGCGCCCGGAAGACTTCGGCAACATCATCGTGGCGCGCAAGGGCGGCACGGCGATTACCGTGAACCAGGTCGCCCGCGTCAGCGACGGCGCGCAGGAAATCGACACGCTGGCGCTGTACAACGGCCAGCGCACGCTGCTGCTGACGGTGCAAAAAGCCCAGGACGAAAACACCATTTCAGTCGTCAACGGGCTGAACCAGGCCATCGCCGACCTGCAGCCGCTGGTGCCGCCCGGCGCGCGGCTGGAGTTGATTACCGACGGTGCCCGCCCGATTCGCGTGGCCGTGGACAACGTGCGCCGCACGCTGATTGAAGGCGCGCTGCTGACGGTGCTGATCGTGTTTTTGTTCCTCAACTCGTGGCGCTCGACGGTGATTACCGGGCTGACGCTGCCGATTTCGATCATCGGCACGTTTTTGTTCATGAACCTGTTCGGCTTCACGATCAACATGATTACGCTGATGGCGCTGTCGCTGTGCGTGGGCCTGTTGATCGACGACGCCATCGTGGTGCGCGAAAACATCGTGCGCCATGTGCAGATGGGCAAGTCGCCGTATCAGGCGTCGCTGGACGGCACGCAGGAAATCGGCCTGGCGGTGATGGCGACGAGCTTTTCCATCGTCGCGGTGTTTTTGCCGATTGGTTTTATGGGCGGCATCATCGGCAAGTTTTTCCACGAGTTCGGCGTGACCATCGTGGCCGCCGTCCTGATCTCGATGTTTGTCAGCTTCACGCTGGACCCGATGCTGTCGAGCATCTGGCACGACCCGTCGATTCACACGCAGGGCCAGCGCGGCGCCCCGGTCACGCTCTACGACAAGACGATTGGCCGCGTCACCGGCTGGTTTGACCGCGCCACCGAAGCGATGAGCCACGCGTATCAGGACATTCTGCGCTGGGCGCTGGTGCATAAGCTGAAAACCTTGGCGCTGGCGCTGGGGATTTTCATTTTGAGCGTCGTGATGGTGCCGCTGCTGGGCACGGAGTTTGTGCCCAAGGCGGATTTTTCCGAAACCTCGCTCAATTTTTACACGCCGGTCGGCTCGTCGCTCGAAGCCACCGAAGCCAAGGCGCGGCAAGTCGATGCCATCCTGCGCGAGTTTCCCGAGGTGAAATACACCGTCGCCACGCTGAACACCGGCAACGCGCAGGGAAAGATGTACGCCAGCATTTACGTGCGACTGGTGGATCGCCAGGCCAGGGCGCGCAGCGCCGATCAGATGTCGGCCGCACTGCGCGAGCGGCTTAAAAACGTCGCCGGTATCACCGTGACGCACGCGGGCTTGCTCGACCCGGTCGGCGGCAACAAGCAGGTGGAGTTTTCGCTGCAAGGGCCGGATTTGAACGAGCTGGAGCGCCTGACGCAACATGTGATGGACAAAATCCGGGGCATTCCCGGCCTGGTCGATCTGGACGCCAGCAACAAAGCCGCCCAGCCGGTGGTGGAGATTGATGTGCAGCGCGAAGCCGCCTCCGACCTCGGCCTGTCCGTGGGCCAGATTGGCACGGCGCTGCGCACCCTGATTGCCGGGCAGACGGTCGGCAACTGGCGCGCCCCCGACGACCAGACTTACGACGTGAACGTGCGCCTCGCCCCCGATGCGCGCAACGCGCCGCAAGACCTGGCGCGCCTGCCCTTCATGAACGCCACCGTGGGCAGCAACGCCGACGGCTCGGCGCGCATCGTTCGCTTAAGCCAAGTCGCCCGCGTCAAAGAAAGCACCGGCCCGAACCAGATCAACCGGCGCGACCTGACGCGCGAAGTCGCCATCAACGCCAACGTCTATGGGCGCTCGGGCGGCGAAGTCTCCGCCGACATCAAGGCCGCGCTGGCGACGGTGAATTTTCCGCCCGGCTACCGCTACGCCTTCAGCGGCTCGACGAAAAACATGGCCGAATCCTTTGGCTACGCGATTTCGGCGCTGGTGATGGCGATTTTGTTCATCTACATGATTCTGGCCAGCCAGTTCAAGAGCTTTTTGCAGCCGATGGCGCTGATGACTTCGCTGCCGCTGACGCTGATTGGCGTGGTGCTGGCGCTGCTGCTGTTTGGCTCGGCGCTGTCGATGTTTTCCGTGATTGGCATCGTCATGCTGATGGGCTTGGTGACGAAGAACGCGATTTTGCTGGTCGATTTCGCGATTCGCATGCGCGAGGACGGCATGGAACGCGCCGACGCGCTGCTGCTGGCGGCCAAAGTGCGGCTGCGCCCGATTTTGATGACCACGCTGGCGATGATTTTCGGCATGGTGCCGCTGGCTTTTGCGCTGAGCGAAGGCTCGGAGCAGCGCGCGCCTATGGGCCAGGCGGTGATTGGTGGCGTCATCACCTCGTCGCTGCTGACGCTGGTGGTCGTGCCCGTCACCTACTGCTACCTGGACGATCTGGCCCAGTGGCTCAAGCGCAAGTTCGGCAGCAAAACCCGTCAGGCTGACGCGGGCGGCCCCGTCTAAAATCAAAAGTTGCGCCCGACACAGGCCATTCCCCCCTCTTTTTATTTCACGCCCAACAACCAAAGTCCGCCATGAACTACGAAAAAGCCCGCTTCAACATGATCGAGCAGCAAATCCGCCCCTGGGATGTGCTCGACAGCCAGATTCTTGCCCTGCTGGCCGTGGTGCGCCGCGAAGACTTCGTGCCGCCCGCCTGCAAAGATCTGGCCTTTGCCGACATGGAACTGCCGCTGCCGCCACACGCCAACCCCGGCCAGTGCATGCTGGCGCCGAAAATTGAAGCGCGCATTTTGCAGGACCTGGCCGTACAGAAGCATGAAAAAGTGCTGGAAATCGGCGCCGGTTCCGGCTACATGGCCGCGCTGCTCGCGCACCGCGCCCAGCAGGTCATCACGCTGGAAATCGACCCCGCACTGGTCGAAACCGCCCGCCGCAACCTGCAAAAAGCCGGTATCGCCAACGCCGAAGTGCGCCAGGGCGACGGCGCGGCCAATCTGGCCGAAGCCGTCTCCGGCAACGGCAACGGCGCGCTGCGCGGCCCATTTGACGTGATCGTGCTGAGCGGCTCGGTGGCCGAGGTGCCCGCTGCGCTGCTGGAGCAGCTGAAAGTCGGCGGGCGCCTGAGCGCCATCGTCGGCAGCCAGCCGGTGATGCGCGCCACGCTGATCACCCGCGTCAGCCAGACCGCCTGGAGCACCACGCAAGCCTGGGACACGGTCGCGCCCCGGCTGCAGAACTTCCCCGAGCCATCGACCTTCTCGTTCTGATACGTCAGCCCCCTCGAAAGGCCCCGCATGGTTCCCCAATTACCCCTGTCCCGCTTCGCCGAATGGCTGGGCAGTGCCCAAACCGCCGCCGCGCCCGGCACTCTTCCGGTGGTGCTCGACGTGCGCGAGCCCTCGGAACTGCAGGCCGCCAGCATCCAGGAAAACGGCTTCACGCTGCTGGCCATTCCGATGCGCCAGATTCCGGCGCGCCTCGCTGAACTGCAGGCCAGCCACGGCCTGGAGCACCCGATTGCCTGCCTGTGCCACCACGGCATGCGCAGCCTGCAAGTGGCCACCTACCTGACGCAAAGCGGTTTTGCCGATGTGGTCAATCTGCAAGGCGGCATTGACGCCTGGTCGCAGCAGGTGGACGCGTCGGTGCCGCGCTACTGAGGCCAGAGCGCGCGGGCTGATTTTTGACTTTTCCAACTTTTATAAGCGCTCTATGAAAATGCCCCAAAAACTGTCCGCGCCACGCTCGTCCCTGCGCCCCCTGTCCATCGTCATCGCGCTGGCCGCAAGCGCCATCGCCCCGCTGGCCCAGGCGCAAAGTAGTGTTCCAAATTACGGCTCTTTTATTGATATTGCCTACAGGGCAAAAACACAAAGTCTGGTCGAGCTATACGACGCGGCCCGCACTTTTGACGCCAGCTACCAGTCGGCCCGGCTGCAGTACGACGCCAATGTCGCCCGCGCCGACCAGGCCAGAGCGGGCATCCTGCCCAGCGCCGCGCTGTCGGCGGGCGCGTCCCGCGTCGGGATGGATGTCAGCCAGCCCGCCGTCAACACCAGTTACAACACCCAAAACGTCACCCTCAGCGCCAGCCAGCCGCTGTACAGGCCCGCCAATCAGGCCAGCTACGCGCAGGGCAAAAAACAGCTAGCCCTGGCCCAAGCCCAGCTCGAAGCGGCCGAACAGGATTTGATCGTGCGCACCAGCCAGGCCTATTTCGACGTGCTGGCCGCGCAGGACACGCTGGCCTTCGTCAAGGCGCAAAAAGCCGCCGTCGCCGAGCAGCTGGCCTCGGCCAAGCGCAATTTTGAAGTCGGCACCTCCACCGTCACAGACAGCCGCGAGGCGCAAGCGCGCTTCGACCTGGTCGGCGCCCAGGAAATCGCCGCCGACAACGACCTGCGCGTGAAAAAAATCGCCCTCGACCAGCTCGTCGGCCTCACCGACGCCGAGCCAAAACCGCTGCTGGCGCCAGTCAAACTGCCGCCGGTGCTGCCCGCCGACGCCGACGCGTGGGTGCGGCAGTCCGAAACCCGTCACCCGGCGAT
>JAPLPS010000155.1 GCA_026400075.1 Polaromonas sp.
AGCTCGACGATGATTGATGATGTGGCGGGCGGCAAAGCCTGCGCCGTCATTGGCTGGTCCGGCGACATCAACATGGCAGCCAAGCGCGCCAGGGAAAACGGCTCCAAGGATCAGATTCAGGCGCTGCTGCCGAGCACCGGCGCGCTGCTGTTTGCTGACACGATGGCGCTGACCAAGGACGCCAGGCATCCGAACAATGCCCTGGCCTTCATCAATTTTTACCTGCGTCCCGAAAACGGCGCGCTGGTGACCAACGCACTGAACTACCCGACGGCCAACAAGGCCGCCATTGACCAGATCAAGTCCGACATCGCCAGCAACACGAGCATCTTTGTGGAATCCGACTATTTCAGCAAAATGATTCCTCCCAGCAGTTTCACCAGCAAGGCCCGCGAAGCCATGACGAGCGCTTACAACAGTTTTAAACAAGGCAGTTAACTTTTTTTGGATCAACGGGGTTGCCTGCGACTGAGGGCTGGTGATGTGCCCCGTTTATTTTTACTTTTCTCCCGGAGTCTTCCCCCTTATGAAAAAACTTGTATTGCTGATGGCGATGTCCGCCGGGCTGCTGGCCGCCTGCGATAAAAAAGAGGTGCTGGTAGCGGCAGCCCCAGCGTCAGCGGCCGTGGAGGCCCCTGTGGCAGAGGTGCCGCTCAACACCGAGGAGAAGGTGCTGAACATCTACAACTGGCCCGACTACATCCCCGAAGGCATGATTGCCGCCTTTGAAAAGGAAACCGGCATCAAGGTTCACTATGCAACCTTTGACAGCAATGAAACCCTGAATGCCAAGCTGGTGGCGAGCAACACCGGCTACGACATCGTGGTGCCGGGCACCGTGTTTGCCAAGCCGCAGATTGAAAGCAAGCTGCTGCAGCCGCTGGACAAGTCCAAAATTCCGAATCTGGCCAATTTGGACCCCGCCATCATGACGGTGCTGACCAAGGCTGATCCGGGCAATAAATACCTGGTGCCCTGGGCCTGGGGCTTTACCACGGTCGGCATCAACAAGACCCAGGTGGACAAAGACCTGGCCGGTTTGCCGATGCCTGAGAACGCCTGGGAGCTGGTGTTCAACCCCAAGTACACCGCGAAACTGAAATCCTGCGGCATCGCCTACCTGGACTCGCCCGCCGAGATCATGCCGGTGGCGCTGCACTACATCGGCAAGGACGGCTATTCCAGCGTTCCGGCCGACTACAAGGCCGCTGGCGAGGCGCTGTTCAAGGTGCGAAAGGATATCAAGCTGTTCAGCTCGACGATGATTGATGATGTGGCGGGCGGCAAAGCCTGCGCCGTCATTGGCTGGTCTGGCGACATCAACATGGCGGCCAAGCGCGCCAGGGAAAACGGCTCCAAGGATGAGATTCAGGCGCTGCTGCCGAGCACCGGCGCGCTGCTGTTTGCGGACACGATGGCGCTGACCAAGGATGCCAAACATCCGAACAATGCCCAGGCTTTCATCGACTTTTACCTGCGCCCGGAAAACGGCGCGCTGGTGACCAATCAGATGAACTACCCGACGGCGAACAAGGCCGCCATTGCCCAGATTAAGTCCGACATCGCCAGCAACACCAGCATCTTTGTAGAATCCGACTATTTCAGCAAAATGATTGCGCCGAGCAGCTTCACCAGTGAGGCCCGCGAAGCGATGACCAACGTCTATAACAGCTTCAAAAAAGGCAGTTAATCTAGTCAACCGGGCTGCCGGTGGCTGATCGGTCATCTGCTGCCCTGTTGATTTTTTTTACTTTCTTCCTAAAGTCTTATTTCATGAAAAAACTTGTAGTGCTTATGGCGGTGTCCGCTGGTCTGTTGGCTGCCTGCGATAAAAAAGAGGAGCCGGTTGCGGTAGTGGCTGCGCCTCCCGCGCGCGTGGCGTCAGCCAATAGCGAAGAAAAGGTGCTGAACATCTACAACTGGCCGGACTACATTCCCGTGGGCATGATCGCTGCCTTTGAAAAGGAAAGCGGCATCAAGGTCAACTACGACAACTTTGAAACCAACGAGGCTCTGCATGCCAAGCTGGTGGCGGGCAATACCGGTTACGACCTCGTGGTGCCGGGCACCGTGTTTGCCAAGCCCCAGATCGAAGGCGGGCTGCTGCAGCCGCTGGACAAGTCAAAAATTCGCAACCTGGCCAATCTCGACCCGGCCATCATGAATGTGCTGACCCGGGCCGATCCGGGCAACAATTACCTGGTTCCCTGGGCCTGGGGCTTTACCACGGTGGGCATCAACAAGACCCAGGTGGACAAGGCCTTGGGCGGCCTGCCGATGCCTGCGAACGCCTGGGAGCTGGTCTTCAACCCCAAGTACACGGCGAAACTGAAATCCTGCGGCATCGCCTACCTGGACTCGCCCGCCGAGGTCATGCCGGTGGCGCTGCATTACATCGGCAAGGACGCCTATTCCGTCATTCCTGCCGACTACAGCG
>JAPLPS010000004.1 GCA_026400075.1 Polaromonas sp.
GCGTCGGCGCTGGAGGCGGCGGTGACCATGTTGCGCGTGTACTGCTCGTGGCCGGGCGCATCGCCGATGATGAACTTGCGGTGCTCGGTGGCGAAATAGCGGTAGGCCACGTCAATCGTGATGCCCTGCTCGCGCTCGGCCGAGAGGCCGTCGGTCAGCAGCGCCAGATCGGTTTCGCCGCCGCGTTGCACGCCTGCCAGGTGGTCCTGCAGCACCGCTTTGGAGTCCACCAGCAGGCGGCCAATCAAGGTGCTCTTTCCGTCATCGACGGAGCCGCAGGTGATGAATTTCAGCGCGGCTTTCAGGTCGTTCTGGCCTGCAGTGCTGGCCAATGGGGCGTTGTCGGCTGTCAAATCAATCGTGCTCATTTAGAAATACCCATCTTTCTTGCGCTTTTCCATCGAAGCGTCTGAGGTTTTGTCGTCCATGCGCGTGGAGCCGCGCTCGCTGACATCGGCGGCCAGCGTTTCAATCACGATTTCGGCGGCCGTAGAGGCCGGGCTGTCCACCGGGCAGGTGCAGGTGATGTCGCCCAGGGTGCGAAAACGCACCAGCTTTTCCACCACCTCTTCGCCTGCGCGGGCTGGGGTCAGCTCGGTGACCGGCACCAGCAAGCCCTTGCGCTCGACGATCTTGCGCGGGTGCGCGTAGTACAGCGAGGGCAGCGCAATTTCTTCGCGCTCGATGTACTGCCACACGTCCAGTTCCGTCCAGTTGGAAATCGGGAAGACGCGGAAATGTTCGCCCGGCTGCAGGCGCGTGTTGAACAGCGTCCACAGTTCAGGCCGCTGGGCCTTGGGCTGCCACTGACCAAAACTGTCGCGGTGCGAAAAGATGCGCTCTTTGGCGCGGGCTTTTTCCTCGTCGCGGCGGGCGCCGCCGATCAGCGCGTCAAAGCGGAATTCGTCGATGGCTTCCAGCAGCGTCACCGACTGGTGCGCGTTGCGTGGCTCGTCCGGGTGCGCCAGGCGCACCGTGCCGCGCTTCATCGAGTCCTCGACATGGCGAATGATCAGGTCGGCGCCGAGTTCCTTGGCGCGCAGGTCGCGGAAATCCGTCACTTCAGGGAAGTTATGGCCGGTGTCGATCATCAACAGCGGATACGGGATGCGGCCAGCGCCAAAGGCTTTTTCGGCGCACTTGAGCATCACCAGCGAGTCCTTGCCGCCCGAAAACAGCAGGGCCGGGCGCTCGAAGGCGGCGGCGACTTCGCGCAGGATGAAGATGGTTTCTTCTTCGAGCGCGTCGAGGTGGGCGTTGCTCAGCTTGGCCAGCAACTGGGATTCATCGTGTAAGCGGGCGTTCATGCGTTGATTTCTCGGATAGGGATGATGCTGGAAAGGGGTTCAAACGCGGCGGGTTCCTGCGCCTCATGGGTGCCGTCGGCGGCCACATGCAGGCCGCATTCCTTGGCGCTTTCGCTCTCCCACCACCAGCGGCCAGAACGGAAATCTTCGCCCAGCGTCACGGCGCGGGTGCAGGGCGCGCAGCCGATGCTGGGGAAGAATTGGTCGTGCAGCGGATTGTACGGAATGGCGTTGATCGAAATGTAGTGCCAGATGTCGCCCAGCGTCCAGTTGGCCACGGGGTTGATTTTGGCGCGCTCGACCGTTTGGCCGCCGTCTTGCACGGTCTGCATTTCAACGTCCGGCACTTCGGCACGGGCGTTTGACTGCTCGCGGCGCAGGCCGGTGAGCCAGCCTTTTTTGCCAGCCAGCGCGCGCTCCAGCGGCTCCATTTTGCGAATGTGGCAGCACTGCTTGCGCAGGCGCAGGCTCTTGTACATCGCCTGCTCGCCGTTTTCTTCGACAAAGTTCGAGGCCGCGTCGGCGTCCGGGCGGTACACATCGACCTTGAACGACGGGTAGCGCGTCTCGATGCGCTCGATCAGCGCGACGGTCTCAAGGTGCAGCATGCCGGTGTCGAGCACAAAAATGCTGGCGCTGGTTTTGTCAAGGCCCGCTTCGTGCATCAAATGCGTCACCACCATGTCTTCGCAGCCCAGGCTGGAAGCCTGCGTCAGCGGCGAATACTGGGCGGCGGCGGATTTCAGCAGCGCCAGACTGGCCGCGAGCTTTTGTTCAAAGTCGGGCGACGCTTTGGCGTAAAGGGAAATGGCGCTCATGGTCTTTCCTTCGTTTAAACGGCGGTGATGAAGTGCGGCGCAATGTCCACCGCGTCGCCCTGGTACTTGCCGACGCTGTGGCCGGGGTAGGCGGCCAGCACGCGCTGGGCAATCTCCATGCTCTGGTCGGCGCGCAGCACGGCCACGTCAAAGCCGCTGCGCTGCATTTGCGCCAGCTGATCGACCAGCACATCGCCGGTGGCGCGGATTTCGCCTTTGAAACCAAGGCGGCGACGCAGCAAAAATGCCTGGCTGAAAGCGCGGCCATCGGTGAATTTGGGGAAATTCAGGTCGATGCGGTCTACGCCGCTAAGGTCGAGTTGCTGCGGGTCAGCGTCGTTGGCCAGTTCAATGACCTTGAGGCCGGGAGCGTCCGTCGAAAGGGCGTTAAAAGCGAGTAGTTTCATGGTGACTCTTTGGTGCGGACGGCGCTGAAACGTGCGCCATTGGCGGCCAGCTTGAACGGCTCGGCACCGACGCGGCGCAGCGTGGCAATAAAAGTTTCGCGGCCTTCGCGCTGCAGGCGGTAGGTGTTCAACACGGCCTCGATCACTTCCGGCACTTCGGCGGCGGAGAACGACGGGCCAACCGCCTTGCCAGCCAGCGCCGGGCCGGACAGATTCGAGCCGTCCGAGCCGCCCAACGACACCGAATACCACTCTTTGCCGTCCTTATCGACGCCCAGAATGCCGATGTGGCCGCTGTGGTGGTGGCCGCAGGAGTTGATGCAGCCGCTGATGTGCAGGTCAATCGGGCCAATGTCGTGCAGCTCGTCCAGATCCTGGTAACGCTCGGTGATGGCTTCGGCAATCGGCAGCGAGCGCGCATTGGCCAGCGCGCAAAAGTCGCCGCCGGGGCAGGCAATCATGTCGGTCAGCAAATGAATGTTGGCCTTGGCAAAACCGGCCTGCGTGGCGGCGCGCCACAGCGCGGGCAGCGCGTCAAAGCGCACCCAGGGCAGCAGCAGATTTTGTTCGTGGCTGACGCGCATTTCGCCCGCGCTGAAGCGCTCGGCCAAATCGGCGGCAATGTCGAGCTGGTCGGCGGTCGCGTCGCCGGGCGCCTGGCCCAGGCGCTTGAAGGACAGGTTGACGGCGCGCAGTTCCGGGTTTTGGTGCGGTGCGACGTTTTGCTGCAGCCAGCGGCTGAACGCGGCTTCTTCTTCGGCGCTGATCGGCGCGACATCGACGGGCGCGCTGTTGATCGTCGGGGTGACGAAGCAGGCCGCCACGCGCTCGTATTCGGCCTGCGTGATGGTGTGCGGGCCGCCGTCGTGGTCCATGATTTGCTGGTATTCGGCTTCGACGGCGTCGATATATTTCTGGCCTTCGGCTTTGACCAGAATCTTGATGCGCGCCTTGTAGATGTTGTCGCGGCGGCCGTAGCGGTTATAGACGCGCACCACGGCTTCGAGGTAATTCATGATCTGGTTCCACGGCAGGAACTCGCGGATCACCGTGCCGATGATGGGCGTGCGGCCCATGCCGCCGCCGACCAGCACTTTAAAGCCCAGCTCGCCCGCTTCGTTCTTGACGATTTGCAGGCCCACGTCGTGCCAGCCGATGGCGGCGCGGTCTTCCTGGGCGCCGCTGATGGCGATCTTGAATTTGCGCGGCAGGAAGGCGAACTCGGGGTGCAACGTGCTCCACTGGCGCATGATTTCGCCAAACGGGCGCGGGTCGGCGATTTCATCGACGGCAATCCCGGCGCGCTCGTCGCTGGTGATGTTGCGGATGCAGTTGCCGCTGGTCTGGATGCCGTGCAGATCGACGCTGGCCAGCAGGTCCATCACGTCGGCCGATTTGTCCAGCGGAATCCAGTTGTACTGCACGTTCTGGCGCGTCGTGAAGTGGGCGTAGCCCTTGGTTAAATGCGTATGCACCGAGCCGCCGTTTTTCAGCGGCACCGGGCCGAGCTTGTCCTGCGTGGCTTGCGCGCTAGCAATCAGCGCCGCGTCGGGCTGGTCGTACTCGCGGGCGATGGTGGCCAGCACGCGCAGCTGGGCGCTGGAGAGTTCGCCGTAAGGCACGGCCACGCGCAGCATCGGCGCGTAGCGTTGCACATACCAGCCGTTTTGCAGGCGCAGCGGGCGAAATTCGTCTTCGGGCAACTGCCCGGCCTGCCAGCGGGTGAGCTGGTCGCGGTACTGGTCGGCGCGGGCCTGGACGAACTGGCGGTCAAATTCTGTGTAGTGGTACATGGCAGTCGAGGTTCGTGCGTATCGGTTGACGTGAGGGCTAGGTTAAATTTTTCGGCTCGCCAGTGTAGTGGCGCCGGGGAAAGCGACTGCTGGCTAGATGGAAATAAGCTTCATGCCCGCATAGGCCAGCAGCAGCGACAAGAGCGAGCGGATCACGCGATCCGAGGTTTTGCGCATCAGGTGCGCGCCGACCCAGATGCCGGGCAGCGAGCCGGCCAGCAGACTCAGCAGCAGCGGCCAGTCCACCGAGCCGATGGAGGCGTGGCCCAGACCCGCCACCAGCGTCAGCGGCACCGCGTGGGCGATGTCGGCAGACACGATGCGCGGCAGCGGCAGCGCCGGATAGAGCAGCATCAGCACAATCACGCCGATGGCGCCCGCGCCGACCGAAGTCAGCGTGACCAGCGCGCCAATCACCGCGCCAAACAGCACCGGAAAGCTCCAGTGGCGCGCCCGCGTGGCCCCGGCCAGCAGCTCGGGGGCGATGCGCGTGGGCACGGCCTTGCCGCGCAGCACTTTGTAAAGCGTGGCCGTGGCCGTCAGCAGCAGCGCCAGGCCGAGCGTGGTGGTCATGATGGTCTGGGTGGCCTGGTTGGCCGGGCCGAGGCGCTGCAGGATGTAGAGCGTGACCAGCGAGGCCGGAATGCTGCCCGCCGCCATCTGGCCGACGATGCGCCAGTCGATCAGCCGCGAGCGCGCCAGGCTGATGGTGCCACCCATTTTGGTGAAGGCCGGAAACAGCAAATCGGTGCCGATAGCCAGATGCGGCTTGATGCCGAACACGAAGATCAGGATAGGAGTCATCAGCGAGCCGCCGCCGACCCCCGTCAGACCGACAACCAGACCGACGACGAAACCAGCAAAGATAAAGGCGAATTCATGCATGCCGGGGAATGTAACGGGCAGACTTATAAAAACAAACTACAGATTTGTTCTTCCTTTATGCGAATAAGCTTATTTGGAAATTCGCATAAAAGGAAAAAGCGCGCCGCCTGGCCGTTACGATTATTGCTAATCGTACTGTGGCAGCAGCGCATCGGCCTGGCGCAGCTCCACCGGCAGCGGCTCGCCGTGCAGCCGGGCGGCCAGCAGTTCGGCGCACAGCGCTGCAAAGCTCAGGCCGCGTGAACCCAGGCCGCAGCAGGCCCACAGGCCGGGCGTGTCTTCGAGCGGGCCGAGCGCGGGCAGGCGGCTGGGCGTGGCGCAGCGAATGCCGCTCCAGCCCTGCGCCTGGCCGTTGTCAAACTGGGGCGCCAGCGCCTGCGCGGCGGCGGGCAGCAGGGTTTTGAGCTTGCCAAAATTGTGTTGCTGGTCGGCGTCGCGCAGCGTGGTGTCAGTGTCGTCGCGGTCAAAACTGGAGCCTGTCACCCAGCCCAGTCGGCCTTGCAGCAGCACGGCAGGCACCAGACTGCCGTGGCCGTTGACCGGATTGGCGGGCATGGCTTCCAGCGTGCCGGGCGTGTGCCAGCCCCAAGACGCCTGACCGCGAATCGCCTGCAGCGCCAGCGGGCGGCTTTGTGGGTGGGCTGCCTGGCGTAAGGCCAGACTGCCGTAGCCTGCCGCCAGCACCACCAGTTCGGCGCTGGCCAGTTCTTGACCGGCGGCGTCCAGCGCCTGCCATGCGCCGCCCTGCCGGATCAATTGGCTGACGGTGGCGTCACCGCGCCAGCTCACGCCGGGCGTGGCCAGCCAGGCTTGAATCAGCCGGGCCGGTTTGATCCAGCCGCCTTGCCGGTGCCAGAGCGCGGGCGTGTTGGCGGGCAGGCCGCAGGCGGTGAGTTGCTCAGGCGTGGCCGGGCCGCTCCAGTCGCTGGCGGCTTGGGCCAGCGCGTTCGGGGCTTGCCAGGCGGCGGGCAGCTGGCGGGCGTGTTCGACGCAATGCTCCAGCACGCCGCTGTGGCGCCAGTCGCTGTCGTCTGGCAGCAGGGCGTCGGCTTGTTGCAGCATGGCGCGTATGCCGCTGCGCGACAGGCGCGAGAGCAGGCTGTCGTCGGGCGAGACATGGGGCGCGATGACTCCGGCGGGCAGGCCGGAGGCGCCCGCAGCGGGCGCGCTGGCCGCGTCCAGCACGGTGACTTGCCAGCCGCGCCGCGCCAGACTGGCCGCCGCCGCCGCACCGGCCAGACCGGCGCCAATCACGATGCAGCGCCCGGCGGCGCGGCGCTCGGGCGCCGGTCGGCTGGTTTTGGGCTGCCAGGCCGGGTTGTACTCGCCCTGCAGGTTGTCGCGCTTGGGCGGGATGCCGGGGACTTTACTAACGACAAAGCCGCATTGCGCCAGCGCGTCGCGCACGCTGCGCGCCACCGTCCAGGTCGCCACGCGGGTGCCCCGGCGGCAGCATTTGGCCACCGCCTTGAAGGTGTGAACGTCCCAGATGTCCGGGTTGCGCTGCGGACTAAAACCGTCCAGATAGACCGAATCGGCCTGAAACGTGGGGTCGCGCAGCATCGCCTTGGCGTCGCCAATGCACAGCGTCAGCAGCAGCTGGCCGCCTTCAAACACCAGCCGGTGCAGGCCGGGCAGCAAGCCCCAGAGCTGGCGCTGCAATTGCTGCGCGAAAGGGATTAATTCGGGGTGGGTTTGCGCGCTGCGCAGCACGTCGTCGGCGCTGGCGGGATACGCCTCGGTCGAGACGAAATGCAGCAGGCGCGGGCGCAGCGGGTCGGTTTTCCACGCGGCCCAGGTGACTAAAAAATTCAGCCCCAGGCCAAAGCCGGTTTCCAGCACGGACCATTGCGGCTGGCTGGCCCAGGCTTGCGGCAGGCCGCAGCCTTTTAAAAAGACTTCCCTGGCCTGCTCCAGCCCGCCCAGCTCGCTGCGGTAGCGGTCGCCAAAGCGCGGGCTGTACGGGCTGCCGCCAGCGGTGCCGTCGTCCAGCCATTCAATGGGTTCGCTCATGTTTTTTGAGGGGGCGGGTCTGGAATTCAGGCGCTTGTTGGCGGCACGTAGCCCTGCACCGCATCGGCGCCGCTGCCGAAGAAGTGGTTTTCCATCTGGCGCGCCAGGTACTGGCGGGCGCGTGCATCGGCCAGGTTCAGGCGGTTTTCATTGACCAGCATGGTCTGCTGCTTCATCCAGTCAGCCCAGGCTTGCTTGCTGACTTCTTCCCAGATGCGCTTGCCCAGCGGGCCGGGGTAGGGCGGGAAATCCAGGCCTTCAGCCTGGGTGCCGAGCTTGATGCATTGAATGAGACGTGCCATGAGAGGATTCTTTCGCTATAGGTTCTAAAGATATTTAAAGAATAAAGAACTGACTTCTTATTCCTTCCAGATTTCAGGAATTGCTTTCAAAATCCAGTTTTCCCGCATTTGCATGCAATTTATAAAAAGAAAGCAATCCATGATTTCCCGCCGCGACTTTATCAATGTTTCCGTCCGAGCGTCATGCGGTCTGGTTTTGGCCGGTTCGGCGCTGGCGGGTCATGCCCAGTCGCCGCCGGTGACGCTGCTCAACGTGTCCTATGACCCGACGCGTGAACTGTATGCAGATTACAACACTGCTTTTGCCCGCTACTGGAAAGCCAGAACCGGCCAGGAGGTGACGATTCTGCAGTCGCATGGCGGCTCGGGCAAGCAGGCGCGCTCGGTGATTGACGGCGTGGTGGCCGATGTGGTCACGCTGGCGCTGGCCGGCGACGTGGATGCGCTGGTCAAAAAAGCCAGCCTGCTGCCCAAAGACTGGCAGCAGCGGCTGAAGTACAACTCCGCGCCTTACACCTCGACCATCGTGTTTTTGGTGCGCAAGGGAAATCCCAAAGCCATCAAGGACTGGGACGACCTGATCAAGCCCGGCGTCGCCGTCGTCACGCCCAACCCGAGAACTTCGGGCGGCGCCCGCTGGAACTATCTGGCGGCCTGGGACTTTGCCAAACGCAAAAACGGCGGCAGCGAGACGCAGGCGCGCGAGTTTGTCCGCAGTCTTTACAAGAACGTGCCGGTGCTCGACATGGGCGCGCGCGGCTCGACGAACACCTTTGTGCAGCGCCATGTCGGCGACGTGCTGGTGGCCTGGGAAAACGAGGCTTTGCTGGCGGTTCAGGGGGCGGGCGCTGAAAAGTTCCAGATTGTCGTGCCCTCGATCAGCATCCTGACCGAGCCGACCGTGGCCGTGGTGGACAAAAACGTGGAGCAAAAGGGCACACGCGCCGTGGCGACGGCCTACCTCGACTACCTCTATTCCGACGAAGGCCAGGACATTGCCGGGCGCAACCACTACCGCCCGACCGGCGACAAGGCCAGGGCGAAGTACGCCAGCCAGTTCCCGAAGCTGACGCTGTTCACGGTAGACCAAGGCTTTGGCGGCTGGGCACAGGCGCACAAAGACCATTTTGCCGATGGCGCTTCGTTTGACCAGATTTACACCTATGCGTTTGTCCAGTCATTTCTCGACAAGTCAGGCGCGCAGAGGAAGGAAAAATGATCGCGCCGCTGGCGTTCAGCAAGCGCTGCTGAAAACGGATAGGTGACTTTTACCGTTTTTAACGGTAAAATACGGCTCCGACCTACGACAGGCAAGCTCTGCAAGCTATAAAAAAAAGAGCGTCATCGCTTGCAGGCTTACTGAATGCCGGTTCGGCCAGCACCGCAATAAAGGCCATGAATGCCACCCAACCCTCTTCTCGTCAAACTGAACTGCCCGGATTCTTGTACTGGCCGGGTTGCTTGAGCGCAGTGGTGGGACGACAGGTGCAGAGCAGCAAATCACACAGGTTCTGGACCAGGCCATGCGCCGGGTTATGGGCCGTTCAACCATTCAACTGAAGGAAGATCCAAATCATGGCAAGAGCTGACGCTAAAACCGCTGTACTCGCTGACGGCCTGCGCTACAAATCCAAGGTATCGGGCTCGCCCTTTGCCGCGACCACCTCGTTCGGGGCGGCCACGATGTCGTGCTTCATGTGCGGCAAGCACCGCGCCCGCTCGCTGATGGGCACGCGCAAAGTGCTGGGCAAGTCCCAAGCCGTGTGCGCGCCTTCGTGCAAGGCGCTAGACGAGGCGCTGCTGGAAGCAGCCGCCGCAGCCGCTGCTGCCGCCGCCGCCACCGCAGCGGGTTGAGCCTCTAACGGGCCGGGCTGACCGCCTTCCCCACCCCGGGCGCAAGCCCCATCCCCCGATAATCGGGCACTTTTGAATCACGCCCGCCAGGGCGTGATTTCGTTTTGCCCCCACCACTGAAAGATACTGTGCGAAAAACCTACCTCCTGAACATTGAAGGCAAAAACCGCGACCGCCTGCTCGAAGCCAGCAAACACGACATCCGCAAATACGTCAAGCGCGAGCGCAGCCGTCCGTTGCCTGAAGGCGTCGATTTCTGGGACTTTGACTGCAAGTTCGGCCACAGCGAAGCCACTGCCGCCGTGGTTCACTTTGCCACGCTGATGGGGCTGGTGGACACGGCCGCCCAGGAAGGCAGCGAGCAGTTTTACGTTGAAGTGGTGACCAAGCACGGCCACCGCACGGCCCGTCCCGCAGGCGCCCAGCCCCAGGGTGGCAGCGAAGACGGCGACGACGACGGCTTCGACGATTAAGCCTGCGGCTTATTTCCCCTGCGTGCGGGCTGCGGCCTCGCGCAGCTTGTCTTTCTTGCTCGGGCGCTTGCCTTTGATGCCGCCGGTGGCCAGCGGATCGGCGGCGTTCGGCGCAAGCACTTCGACCGGCTCA
>JAPLPS010000018.1 GCA_026400075.1 Polaromonas sp.
GGTGCGTTCATAAAAATGCTCAGGCGTGGTGGGCGGATTGCAAATCGCCGGTGTTTTTGTGGAGGACGACCGGCGGGAGCGCGGCGGGTTCAGCGCGGTAGCCGCCGCCCAGAGCGCGCATCAGCGCCACCTGCGTGTCAAGTACGCGGCTGGCCAGATCAACGCCTTGGCGGCGCTGGGCCAGCACGCTGGTTTCAGCGCTCAGCACATTCAGGTAATTGCCCAGCCCCGCTTTGTAGCGATGCACGGCAATGCGGTACGCGCCTTCGGCGGCGTCCTGCGCGGCCCGCTGCTCCAACTGCTGGCGCGCAATCGCCTGCGCGGATGCCAGCTGGTCGGCCACCTCGCGCATGGCCTGGATGACGGCGGCGTTGTAGCTTTCGACGGCGGCATCGAGATCGGCGGTCTTTCCGCGCAGGTTGGCGCGCAGGCGGCCTGCGTCAAAAATCGGCAGGCGCAACGCCGGGCCGACGCCCCACTGCTGGCTGCCCGCATTGAGCAGCTGGCCCAGCCCGATGCTGGACAAACCAGCAAAGCCGACCAGGTTGATGTTCGGATAAAACTGGGTTTTGGCGTTTGCCATGTCGCTGGATGCCGCCTCGACACGCCAGCGCGCGGCAGCGATGTCGGCGCGGCGACCCAGCAAGTCGGCGGGAATCGCGCCGTCAATCGCGACATTTTTAATCGCGCCCAGCGCCGATGGCGCCAGCGCGGCGGCCGTCGCGGACTGACCGAGCAGCGCATTCAGGGCGTTGCGCGTCAAGGCCATTTGCTCCTGCAGGATTTCGAGCTGCAAGCGCGCCTCGGGCAGGCCGCCTTCGCTCTGGCGCAACTCCAGCCGGGTGTCGAGACCGGCTTTGACGCGGTCTTGCACCAGCTTGAGGGTTTCCTCACGCTGGGCCAGTGTGCGCCGGGCAACGCCCAGTTGCTCGTTGAGCCGGATCAGCTCGAAATAACTGCGCGCCACCTGGCTGGCCAGCAGCACGCGGGCCGCCTGCGCGTCGGCCTGCGCGGCGTTGGCGCTGCCAAGGGCGGCGTCGAGCGCAGCGCGGTTTTTGCCGAAAAAGTCCAGCTCCCAGCTGGCGCTGAACTGCGCGGTGGCGCTGTCGCGGACGGAGCCCGCCAGCGGCGGCGGCACGGCGCCGTTGGCGGTGTAGTGCTGGTGCGTCAGATCCAGCTGGCCGCTGAGCTGCGGCTGGGTGGCGGCCTGCGCCATGTCGCTCCCGGCCTGGGCGCGGGCCAGCCGCGCTTGGGCCAGCTTCAGACTGGGGCTGGCTTGCAGCGCCTGGGCCACCAGCGCGTTGAGCGTCTCGTCGCCAAAATCGCGCCACCATTCGGTATTCACCAGCGCCTGCGCACCGGGCGGGGCGGATGCAGCCGTCATCCCGAGCGAAGCCGCATCGCGCAACTGGGCCTGCGGCGGCGCCATGCCTGACAGGTCGGCGCAGCCGCCCAGACCGGTCGCGATCAGCCCGGCCGCCACCACGCTGGCCGCCGACACCAGCGCCATTTGAACCGAAGCGCGCCACAGCGGCATGCGCCTGGATTCGGGCGTCAAATCAGTGCTCATTTTTTTCCACCTTGGTTTGCAGGGTTTGCGCGGTATCCAGCATGCGGCGCAAATAAGCTTTGAGAAATTGCCATTCCTCGACAGAAAAACCGGCCAGCAAGGTGTTCTGGAGGCGGCACAAAATGGCGGGGATTTGTTCGGCGGCAGCGCGTCCGGCGTCAGTCAGCTCCAGATTGACGACGCGCCTGTCGTCGCAGGAGCGGGTGCGGCGGCACAGCTGCTTGGCTTCGAGCCGGTCCAGCAGCCGGGTCATCGAACCGGCGTCCAGATCGCACTGCCGGGCCAGTTCGGCGGCTGTCGTACAGCAGCCGATGTAGAGCTTGAACAGCGGCACCCACTGGGCGTTCGTCAGGCCGGTGGGTTCGAGTTCGCGCTCCACGCCCTGCGCCACCAGCGTGACGATGCGCCGCATCATGTAGCCGACGCTGTCGTCAGGCGCGTAATTTTCGGCCTGGTAAAACTCGACCATCGGGCAGGTGATGGCGTCCGTCAAAGAAGTTGAATTGCTGTTTGAAACCATGAGGCGGATATTACTTGCTTAAGCAATGATTGTCAAGCCTATGTTTGCAATGCCAAGCTTTAAGATTAAACTCGCCACATGGCTACATCACCCACTTCGCCCGCAGTTTCTGCACGCCCTCCTGCTGCCCGCCCGGCCAATGCGGGGCCGCCCGCCAAAGGCGCGCCGCGCTCGCTGTCGGGCCTGCTGCCGTTTTTGCGCCCTTACCGGGTGCGCATTGGGCTGGCCGGGCTGTTTCTGGTGCTGGCCGCTGTGGCCACGCTGGTGTTTCCGCTGGCGCTGCGCAGCCTGATTGACGGCGGCATCAGCGCCGACAACAAGGGCGAGCAGCTGATGGCGCTGCGCACGCACTTTGTCGAGCTGTTTGGCGTGGCCGCCGCGCTGGGGCTGTTTTCTGCCGGGCGCTTTTACACCGTGAGCTGGCTGGGCGAGCGCGTCACCGCCGATTTACGCAACGCCGTTTATGCCCACGTCGTGCGGCAAAGCCCGGAATTCTTTGAAACCACGCAAACCGGCGAAGTGCTGTCGCGCCTGACCGGCGACACCACGCTGGTGCAAACCGTCGTCGGCTCGTCGCTGAGCATGGGACTGCGCAACGCGGTGATGGGCGTGGGCGCGCTGGGCATGCTGGTCGTCACCAATCCGTATCTGATGGTGCAGGTGCTGGGCGTGCTGGTGCTGATCGTCGCGCCATCGGTGTGGTTCGGGCGGCGCGTGCGCAAGCTCTCGCGCGCCAGCCAGGACCGCGTCGCCGACTCCAGCGCGATTGCCGCCGAAGTGCTCAACGCGATTCCGGTCGTGCAAAGCTACACCGCCGAAGCGCGTGAAACGGCGCGCTTTGACCAATCGACCGCCGACGCTTTTTTGACCGCCGTGCGCCGCACCAAGGCGCGCTCGGTGCTGGTGGCTTTCATCATCATTGCCACCTCGGCGGCGCTGCTTTGGGGCTTGTTCCTGGGCACGCAGGCGGTGATGCGCGGCGAGATCACGGCGGGCCATCTGGGCCAAACCGTGGTTTACGTGGTGATTCTGGCCAGTTCCGCCGCCGTGCTCAGCGAGGTCTATGGCGACTTGCTGCGCGCTGCGGGCGCCACCGAGCGGCTGATGGAGCTGCTCGAAACACGCTCGCCGGTCGCCTCACCGGCCCAGCCCATCGAAGCGCCGCTGCCACCCGCCGGAAGTGCGATTGCGTTTGACGCCGTGACATTTCACTACCCGTCGCGGCCCCTGCTGCCCGCCTTGAGCAACTTCAGCTTGAACGTCGCGCCGGGCGAAACCGTCGCCATCGTCGGCCCGAGCGGCGCGGGCAAAAGCACGGTGTTTCAGTTGCTGCTGCGCTTTTACGACCCGGTTTCGGGGCGGATTGCGCTCGACGGCGTGGCGACCCGCGACATGTCGCTGCACGCGCTGCGTGAGCGCATCGGCCTGGTACCGCAGGACGCGGTGATTTTTTCCACCAGCGCGCTGGAAAACATCCGCTACGGCAAGCCAGACGCCAGCGACGCCGAAGTCAAAGCCGCCGCCCAAGCCGCGTTTGCGCACGAATTCATCAGCGCGCTGCCCGAGGGCTACGCCACCTTTCTCGGCGAGCGCGGTGTGCGCCTGTCCGGCGGCCAGCGCCAGCGCATTGCGATTGCTCGCGCGATGCTGAAAAACTCGCCACTGCTGCTGCTCGACGAAGCCACCAGCGCGCTCGACGCCGAGAGCGAACGCATGGTGCAGGCGGCGCTGGAGTCGGCGATGAAGGGCCGCACCACGCTGGTGATCGCCCACCGGCTGGCCACGGTGCAGCAGGCCGACCGCATCCTGGTACTAGACCACGGCCAGCTGGTCGAGCAAGGCACGCATGCCGAACTGGTCAGCCGGGGCGGCATTTACGCCCGGCTGGCGGCGCTGCAGTTCAACGCCTGAGCAAAAAATCTTAATTATGCATTTAATGCATAGTTAACCAAAAACACGGCCTTGGACTCTTGCGCAAACCGGCTTTAAGCTGCGCTACCTCGTCAATTTTCAAGGAATTCATTCATGTCACAAGCACCCAATCTCGGCGAAAGCCCGATAGCCCCCGCCTCTGTCCTGCCGTCTTATCTGCAGGCTGACAACCTCGGGCCTTGGGGCAATTACCTGCAGCAAGTGGACCGCGTCATTCCCTATCTGGGCAATCTGGCGCGCTGGGCTGAAACCCTCAAGCGTCCCAAGCGCATTTTGATTGTCGATGTGCCGATTCACATGGACGACGGCACTGTCGCGCATTTTGAAGGCTACCGCGTGCAGCACAACGTCTCGCGCGGCCCCGGCAAGGGCGGCGTGCGCTTTCACCAAGACGTGACGCTGTCGGAAGTGATGGCGCTGTCGGCCTGGATGTCGGTGAAAAATGCGGCGGTCAACGTGCCTTACGGCGGCGCCAAAGGCGGCATCCGCGTCGATCCGAAAAAGCTCTCGCACGGGGAACTGGAGCGCATGACGCGCCGCTACACCAGCGAAATCGGCATCATCATCGGCCCGAACAAGGACATTCCGGCGCCCGACGTGAACACCAACGAGCAGATCATGGCCTGGATGATGGACACCTACTCGATGAACACCGGCTCCACCGCAACCGGCGTGGTCACCGGCAAGCCGGTCGATCTGGGCGGCTCGCTGGGACGGCGCGAAGCCACCGGCCGGGGCGTCTTCACCGTCGGCGTCGAGGCGGCCCGGCATATCGGGCTGGACATCAGCACGGCGCGGCTGGCAGTCCAAGGCTTTGGCAATGTCGGCGGCATCGCTGGCAAGCTCTTTGCCGAAGCCGGGGCGCGGGTGATTGCAGTGCAGGACCACGGCGGCACGATTTACCGCGAAGCCGGTCTGGACGTGCCCGCCCTGCTCGCGCATGTGGCCCGCACCGGCAGCGTGGCCGGTTTTGCAGGCGCCGAAGTGATTGCCAACGACCAGTTCTGGGACGTGGACTGCGACATCCTGATTCCGGCCGCGCTGGAGCAGCAAATCACCGCCGCCAATGCCGGGCGCATCAAGGCGCGCATGATTATCGAAGGCGCCAATGGCCCGACGACGCCAGCGGCCGACGACATTCTGGCCTCGCGCAATGTGCTGGTGGTGCCGGACGTGATTGCCAACGCGGGCGGCGTGACGGTCAGCTATTTTGAATGGGTGCAGGATTTCTCCAGCTTTTTCTGGGACGAGGAAGAAATCAACGCCCGGCTGGTCAAGATCATGAAAACCGCTTTTGCCGGTATCTGGCAGGTGGCGCAGGAAAACAAGGTCAGCCTGCGCACCGCGACCTTTATCGTCGCCTGCCAACGCATTTTGCACACGCGCGAGCTGCGCGGCCTGTATCCCTGATTAGCCTGGAACGATCTGCCAGTCCAATGCCCAGACGCCTGACAGCACGTTTTGCAGCCACAGCATGCCGGTCAGGGTTTTGGCATCGGTCACCTGACCGCTGCCGCACCAGGCCAGCAGCTCGGCTGGCGTGGCGGTGAACACATCGAGAAACTCGCCCGCGTCGAGCTGGCGCTCGCCCAGCGTGAGTTCACGGGCAAACCAGATGTCGATAAATTCAGTGGAATAAGAAATCACCGGATGCAGCACGCCCGCCCTGGCCCACTGGCGGGCGCTGTAACCGGTTTCTTCGCGCAGCTCGCGCTGCGCGCAGACCAGCGAGGCTTCGCCCGGATCGAGCTTGCCAGCGGGAAACTCAATCATCACGGATTGCACCGGGTAGCGGTACTGGCGCTCCAGCACCACCCGGCCATCGTCAAGCTGGGCCACGATCATCACTGCGCCGGGATGAATCGCATATTCGCGCGATGCCTGGCTGCCGTCGGGCAAGCTGACGGTATCGCGCCGGATGTGAAGGAAGTTTCCTCTGAGCAACTCTTCGGAAGCCAGTGGCGTTTCGACCAAGTGCGCGGCATCTGCCGGGCCTTTGGCATCAGGGCGCGGCAGCAAGCTCATGAACGGTGCTTGAACAGGTAGCGGTAGGTGAAGCCGGGAAACGCAAAGGTCAGAAACAGCGTTCCGGTAATCGCGTAGAACTCCCAGCCTTGGGGGACGATTTGTCCGGTGCGCTGCTCCAGGTAAAGACCCAGCGCGCCGACGACCAGATACCAGACCACCATTTCACCGAGCCGAACCGCCAGATTCTTTGGCGTCTTGAGCGCCAGAACGGCGAACAGGCGGTTGCTGATGAAGGGCAGATTGGCCACCAGCAAGGCCAGCAACACAACCAGCCAGACTGATGCGGTTTGACTCATGAGGCGGCTTAGCTTCCGAGCGAAGTGACAATGCTTTTGATCGACTGCGCGCACAGCGTCATCAAGCCGCTTGGGAAGATACCCAGCGCCAGAATCAGGGCGCCATTGATCACCAGCACGATGCGCACATCGGCGGGGGCCGAAACGGGCTGGGCATTGTGGCTCAGCGGCGCATCAAAATACATCACCTTGACGATGCGCAGGTAGTAGAAAGCACCAATCAGCGACATCATCACCGCGAAAACAGCCAGCATCAGGTAGCTGGTCTGGCCGGACGAAATCAAGGCCTGCAGCACGCCGAGCTTGGCGTAAAAACCGACCATAGGCGGCAGGCCCGCCAGCGAGAACATCGCCATTGCCATGACACCGGCGTACAGCGGGCTGCGCTGGTTCAGGCCAGCCAGATCAACAATCTCTTCGGACTCGTGACCGGCACGGGCCAGCAGCAAGATGATGCCGAAAGCGCCCAGCGTGGTCAGCACGTAGGTCAGCGCGTAGAACATCGCTGCGCCATAAGCCGACTCGGTGGTGAGAGGGTTGATTGGGTTGCCGCTGACCACGCCAGCGAGCAGGCCGAGCAGCAGAAAACCCATTTGCGAAATCGTCGAAAAAGCCAGCATGCGTTTCAGATTGGTCTGCGCCACGGCCGCCAGATTGCCAACCAAGAGCGAGCCAATCGCCAGCAAGACCAGCATCTGCTGCCAGTCGAGCGCCAGCGGCAGCAAGCCTTCCACCAGCAGACGGATGCACATGGCAAAAGCGGCCAGTTGCGGCGCACCGCCAATAATCAAGGTCACGGCCGTAGGCGCGCCGTGGTAAACGTCGGGCAGCCACATGTGAAAAGGCACGGCGCCGAGCTTGAAGGCCAGACCTGCGACGATGAACACCAGACCGAACACCAGAACCTGGTGCTTGACCTGACGATCAGCAATCGCCTTGAAGACTTCATTGATGTCCAGCGAGCCGGTCGCGCCGTAGAGCATGGACAGGCCGTAGAGCAGGAAACCGGAAGCCAGCGCGCCGAGCACGAAGTACTTCATCGCCGCTTCGGTTGCTCTGGCGTCGTCACGG
>JAPLPS010000285.1 GCA_026400075.1 Polaromonas sp.
GCTGACCTTCGACCGCCTGACCTCGGTGTTCATCAGCAACACCAACCACGAAGAGCACCAGCCCGCGCACTTGACGTTGAAAGACGCCAGCGTCCCCGTCAGCATCAACCTGGCGAAATACGCCGGGCCGGAAACGCGCTACTGCCCGGCCGGTGTCTTTGTGTTCGTCAAGAACCCGGACAACTCCGACCGCCTGCAGATCAACGCCCAGAACTGCGTCCACTGCAAGACCTGCGACATCAAAGACCCGACACAAAACATCGTCTGGGTCACGCCCGAAGGCGGCGGCGGGCCTAACTACAGCGGCATGTAACAAGCCCCGCCAGCGGTAACCGCAAGCCCGCTGGCGGGCGCATCGCCATGCCAATCAGACGCCATGCAAATGGCGCTGCCCAGCACTCAAAACACCCGGAAATACCGGGTTTTTTTACGTCAAAAATCCGTTACCGGTGCCAGTCGCCCAACGCCAGTCATGAGCCATTCGGCCTATTGCTGATCAGTTGCCCGGACAACAAACTTCACCCCGGTTCAAAAAAAAACACGTCAGCACCGGACGTAAAAACAGGACATTGCCATGCGACCTGACAACTTTTCTGCAGCTTTCCCGCCCCTGCCGCGCGGGGTTTCCGTGGTCATCAAGGCCTTCAATGAAGAAGAACGCATCTGCGCGGCCATCGAAAGCGCACTGCGCGCCGTGGCGAGCGTGGGCGGCGAGGTGGTGCTGGCCGACTGCGCCTCGACCGACCGCACGGTGGAGCGGGCACGGGCCTATCCAATACGCATCGTGCAGCTGAGCCACCCCGAAGAGGGGCGCTGCGGCGTCGGCCCGCAACTGGGTTTTCAGCATTCGAGCGGTGAGTTCATCTACCTGCTGGACGGTGACATGGAAATGCTCGATGGTTTTCTGGCGCTGGCGCTGGACTTCATGAAGACCTACCCGGCAGTAGCCGGTGTGGGCGGCCATCGGGTCGAAGCCAACCCGGCCCGCCTGCAAGCCAATGCCCGGCAAGAACAGACACGAGAGCCTCTCCAGCCCGGCAGCGTAAAGTGGCTCGACGGGGGTGGGCTGTACCGGCGCAGCGCCATTGAATCGATCGGCTACCTGTCAGACCGCAACCTGCACAGCTATGAAGAGTTCGACCTGGCCGTGCGCCTGCGCAGCCAGGGCTGGGAGTTGTGCTGCCTGCCGGTCAATATGGTGCGTAACTTTGGCCATAAAACGCCGCCTTATCAGTTGCTCCTGCAACGCTGGCGCACCGGCCGCCTGTGCGGGCTGGGCGAATTGCTGCGGGCCTCGGCCGGACAGGCGCGCCTGCACCTGGTGCGTCAGGATCTGCGCGAGCTGCAGATTTACCTGGGGGCTCTGGGCTGGTGGGTTGTGCTGCTGAGCACGCCCTTCTGGCCGCTGCCTGCGGCCCTGCGTCTGGCCTGTTTTGGCGCCCTGCTGGCCGGGCCGCTGCTGGTGCTGTGCTGGCGCCAGCGCTCCTGGCAGCAGGCGGTTTATTCAATCGTGTCGGGCGCCCTGAACGCTGCCGGGCTGCTGCGCGGGCTGCTCCAGCCCCGGCAAAGCGCCACGCAAACCATCGCCAGCCAGATTCTCAGGGAACCGATGGATTTCCCCTTTCGCAGCGCAACCCCACGGTGTTGGCTTATTTTTTTTGCCGAGGGCGGTGCGGTATTCCTCCAGCTTGGCCTCATAGTCGGTGGCGTCACCATAATCAATAAATCGGTTATATCTTCCATGATTACCTAAAATTTTGCGCGCATGCTTGATAGGGCAAAAATACTGCTCGGTGCGCGCCAGAATCTCGGTCATATAACTCATCAATCCATTTCCATATTCACAGTAAGTGCAGTGAAATTTTTCGATTAAATTGAGATAACCGAGGTGATGCCGATCAAACACGATGTAGTCGGCGCGCCGCACTCTGGCAATGCCGTAAATCGGAAAACAGCTCCACTGGTAAAAACTGACGCACACATCGAGCATCAGCAGCGGAAAAATCATTGCGTAAATAATAGGGCCGGTTATCAGATTCTGCGGGCGATTGGTGACCAGCCAGCGAAAGAAATTCTTTTTAAGCTTGAGGTGTGCGGCCTTGACCGAGCCTTCAAACTCCACCCGCTTGCCCTTGACCTGAAAGAACATTTTGCTTTCCTGCTCCTGAACCGCTGCGCGCAAGTCGCCTTCCAGCGCGGCCATCTGGGCCAGAATCCGGGAAATTTGTTCGTTCATGATGCGGCTCCTGTTTTATTTCAATCAACCATTGAGCGTCACCCGGTTAATTTTTGAAACCGCCTGGGCGCGATTGAATACATTCAATTTCTGAAAAATCCGCTGCATGTGATTTTTCACGGTGAAGGCGCTGATATTCAGGATACAGCCAATTTCCGAGTTGGTTTTCCCCATCGCCACCCAGTCCATGATCTGGCTTTCGCGCTCGCTCAGGCCCAGAGCCTCGTCCTGGGCATGCTGCAGCGATTTGAGGGAAATTTGTTTCTGCTGCGGCAGATGGGGAAGCTGGCGCAAGGCTGCGTCGATACAGGGCATCAGCACCCCGATGGCGGTGCTGGCCGGCCGGGCCGGAATCTCATGGGCGCACAGCAGGATGTAAATGCATTCCTGCTGGCTCCTTTCGTCGCGCAGGCCGTGAATCAGCACCGAGCGCATGCGCCGCAGCGCGCTGCTGAAGCTTCCCGGCAGGCTGCTCTGGCCCAGCAGGCCCTCGAACTGATCAAAGCTCAGGCTGCACGGTTTCCGGCCCGCGTCAACCCAGCAGTCGTAAAACCGGCTCAAGAGAAAAGGCAGGCCGTCGGTGCCCACCGCATACGAGCGCACGCCCGGCAGCCAGGACAACACATCGTGATGAATGACTTTTTCCTGAAAATTCCCCCAGCCCGCCAGCAAAATGTCATGCGGCAGGTACTGCTGAACATCGCCCTGAAGCCAGCGAAGAAATTCAGCATGCCTGCGAATCACCGCCGCATCGCCGATCAACGCCAGATAGTGTGCCGAATCCTCGCCCGAGAGACTGGTATGAAATGGCATGTCTGCACTTCCCCGGAGTTATTTTTTGAGTCATGACCGGGTCGCGCCCTCACAGCAGCACCCGTCGCAAGAATGGGCTATCGGCCAGCGAATTCGGATGATTTACATCAAGCAAAAATCACACACGGCGTGGGGGCTGTTCGTAAAAAGATGACTTTATTCACGAACCTGTCATGTTTTAAAGGGATGCTCAGGTTTTAATTTTCGTGGAGATAGCATGCAGCTTCACAAAACCAGCCGGGCCCACGCTGAACTCAAACCCGGTGTACGCACGCTTGGCCAGCGCGAACGCACCTTGTTGCTGCTGGCCGACGGCAGCAAATCGGCCCAGGATTTTCATATCCTGTTTGACGGCGACGGCGAAGAAATCGCCTTGCGCCTACTCAGCGAGGGCTACCTTGAACGACTGACGACGGCCAAATCGGCGCCCCCCGCACGGGCAAAAATCAGCCCAGCGCAAGAGTCTGAGGCCATCACGCCTTCGGAACTGCCCAGCATCTCCAGCTTCGGCGCCCCCGCAACAGGCGCTGATTCGTTCGAGGGCAAACGCTCGCTGGCGACGACGCGCATGTTTTTGTTCGACATCTGCGAGCGCATGTTTACCAAGCGCAGCCCCGAAATGGCGGCCTACTTCCGCGAAATCCTGCGCAACGCCAAGGATCGCGAGTCCATGCTGACCGTGTCACGAAGCATGCTCGACTACGTTGAAAAATTGGCTGGCCCCGAGCGCGCCGACGCGCTGAGCGAGCGCATTGCGATGCTGTTGCCCCCCGAAAACAGCTTGGCCGACGCCCGAAGCTAAACGCCGCTTGCATTACACTCCCCCGGTCAGGAGAGAGTTTTCCCCGAGAAAACCGCCGAAGGCGCATGCGCCACCCTCAATGGTGGACTGAACGCTCAGGCAAAAGGACTGGCAACCGCCCTTGCCGCGCATGCCGCGCCCAGGGCGTTCCCAACTGGAGAGAGGCCGTTTTTCAAAGCGGCCCACCGAAGGAGCAAGCCTGTATCGCCAGGTGAATCTCTCAGGTAAAGAGGACAGTCGGGGCAGCGCATGACGTTCGCGTCATGGATTCATGTTTGCCCCCTTGGAGAGCCTCCCATGTCCGATAACACCTCTGCCGCCCCTTTGCTGACCACGCCGCTGAACGCGCTGCACCTTGAACTCGGTGCGCGCATGGTGCCGTTTGCCGGTTATTCGATGCCGGTTCAATACCCCGCCGGGCTGATGGCCGAGCATCTGCACACGCGCAGTGCCGCCGGTCTGTTTGACGTGTCGCACATGGGCCAGTTGCGCCTGGTCGGCCCAGACGCCGCCGCTGCGTTTGAAAGCCTGATGCCCGTTGATGTGATCGACCTGCCCGTCGGCAAGCAGCGCTACGGCCTGCTGCTCAACGACGCGGGCGGCATCATTGACGATTTGATGTTTTTCAACCGCGACTATGCCAACGGCGGCGACATCTTTGTCATCGTCAACGGTGCGTGCAAGGTTGGCGACATCGCCCACATCCAGGCCAAAATCGGCCAGCGCTGCGAAGTCATTCCGATGCCGGAAATGGCGCTGCTGGCGCTGCAAGGCCCGCAGGCTGTCACCGCCTTGGCGCGCCTGGCGCCCGGCGTCGCCGAACTGGTTTTTATGACCGGCGGGCGTTTCAGCGTCGCGGGCTGCGACTGCTTTATCACCCGCAGCGGCTACACCGGCGAAGACGGTTTTGAAATCTCGGTGCCCGCCGCGCAAGCCGACACGCTGGCACGCGCCCTGCTGGCCCAGCCCGAAGTCAAACCCGTCGGCCTGGGCGCACGCAACTCGTTGCGCCTGGAAGCCGGTCTGTGCCTGTACGGCAACGACATTGACACGACCACCACGCCGGTCGAAGCGGCGCTGAACTGGGCGATGCAGAAAGTGCGTCGCACTGGCGGCGCGCGCGCAGGCGGCTTTCCCGGCGCGGACAAAATCCTGGCCCAGCTCGACAACCCGGCCAGCTTGACGCGCAAGCGCGTCGGCCTGATCGCGCTGGAGCGCATCCCGGTGCGCGACCACACCGCTCTGCACAGCGTCGAAGGCGCGCCGATTGGCGAAGTCACCAGCGGCCTGCTCGGCCCCACGATCAACCAACCGGTGGCCATTGGCTATGTGGCGCCTGAATTTGCCGCGCTGGGCACCGTCGTTCACGCGCTGGTGCGCGGCAAGCCGGTGCGCATGCAGGTCGCGGCCATGCCGTTTGTGCCGACGCGCTACTACCGGGGCAAAACCGCCTGAACATGCCCCGTATGCCGCCTGGGCGCACGACAATGCACCAGCCGATGGCAACGAAACAAACACTGCTTTTTAAACTTTTCTTTTTAGGAGAACCCTTATGACGATTAAATACACCGAAGACCACGAATGGATCAACGTCGAGGGCGACAGCGCCACCGTCGGCATCACCGTCCACGCGCAGGACGCGCTGGGCGACGTGGTGTTCGTCGAGCTGCCTGAAGTCGGCGCCGTGTTCGCGCAGAAAGACACCGCTGGCGTCGTCGAGTCCGTCAAGGCCGCCGCCGATGTCTATATGCCCGTCAGCGGCGAAGTCACCGAAGTCAACGAAGCGCTGCGCGACGACCCGTCGCTGGCCAACTCCGACCCGCTGGGCGCGGGCTGGTTCTTCAAGGTCAAGCTGTCCAACCCGTCGGAAATTGACGCACTGATGGACGAAACCAGCTACACCAGCTTTTCGACCCCAGCCTAAGGGCTTGCTAAGGGCTTGCGGCTTGACGGCCTGAGCGCCCGCCCGACGGGCGCCCGCTTAGGGCCGACTCAGCCCCGTGTGCGCTGAGTCGGCCCCAGCCCCTTTTTTGATTCCAGAAATCCCCTTTTTCTTTCACGTCAATTGCCCGGCGACCGGCTCAGGGCAATGTCTTTTTCTGGAACTTTTCCATGTCCACGCCCTTCGCCAAGCCGCTGACCGCGCTTGAAAATCCTTCTGAATTCATCGCCCGCCACATCGGCATTGACGCGGCTGACGAAGCCCTGATGCTCGGCGTCATCGGTTCGAACTCGCGCCGCGAATTGATCGACGGCATCGTGCCGCGCTCGATTGCCCGCAGCAGCCCCATGACACTGCCCTCGCCCGTCACCGAAGCGGACGCGCTCAAGCAGCTCAAGGTGATGGCCTCGAAAAACAAGACGTTCAAAAGCTTTATCGGCCAAGGCTATTACGGCACGCTCACGCCCGGCGTGATTTTGCGCAACATTCTGGAAAACCCCGCTTGGTACACCGCCTACACGCCTTACCAAGCCGAAATCAGCCAAGGCCGCATGGAAGCGCTGGTGAATTTCCAGACGATGGTCTGCGACCTGACCGGCATGGCGATGGCCAACGCCTCCATGCTCGACGAAGCCACCGCCGCCGCCGAAGCCATGACGCTGGCCAAGCGGAGCGTGAAAAGCAAAAGCAACATCTTCATCGTCGCGGGCGACTGCCACCCACAAACCATCGAAGTGATCCAGACCCGCGCCCGTCCGCTGGACATCGAAGTCAAGGTCAGCACCGCCGCCGCCACCGTGCCGCAGTTGATGGCCGGGGGCGATTATTTCGGCGTGCTGGTGCAATACCCGGCGACGACCGGCACGATTCACGACCTGCGCACGCTGGCCGCACACGCCCACGCCGACAGCGCCGCACTGTGCGTCGCCGCCAACCTGCTGGCGCTGACGCTGCTCACGCCGCCCGGCGAATGGAACGCCGACATCGTGCTCGGCAGCACCCAGCGTTTTGGCATGCCGATGGGCAACGGCGGCCCGCACGCCGCTTACATGGCCTGCCGCGACGAATTTAAACGCTCGCTGCCGGGCCGACTGGTCGGCGTGAGAATCGACAGCCACGGCCATCCGGCTTACCGCCTCGCGCTGCAGACCCGCGAACAACACCTCCGCCGCGAAAAAGCCACGTCCAACATCTGCACCGCGCAGGTGCTGCCCGCCGTCGTGGCCAGCATGTACGCCGTCTATCACGGCCCGCAGGGTTTGAAGCGTATTGCCGAGCGCATCGCCGCTTACACCGCCATTTTTGTGCGCGGGCTGGAAACGCTGGGCTACAGCATCGCCAACAAGGGCGCGTTTGACTCCGTCACCATCCGCACCGGCGACGCGACCCACGCGATTGCCGAACGCGCCCGCCAGTCCGGCGCGAATCTGTGCTGCCGCCTGAACCATCACATCGGCGTGTCGCTGGACGAAACCACGCGCCGCAGTGACATCGAATTGCTCTGGTCGTTTTTTTCCAAGCCGGGCCAGAGCCTGCCGGTTGTCAGCGCTTTTGAAGACGGCATCGAGTCGCTGATTCCGGCCGAACTGCGCCGCACCAGCGCCTTTTTGACGCACCCGGTATTCAACACGCACCACTCCGAAACCGGCATGCTGCGCTACATCCGCATGCTGTCCGACAAAGATCTGGCGCTGGACCGCAGCATGATTCCGCTGGGCAGCTGCACCATGAAACTCAACGCCACCAGCGAGATGATTCCCATCACCTGGCCGGAGTTTGCGCACATCCACCCGTTTGCGCCGCACGATCAGTTGCTGGGTTACGCCGAGCTGGACCAGCAATTGCGCGACTGGCTCTGCCAGGCCACCGGCTACGCGGGCATCAGCCTGCAACCGAACGCCGGGTCGCAGGGCGAATACGCCGGGCTGCTGGTCATCAAGGCTTATCTGGAAGCCAATGGCCAGGGCCAGCGCAACATCTGCCTGATCCCGTCGTCGGCGCATGGCACGAACCCGGCCAGCGCGCAAATGGCGGGCATGAAAGTCGTCGTCACCGCCTGCGACGCGCAGGGCAACGT
>JAPLPS010000115.1 GCA_026400075.1 Polaromonas sp.
GTCAGTTGCGATATTTTTCATGCCCTGACCTACGAGGGAATGCCTCCCCTGCTGGGGCCGAGCAGCACACAGCGAGCGATTTTTTTCTGGCTGATGGGTCGAACCTTTGAGGTGACCTGTATGGCCTTGCTGGCCTTCGGCAAAGCGCCCGCCCTTTTTCGTAGATTTCCGCTTGTTGCGGGGGGACTTATTTCGGCTGTCCTGATCTGGTTCGGCTCCTACCAGATCGACAACTTCCCGGTCACTTTTGTCAAAGGACAGGGTGTCACTGCCTTCAAGGCGAACTACGAGTATCTGCTGTGCCTGTTCAATTTGCTGGTCGCCGGCATCTTCTGGCGTCGCGCCCAGGCTTCAGGTGAGTCGCGTGATTATCTGTTGTCGCTGTCGGTTTTCGTGATGGGGGTCGGTGAACTGATGTTTACCGCTTATGTGCGACCTTCTGATTTTCAGAATATCTATGGCCACGGCTTCAAAGTGGCGGCCTATGTGCTGCTCTTTCGGGCGACGTTTGTAACCAGCATGCGGGCTCCTTTTGAGGTGATCCGTGAATCAGAAAACCGGCTGTACGAAAGCGAGGAGCGCTGGAAGTTTGCACTCGAAGGTTCCGGCGATGGGGTTTGGGATGTGAACCTTGTCACCGAAGAGGCTTATCACTCCAGGCGGTATCAGGAAATGCTGGGGTATGCGCAAGGCGAGTTTGCTGAAAATTACCACGAATGGTTTGACCATATTCACCCACACGACAGGCCCGGCGTGATAGCGGCGCTTGAGGCCTACACCCATCAAGTATCCCCACACTATGCGACCGAATACCGCATGCGCTGCAAAGACAAGCGCTACATATGGATAGCCGCACAAGGAATGGTCGTCAGCCTTACCGCCGAGGGCAAGCCCTTGCGAATGATCGGCACGCACAAGGATATTACCGAGCGCAAGAGGGCGGAAGCTGAACTCCAGGAGCACCGTATTCATCTGGAAAGACTGGTGGAAGAGCGCACGGCCGAGCTGTCTGTGGCAATGGCGCAGGCCGAATCGGCCAACAACGCCAAATCGCGCTTTCTGGCCGCTGCCAGCCATGACCTGCGCCAGCCGCTTTCGGCACTCGGGGTCTACACCAGCCTGCTCAAAAACACACCGGCAGCGGCTGACCGCAAGGTGGTAGCCAACATGCAGGTGTGCATCAATGGTTTGAACGAACTGCTCAACGATTTGCTCGATCTGAGCAAGCTGAACGCGGGCGTGGTCACCCCGGCCATCCATGATTTTTCCGTCGCCGAGCTGTTTGACAGTCTGGCATCGGTGTATGCGCCTGAAGCAGCGCTCAAAGGACTCAAGCTGCGCTTTTTACCCGGCTCATGGACGGGGCGCACGGATGCAGTGCTGCTGCGCCGCTCCCTGAGCAACCTGATTGAAAACGCCCTGCGCTATACCCAGCGTGGCGGGGTGCTGGTCGCTTGTCGGCGCCGCATGGGCAAGACCTGGATCGAAGTCTGGGACAGCGGCATCGGCATTCCCGAAGACAAAATGGCGGATATCTTCGAGGAATTCAGGCAGCTTGGCGACAGCGCGCGCAACAACGGCAGCGGGCTGGGACTGGCCATCGTGACCAAGATGGCGGCCCTGCTGGGCCTGGAAATCAAGGTTCGCTCCCGGCTGGGGCGCGGCTCGGTGTTCGCCATTGAGCTGCCGCTGGGGGAATCAGCGCGGATCATTGCGGCACCGACGCCGCAGGCCACGACACCGCGCACGCTGCGTATCGCGCTGGTGGATGACCACGCGATTGTTCGCGAGTCACTTTGCGCGCTGCTGGAGTACGCCGGCCATGCGGTGCTGGCCGCCGCCACGCAGGCTGAACTGCTGGCCGGACTGGCGCAGTTTGCGCCCGACATTTTGCTGTCCGACTATCGGCTGGCCGGGGGCGAAACTGGATTCGATGTCATCACGGCCGTGCGCAGCCGTCTGGGTGCTGAATTTCCGGCCATTCTCATCACTGGCGACACCGACCCGGCCCTGCTGCGCAGCATGAACGGGCGCAGCGTCATCGTGATGCACAAGCCGCTGAATCTGGAAATCCTGGAGGCCACCCTTGAGAGCTTGGCCAGCCAAATGACACTCGCCTGAGCCTCAAGTCGCCGTCGCCTGCCAGCGCCAGCGCAGCAAGCCCAGCGCCAGCGCCAGATGCAGCGCGGCAAACACCAGGGATGCTATGCCGGGCGTCAGCAGCGGCTGCGCCAGGCCGGACAGCATGTCGCTGTGCAGGCCATGCAGCAGCCACGGCAGCAGCCCGTACAGCACGCCCATCAGCACCCAGAAACCCAGCACCGGGCGCCGTCCCGTCGGCGAAAAGGCCAAAAACAGCGCCAGCGCGCAGTCACGCGCCAGCAGCAGCACCAGCACCAGCGCGTGCAGGCCGACAGAGCCGATGGCGTCGCCAAACCCGCCAAACTCCCGCAATGAGGCGGCCTCCGGCGGCAGTTTGTGCCAGACCAGCAGCGCAAACGGCAGGGCCAGCGCCAGCGTCGTCGGCCAGCGCGGCAGTTGCAGCAGCGCGGCGCGCCACTGGCCGTTTTCCAGCCGCGTCAGCACCCGCTGCCACAGTGGGCGCGGCTGGGCTTCGGCGAGCAGCGCGAAATAGGTGAAGGCGGCGCAGGTCGCCAGGCCGATCACGCTGAACACCATCAGGCGCTTGTCCGGCGCAAAACCGGCCAGGTAAGTCGCCAGCAGCAGCGCCAGCGCGGGCCAGCCCCAGGGCAATTGGCGCACGGCCAGCACTTCGGCCATGCTGCGCCAGGCCGCGCCCAGCGCACACAGCACAAACAGCGCCAGCGAGGCCAGCGCGAAATTCAGGCCGCCGAACGCCACGCCCCACCAGCGCAGCTCGGTGTCCTTGAGCAGTCCCAACAGCGGCCCGGCGCCCCACAGCAGCACCAGCAGCAGCACCGACATGCCGCCCCGGCGCGCCATGCGCCCGCCCGCTTTGGCCAGTTGCAGGTTGACGGCAATCAGCAGCGCCTGCAGCAGCAGGCCGCCCAGAATCCCGGCAGGCAAAAAGCGCCGCCATACCAGCCATAGGCCGACGCGCCCGCCAGCTTGCCCCAGGTCATCGCCCAGGGTTGCATGGCGCTCATGCGCTGCTGATCCCAGGTGCGTTCGTTGATTTCATCCATCACGCTGGCGCCGACGGCCAGCGTGCCCATGCCCCAGACCAGCAGCCCGAACAGCGTGGCGCCGGTGACGCCCAGCGCTGTGGCGATATGGTCGGTGCCGCTCAGGCCGATGGCAGCAAAGCAGGCCAGCAGCAGCAAAGGCAGCACGAGCAGCCGCGTCGGAGAAAACTGCAGCCACAACTGGCGCTGAAATTCGGGGTTCACAGGCTCACCTCTTTGCTGGTTTGGGCGGCGCGTCCGGCGCGCAGCGATTTCAGATACGACTCCTGCAGGTTTTCGGTGACGGGGGCAATCACCGTCAGCGCGTGCCCGGCCGCCACGCAGGAGCGCACCAGCGCCGCCTGGGCCGCCGCACTGCCGGTAAAGCCGATTTCGACCGAGTCGGACTCGACCCGCTCCAAGCGCACGCCAGTCTGCAGCGCCAGCCAGGGCGCGACAGTGTGGGCGGGCGCGATGAATTCGAGCCGCAGCAGCCGTTCGGCCGGGCCGCTGGCGTCGCTAAAGCCGCTGGCACCGCTAAAGCCGCTGGCGCCGCCAAAGCCGTTCTGGCTGAGCGCGCGGTGCTCCAGCACCCGGCCCCGGTCGAGTGCCAGCATGTGCGTCGAATACTCGTCCAGCTCGGCCAGGATGTGGCTGGACACCAGCAAGCTCATGCCCTGCGCCTGCAAGGCTTTGAAGACTTGCGCCAGACTGCTGCGCGCTTCGGGGTCCAGTCCGCTGGCTGGTTCGTCGAGCAGCAGCACTTTCGGCGCGTGGATGATCGCCTGGCCAATCGCCAGACGCTGGCGCTGGCCGCGTGACAGCGCGCTGGCCAGGTTGCCCAGCTTGTCGCTCAGACCAAGGCGCTGCGCCGTGCTTTGCACCGCCTGGGCGACGGCGCCGCTGGCCAGCCCCTGCGAGCGCGCCGCGTATTCCAGCCCCTGCGCCACCGTCAGGTCGCTGTACAGGCCAAAGTTGTCCGACAGGTAGCCCATCAGCGCCGTTCGGGCCGACCAGCGCGGTGACGGTGCCCGGCGCAATCGACAGGCTGACGCGCTCCAGCGCCCGAAAGCCGGGGTAGTCAAAAGTGAGGTCGCTGACCTCGATGATGGCGGGGTTCAAAGGGGCTCCTTGTGTCGATGTTTTGAAGGGGGCGCGGTGGTGCTCTTGACGGTCTGTCGCACTGGCCTCAAGACCGGGGCGCTTTCCATTTGAGTTTTCTCAGCTGCTTTCTCAGCTGCAGCCGCTGGTTTGGTCGCAGCGCCTGCATGCCCTGCAGCACCCACTGGGTGCGGGCGATATTGATGCGGTCGGTGCGGCCCCAGCGCGCCACTTCCAGCTCGGGGTTGTGCAGCATCGCGGCCAGCCAGGCGGCTTGCAGCGGGGTCAGCACATCGGCGCGAACGCCAAAGTAGCGCCGCGACGCCGCTTCAGCGCCGCAAACGCCGCGCCCCCAGGGCGCCCGGCTCAGGTAGAGCTGCAGGATCAGCGGCTTGCCCAGTGTGCGCTCCATTTCGACGGCATACAGCAGCTCGCGCAGCTTGTTCGCCGGGCTGCGCGCCGGGCCGGTGACCAGCATCTGGCTCAGCTGTTGCGCCAGCGTGCTGCTTTTGTGCCCGGTTTGGGGCGGGCTGTCTGGGTCGGCAGGCAGCGCTGTGTCCAGCTCGGTCAGCGCATCGCCGTGGTACTCGTCGGGGCGCTGCTCTTCGGCGGCGACCACCGCATGCGACAGCCAGCTGGCCGGGGTCAGGCGCGAGACGATTTTGCTGCAGCCCGTCGGGCTGCTGGCCAGCGCCTCGGTGCCCAGCCCGCTGACCTGAAAGCCTTCGATCTCCGGATCCAGGTTGAACTCGTTCTCGGGCAGGCTCAGCGTCGCGTTCAGCCCGAAGCGCCCTTCAATGCGCGCCTTGGCCAGCTCGGGAATGCTGGCGCCAAACAGCGCATAAGCATCGGCAATCGGCGTCAGGGGCAGTTGCAGGCGCACGCGCAAGCCGTTTTTTTCCAGCGCGCTGCGCCAGGTGGCGCGCAGTTTTCCCGACGACAGCGTGCCGTTGATCTGCTCGCCCTGGCGCTGCAGCGTCAGCAGGACTTCGTCGAGAACCAGCGGCTCGCTGCCCGGCTCCGGCAGCTTGAAGGTGCAGGGCGCGCAGCGGGCGTTTAACGTGCGGCTGGTGTCCTGCCAGCTCAGTTGCACCGGCCCGGCGCGGGTCTCCAGCGTGCGCCCATCGAGCAGCAGCGGCGCCAGCACTGGGGCCGTGGCCAGCCGGATCAGCGTCGAGGCGCCGACCTGCAGCGACACCGGGCCGAGCTGGAGCGGCACCGTCCATTCGCCAGTCTGGGGCGCCAGCAGCATTCGCAGGCTCAGGTAGGGAATCAACAGGCAGGCGAGCGCCAGCATCAGCCAGCCGGACGCCGCCCTGGCTTTGGGAGACAGCGGCTTCATACCGGCGTCGCGGTGGTGATGGCTTGCCACGGCCCCTGCGACTGGCCCATCACGGCGGCCCAGTACCAGGCCGAGGTGTCGGTAAAGCCCTGGCCTGCGGCGTCCAGAATGCGCTCGCAGACCCGCAGGCGCTGGCCGCCGCTCGGGCCGCCGCTCTGGCCGGGCGTGGCGTCAAAGCAGCGCCACAGCTGCTGCGCCTGATCGCGCTCTAACTGCTCGGCGGCGATGCGGTAGCCCAGACCCCGATAGCAGTCGGCCGCCGGGTGCAGCATGCGCGTCGGCTGGTTGACGGTGCGCAGCACCAGCGTTTGCTGGCCGTCGGTCATCCGGCTCAGGCTGCCGGGAAAGTTTTGTGCAAAGCGTTGCTCGACATCGCTCAACGCCAGCGGGCGCAGCGCCCGGCCCTGCCACTGCGCGGGCAGTTCGCTGGCAACAGGCAGGGGCGCGGCTGATGCGGCGGCTGGCCGGTAGAGCGTGGAAAAAATCGACCACAGCATGCACAGGGGCAGCAATAGGGCCCACAGCATTTTGTGCCGCACCCGGTTGTTAAAACTGTTTTCAAGCATGACTATCCTTTGCCGGGCAGCTTACCACCGCGACAATGACGCCACACACGGCCGCCAGCAGCGCCAAGCCGACCATTTCATGCGCCCAGCCGGGCAGCGGCCAGCCCGAAGCCTGCGCCGCCACCAGCACCGTATTGCGCGCAATATTGCCCGCCAGCACCAGCGCGCCGACGGCGGGCAGCCGGGTCAAAAAAGCGCGGCTGCTGCGCCCCAGCCAGAGCGCGCTGACGCAGGCCGTGAAGTAGCCCAGCCAGGCCATCTGCACGCCCGAGCAGGGCGCATCGACAATGATTAACTGGCCATCGACCAGCAGGCTGGCGCCGCTGCGCTCGACTTCGTGACTGAGGCGCAGCAGCCAGCCGCTGGCCTCGGCGGTGACGACGCGCAGCGGAAACCCGGCGTAAAACTGCAGCGACGCCAGCAGCGGCAGCGCCAGCACCGACAGGCCGATGACCGGGGCCAGCGCCACCGCCGCAGGCAAAAAAGCCGCCAGCCCGGCGGCTAGCGTCAGCACGGCCAGCAGCGCCACCAGCAGCCCCGGCAGCAGGCCGTGTACGGCGCTGACCACCAGCGCGCCGCCAAGCGCCAGCGCAAACCAGCCCAGGCGCGGCGCGACGCGCAGCTGATGGCGCTGCTGCCCGACCAGCACGCCCAGCGCGGCCAGCGCCAGCAGGCCGAGCGGGTCGTCCGACTGATCCAGCATGCGCCTGCCCATCCAGAGCCAGCTCGGCCAGAGCGCCGCCGCCAGCAGCGCCAGCCAGACGCCGGGCGCCAGACTGTCGATGCGGCTGCCCCAGCGCACAAAACGCGGCGCGCCACCCAGGTCAACCCGGCGGTGCTGACTCATCAGAATTCTCCTTGGGTGGCGGCGGTCTCAGGTGGCGTCAAGCGTCAGGCGGTGAAGCGAACCAGGCCGCTTTCGCGCTGCCTGCGCTGGCGCCGCTCGCGCCGTCCCAGCAGCGCCAGCACCGACAGCAACACCAGCACCGCGCCCCAGGTGGCCGGTTCCGGCGTCGAAGGCACCAGCGCGCCGACGCTGATGTCGCCCACCGCCAGATTGCTGACGCCCTGCGGCAGCGGCAACGGCTGGTTCACCGTCGTGGCGTCCTGTGGCTGCGTGTTGCGCACCACTTCATCGACGGCCAGAAAGCTGGTGTACTGCGTCAGCAGGCTGTATTTCAAACCCAGATCGGTGATGCGCTGGCGGTAGTCGCCCTGCCCTTCCAGCGCCTCCTGGTCGGACAGCGCGGCGATGCGGTGGCGCGCCCACAGGTAGCGCAGCGCCGCCGCCTCCTGGCCCGCCTGCGCGGCAATCGGCACCGCGTGGCGATACGGGCCGCTGGCGCTTTGCCCCTCGATGACGGCCTGTGCCCTGGCGCCTGGCGTGCCGCGCCATTTGCCAAACAGCACCACCGGGCGCTCGCCCAGCACGTCGGGCAGCTGGGCCGGTTCCACGTCATAGACATCGAGGCCTTCAAAGCGCGCCTTGACGCTGGTCAGCACCGGCGAGTCGATCATCTTGCGAAACTGCGCCGCCTGCGCCGCTGCCTGCGACGGCTCGGTGATGATGAAGGGCTCGCCCATCCCGGCGCGTGCCAGCCCTTCCATCAAATGCCGGTTCACCGACGAGCCGATGCCAAACGAAAACAAATTGGCCTGCGACAGGTTGCGCCGCACCAGCTCGAAAGCCTCGCGCTCGACGGTGACAAAGCCGTCGGTCACGACCACCACGGTGCGCGACACATCAGCCGCCTTCGGCTCGGCATAGACGCGTTGGAGCGCCGGCATCAGCTCGGTGCTGCCGCCGCCGCCTTCGGCGTCAATGGTGCGGATGGCCTGCTCGATATTGGCCTGTGTCGCCGGAACGGACTGGGGGCTTAACAAGCGGTTGCTGCCCGAAAACAGCAGCACGTTGAAGGTGTCGCTGGGGCGCAGCTTGCCGATCAGCTCGCGCAGCAGCGTCTTGGCCGTGTCCAGCGGAAAGCCGTGCATCGAGCCGGAAATATCGACGACAAAAATGTAGTCACGCGGGTTGATGGCCTGCGCGGCGATCTGCTTTGGCGGCTCGATCATCGCCAGAAAGAAGTTCTCGCCGCTGGCGCCGCCCTGGCCCGGCGGCCCCTGGAAGAGCATCACGCCGGACTCGATCTGCTCACCGGCGAGCCGGTAGTCGAGGATGAAATCGCGGTTGTTCTCGCTCTGGGCGCTGGCTTGCAGCGACATGGCGGCGTGGTTTTGGTCGTTCATTTTGACGTTGATCCGGTGGGTGGTGGAGCGCACTTCCTTCAGGCCAATGGGCGTGCTCAGCGCCACCTTGATGTCAAACGCCGTCGCCGACGCCTCGCCTGCGGGCAGATAGGGCTGGCCGACCCAGGCCGAACGCGCCTGGCTGGAAGACGGGCTGTTGTAGCGCGGCCCGACCACGGTCGGAAAGACAAACTGGTAGTTGCCCGACTGCGGCACCAGCAGCTCGGTGTAGCGCAGCTCGACCGCAATGTCGTCGCCGGGCAGGATGTTGGCGACGTTCATCTGGAACACATTGGGCAACTGCTGCTCCAGCAGCGCGGCGGTTTTGCCGTCTTTTTTGGCCTTGTCGTAGTCGCGCCTGGCTTGCTGCTTTTCGCGGATGTTGGCGGTGATGAGGCGGTCGGCCAGGCGCACATTCATGCCATAGACGGCGGCGCGGGTCGAGCCGGGAAACACGTAATTGGCCTCAATGGCGCGCTGGCCCTCGTTCTTGTAATGCTGGGTGACGGTGACATCGGCAATCACGCCGGAAATGCGCACATCGACCTGGGTCGATTTCAGTGGCAGCTTGTCCAGGCCGGGCTCGCCGCCCTTGACGAAAAAATACGGGCTTTCGGTTTTCTGCCGGGGCGCGCTGGCGTCCTGCGCCTGCACCGGGCACGCGGTCAGCGTGAAAAAGCAGACGGTGGCGACGCTGGCGGTAGCGCGCCAGAGCCAGCAGGCGCTGCTGGCTTCGAGGGAAAGTAGCTTCATCAGGGGCTCCTTGGGCGGGTGTGACAGGCAATGCGCAAGCATCGCCGCCGCCGAGGAAGCCGGTTTGAAGTTTTCGCGAAGCTTTCGGGGTGCTTGTGTGAAGTCGGTGTGAAGACTGAGGTTGCGGTGGTTAAATTCATTTCATCCGCTGATTTTTTAGGATTTTCTAATGGAGAAAATTAGAAAACTCATTGAAAAGAAAATTAGGATTTTTATGATCTTGGTTTGTTAGTTCGGGTAGTATTCAGTCGTCCAATTTACGTTAGGACTTCCGAAAACCTGGGTGATTCAGATATTATGGCAATTCTCATTCCGAACTTGGAAGCTGCAAAAGCAGCCAAACAAAAGCCAACCGAAGGCGAAGTATTTCTGTTGGAGTTCTTGGCTACCTATTTTGACGATCAGACTGAAGTCTATTTCCAACCTTGCTTCAACGGGGATCGGCCAGATATAGTGCTTATGTCCCCGAAAGTGGGGGTAATCATCATAGAGGTCAAGGACTGGAATTTAGACCTCTACAGCATTGACACCAACAACAAATGGGCTGTCAGCATCGCCTCTCGGTCACAGCGGGTGAAATCCCCTTTCGCGCAGGTCTACGCCTATAAGAAGAATTTCTTCGACATTCACGTCAATGGTCTGCTGGAGAAGAGCTTGAAGAATGAAAATTTCTTCAAGATGATCAGAACTTACGTTTATTTTCACCACGGAAGCAAAGAAGCTATACAACGGCTTTATCAGCCTCACCTTGATAGGCTACATGTCCAGTCGCGTGACAATGAAAATGGGTTCAGGTCAAAGCAGCGAGATTTTGATGCCTACGAAAAATCTCGTGAATGGCTTGAACGGGGCAAGCATAGGTTTGAACGGGACATGTCCTTGTCTCTTCACAAAGACCGGCTCCAAAAAATCAGCTTTCCCATAAAGGCGAAGGAAAGCATTTTTGATGAATCCGTGTACAACGAATTCAAGCGGCTGCTCACCCCTCCTTATCACTATGCTTCGGAAGGCAAGTCGCCCAGCTACTCCGACAGACAAAGCAGACTGATTCAGAGTGCGGCCAAGGCACGGGCCAAGGTTTGTGGCCTTGCAGGATCAGGGAAGACCGTTGTTCTCGCTGGTAGAGCCGTAAATGCTCACAAGCGCCACGGTGGGAAAGTTTTGGTATTGACTTTCAATATCACACTTGGCAGCTACATCCACGACAAGATCAGCGCCGTCAGAGAAGATTTCTCATGGTCTTATTTTGACATTAGTAACTACCACAGATTTATAACCAATTCCATAAATAACTCTGGCATTGAAATTGAGATTCCAAAAAGTCTTCAATATGAAGGAAATAATCCTGCCATTGCAAGGCGAATTGCCGCAGAGCGTGATCGCTATTTTGAAGCGGAATACTATAGCAATCTGAGGATTTTCGAGGGCGCGGAAATCAAGACCAAGTACGACACCATCTTGATTGACGAAATTCAAGATTACAAGCCAGAGTGGATAAAAATTATTCGTTCCTACTTCCTTGAAGAAGACGGGGAGATGATTCTTTTTGGTGACGAAAAGCAAAACATCTACAAGCGTGCGCTGGACGAAGAGAGGCGTTCAAAGGTCGTTGAAGGTTTTGGAAAATGGGTGAAGCTGACGAAGAGCTTCCGCTATGCAGCTAATTCTCCAATTATTCCCATGGTGGAATCATTCCAAAAGAGCTTTCTTCTTCAGAACTACGAACTAGACTCCGATGAATCTTTCCAATTGACCCTCACGAGCGTGGGAATTCAAGCCTACAGTGCTTTTGACAGAGAAAATTTCTGGCAGCTTGTTGGGATAATTATTGAAATAGCTAAGGACAACAAGATTCATCCGAACGATATCTCTATAATCTCCTCTCAAGAGGCTGTTCTCCGAAAACTCGATCACCTACTACGAACTTCAGAAACCCACAAAGAGCGGACACTATGTTCTTTTCCCTCACACGAAGTGACCGAGCACCCTAAATATTCTCGGAGCTACGATAAGATCAGCGGGGCGAAGAAGGCCGGGTTTAATCTCAATAGCGGCGTGATGAAACTCAGTTCCACGCATAGCTTCAAGGGATTTGAATCTCCTTTTATCTTCCTACTGGTAAATAACAATGACAGTCCAGAAATGGTATTCACTGGACTCACCCGTGCGAAAGAGAATCTGATAGTTTTTTTGGAAGGGGATAGTCCTTACTTGAATTTTTTCAGCAGGCACCTCAACAAGCTGGAAGTCGAGCCTACCATCAGTTTCACTCCGGTAGATAAAATAAATACTGCTTCGATTGCTAATTAACGATATATATGACAAGCGATTTGCAGAGTTTCTGAAGCACATAAGCCCTAACAATTTATTCAAGCCGACGCCAGCTACGCTACTGCGGCTTAGTTGGGGCGCTATAAAGAGAAGGAAATAATAGATGTACCCGGAAATAGTAAAAATTAAAATTGAAGATGAAATTGATGGCTTCCAAAGAACGGCTCTTGAGAGGTTACTTAATAGCTTTCATAGTATTGAATCTGAAGCTGCTGAAAAGCGAAAAAGCTTGCTTGAATATAAGGCAGTAAACTTCAACCCTGAAGCAGACGATGAAGGCTGTATTGAAGAGGATGCTTACTTTGAGGAGCTTAACCATATATTCATTGAACAAGAATTAAAGCAAGAATTCTTGAACTCTACGGCTGTTTGGTTGTTTCATCTTTTTGAACGACAAAAGAAGAGGGTTTTTGGCTCAGATGAAGCAGACATATTAAAACCAAACTTGGCTTCTACTGGCTATGCATTGGATTCATGCCAAGATTGGTTGATTCTAAATAAAGAGCTGAGGATGGTTGCAAATGCAATCAAGCATGGCAATGAAAGCAACGCAGCTAAAAATCTCCAATCTAAATATCCAAGCCTCATCAATGGCCACAATATAAAATTGTCAAGCGCTGATATTGAACGCTATATTGGTGCATTAAGAGGTTTTTGGCAAAAGGCGTTAGATGGGAAAGTTGTCTTATAACAAGACCATTAAATTCGTTTCAGCCGCAAAAGACGTGGCCTCCACCGGACTGCCTACGTGTCACATCCCGGACGATTGCACCGATTCCAAGAGGTATCCTTTGTTCATGGCCAGTGCTTTCTTATACTTTATCCGGTAGTCACAGCTTCTCGATGCGCTCGCGCTCCGAACTGTAGGGCGGCAAAAAGTCCAGCTTCAATGCCATCTCTTTGACTCGCCCAGCGCTACGCCGCCGCCCTTGGCAGCGACAGCGTGGCCAGCGCGCCGCCGTCCGGCGCATTATTCAGCTCAATGCGCCCGTCGTGCAGCGCGGCGATTTCCTTGACGAAGGCCAGTCCGAGTCCGGTGCTTTTCTTGCGCGAATGCGGGCGGGCGAGTGAATAGAACTTCTCGAACACCTTGTCTTGCGCGTAGGCGGCGCATCGACCTCGATGGCGATGTTGCGCAGCCCGGCGGCGCCCCGCGCCCCGCCCGCCAGCTCGTCGAGCAGCGGCTTGAGCGCCACCGGGCGCGCATTGTCCAGCGCGCGGCGCGTCTCCAGCGCGGTCAGCTCCATCATGCGATCGACCATTTCCTGGATGCGCCCGGCTTCGCGGGTGATGTTGGCCAGAAAATGCTCGCGCTCGGCCTGCGGCATGTCCGGCTCCTGCAGCAGCTCGGCGGCGCCGCGAATCGCCGACAGCGGGCTTTTGACCTCGTGCGTCAGCGTCTGCACGTAGTCGGCGACGTAGTTGCGCCCGGCCAGCGAATCGCGCATTTCGTTGTAGGCCGCGCCAAGCACGCCGAGCGCACGCCGCCCGAGCCGGGGCAGGTTCAGCGAGCGCTGCGCCCGCACATAGCGCACATAGTCGGCGGTCAGGCCAAACGGGCGCACCAGCCAGACCGAGACGATGATCGCCAGCAGCAGCACCGCCAGCGCCGAGATCAGGCCGACGTAAAGGGTTTTTTTCCGCGCCGCCGAGACGAACTGGCCAAAGCTGGTCACCGGCTTGCCAACGCTGGCCACGCCGATGATCTGGCCGTTCCAGCGAATCGGCGCGGCGACGTACATCACCGAGCTGCTTGGGTCTTCCTTCACGTCGCGGGTGGCGCGTGCGCCGTAGCCACCGCGCAGCGTCAGGCGCACGTCGCGCCAGCGCGAGAAGTCGGCGCCCGCCGATTTGCCCAGCGAGTCAAACAGCACCCGGCCCGCCCCGTCGGTGACGTAGGCGCGCAGCTCGACGCGGTTTTTGCGCAGCGAATAAATCTGCGCGTCAAACTGGCGCGCATACAGCGCCTTGAACAGCGGCGCCAGCCGGGCGGTGTCGATGGCGCCAGCGCGCACTTCTTGTTCAGCCAGACTGGCCAGCAACTGCGAGGTTTCGACCAGCGATTCTTCAGCCGACTCGCGGTAGCGCGGGTCGATGTCGTCCATGATGCGGTAGAGCATGAAGGCAATGCCCAGCGCATAAATCAGCAAAATGCCGATGAAAATGCGGTTGCGCCGCGTCACAGCGCGCCCGGCAGGTCTTCGCCCAGCGCGTAGCCCGAGCCGCGTGAGGTGCGTATCGGCTCGGTCAGGGGCGCGACGGCCTTGAGCTTGGCGCGCAGCGTTTTGATGTGGGCATCAACGGTGCGGTCCAGGCTGCCGCTGCCGTCTTCCCAGACCTGATCGAGCAGCTCGTCGCGGCTATAGACGCGGCCGGGTTTGCGCACCAGCAGCCGCAAAATGCCGTATTCGTAGCGCGACAGCGCCAGCAACTGGCCGTAAAAGCGGATCTGGCGGCGCTCCTCGTCCAGCGCGAAAGGGCTGGCGCTGGATACGCCCGGCGCGCCGGACGGCAACGCCAGCGGCGCAGGCGACAGCGCGGGCGCCACCAGCGGCGGGCGCACGCTGCGGCGCAGGATGCCGCGCACACGCGCCACCAGCTCACGCGGCGAAAACGGCTTGGCGATGTAATCGTCGGCGCCCAGCTCCAGGCCGACGACGCGGTCGATCTCGTCGCTGCGGGCGGTTAAAAAAAGCATAGGCACCTGCGCGCCGCCGGGCAGCGCCTGCAGGCGCTTGAACAGCTCAAAGCCGTTCAGGTCGGGCAGGCCCACATCCAGAATGACGAGGGCGGGCAGCGCGGCGGCAAACTCGCGCAGCGCCTGCTGGGCGGTGCTGCACCACAGCGGCGTAAAGCCATCGGTGCTCAGCACATACTGAATCGTGTCGGCGATGCCGGACTCGTCTTCGACCACCAGGATCAGCGGTTTGCTGAGCATCGGCGCGCTTTAGGGGGCCAGCGCCGGGTAGTCGGTGTAGCCCTTGGCGCCGCCGCCGTAAAACGTCGTCGGGTCGGGCGGGTTCAGCGGCGCTTTCAGGCGCAGGCGCTCGACCAGATCCGGGTTGGCGATAAAGGCTTTGCCGAACGCCACCAGATCGGCGCTGCCGCTTTGCACGGCCTGCTCGGCCAGCGGGCCGTCGTAGCCGTTGTTGACCATCCAGGCGCCTTTGCCGCCTGCGGCGCGGTAGGCCGCTTTCAGCGCGGCGTAGTCAAACGGGCGCTCGGGCAGCTCACGCGGGCCGCCGGTTGCGCCCTCGATGACGTGGATGAAGGCCAGATCCATCTTGGCCAGCTGCTTGACCACATGCTCGAACAGCGGCTGCGGATGCACATCAAACACATCGTTGGCGGGCGTGACGGGCGACAGCCGGATGCCGGTGCGCCCGCCGCCAATCGCGTCCACGATGGCGCGGGTCACTTCGAGCAGCAGCCGGGCGCGGTTGCGAATCGGGCCGCCGTAGTCGTCGGTGCGCAGGTTGGCGCTGCTTTTCAAAAACTGATCGAGCAAATAGCCGTTGGCGCCGTGGATTTCGACGCCGTCAAAACCGGCGCTTTCCACCGCATTCAGCGCGGCGGCGCGGTAGGTGTGGACGATGCCGGGCAGCTCCCCGGCGTCAAGCGCGCGCGGCTCGGAGGTCGGCACGAAGGTCGGCACGCCGTCCTTGATCAGCACGGTTTTGGTGTTCGCGGTGAGGGCCGAGGGCGCCACCGGCGCGCCGCCGCCGGGCTGCAGGTCGCGGTGCGAGATGCGGCCCACATGCCAGAGCTGGACGACGATTTTGCCGCCCGCCGCATGCACGGCGCCGGTGACGCGTTTCCAGCCGTCGAGCTGCTCGGTGCCGTACAGGCCGGGC
>JAPLPS010000209.1 GCA_026400075.1 Polaromonas sp.
AACATGGCGCCCAAGGCCATTGCGCAGGATTTTGAAGACCGCATTGCCAACGCGCTGTGCCCGCTGCTGGACACGCACGATGTGGTGCTCGATCTGCATTCGTTTCACACCGGCGGCGCGCCGTTTGCGATGCTCGGGCCGCAAAACAACACGGGTACGCTGGAGCCATTCGGCCACGCCACCGAAGAATTGGCGCTGGCGCTGAACACCGGGCCGCACCGGATTCTCGAAGGCTGGCTGGAAACCTACGCACGCGGCGCGCAGCGGCGCACCAGCGGGCCAGCGACGAATCCGAACTACGGCGTCGGCACCGTCGAATACACACGCTCGCGCGGCGGCTACGGCATCACGCTCGAATGCGGCCAGCACGACGACCCGCAAGCCGTCCACGTCGCCCGGCTGGCGATTTTGCAGACGCTGGCGCTGCTGGGACTGGCCGCGCTGCCCTTGCTGCCGATGCCCGCGCAGCGCGAAATCCTGCGCCTGGTCGATGTCACCGACTTTGAGCATCCGGGCGACCGCTTCAGCCGCGACTGGGACAGTTTTGACGCGGTGAAAGCGGGCGAGCTGATCGGCGTGCGCCACGACGGCGAGCCGGTCTGCGCGCCGCAGGACGGGTTTATCGTGTTTCCCAACCCGCAGGCCGAGGTCGGGGACGAGTGGTTTTACTTTGCCCGGCAGCGACCGACTGCGCCAACTGAGGCGACTGAGGCGACTGAGGCGACTGAGCCGCCGGAATTATCCTGACTTCGAAAACCCTCCCGGCGCGGCCAAGCTGTCAGTCTTTCACCCGCGCCGCAAACGTCTTGCGAAACTTGTCCACCTTCGGCCCGACGACAAAAGCGCAATAGCCTTGATTCGGGTTGCGCTCGAAATAATCCTGGTGGTAATCCTCGGCAGGCCAGTAATCGGCCAGCGGCAAGACTTCGGTCACGATGGGCTGGCCGAATAACTTGTCCTGGCTCATCTGGCGAATCATCTCGTCGGCGACTTCTTTCTGCTCGGGCGTCGAATAATAAATGCCGCTGCGGTACTGCGTGCCCGCATCGTTGCCCTGGCGGTTCAGCGTGGTCGGGTCGTGGATGACGAAGAAGATTTCCAGCACCTCGCGCAGCGTGATCTGCGCCGGGTCGTAGGTCAGTTTGACGACTTCATTGCAGCCGGTGCGGCCGGTGCAGACCGCTTCGTAGCTGGGCCGCGCCGCCTGGCCGTTGCTGTAGCCTGACTCCACGTCAAGCACGCCGCGCACCTTGACATAAACAGCTTCGAGGCACCAGAAACAGCCCCCGCCCAGAGTGATGGTTTGCGATTCATGCATCAGATGGTTTCCTTGATATGAAAGAGTGGCACTACTTTAGACGCTTGGCGCGCTGACTGCTGCATCAGGCTTTTTCAAAGCTGAACAGCCTGCGGGCACAATTGGCTATTTTTAGCCTTCATCATGGACTTTGGCATCGCTCTGGGTGTTCAGCTGCCACGGCATCGCGGTGTTGCTGGCGGCCAATGTGCTGCCGCAGTTTGAGCCGGTGACCAAAGCCCAGTTTAAAACCAACAAGGTGCAGGCCATCGTCATCCTGGGCGGCGGTCTGCTGCCGCTGGCGCCCGAATACGGCTCGACCCCGGCCCTGGCCCAGCCCTCTGACAGATCGGCGAGCCGGCTGCGCTTTGGCCTGTGGCTGGCGCGTCACTACTGCCTGCCGATTGCCTTCAGCGGCGGCATCGGCTGGGCGGCGGAAAGCGCGCAACCCATCTCGGAAGCCGCCGTCGCGGCCCGGGTGGCACTGGAGGACTACAGCGTCAAGCTGCGCTGGGTCGAAACCAAGTCACGCGACACGGCGGGCAATGCGAGAGAACTCGCGCAGATGCTGCACCAGGAAAGCATCCACAACATCGCGCTGGTGACAGACGCCTGGCACATGCCGCGCGCGATGGCCGCCTTTGAGCAGTCCGGCTTCAAGGTCACGCCAGCCCCGACCGGCTATGTGCTGGCGCAGGAAAACGTCATTCTCGAATGGCTGCCCTCGGCGCGTGGCATGCAGGCCTGTCGCGAAGTGCTGCGCGAAGGCCTGGGTCTGGCCCTGCAGCGGCTGATCAACGTTTAAGGCCAGCGCCGCGCCCTGCGGTTGACGCCCGCCAGGCGAGGCGCTACATTACTAACCAGTGAGTCAGTAACCATGTCCCTTTCCAAATTATTTTGTTGCCCCGTCAAAGCCGCCGTCGCCAAGCGTGAGCGGCGCAAGGAGGCGCGTCCGGGCGAATTGCTCGACGCGGCGTTGGCGCTGTTTGTCGAAAAAGGCTTTGCCGCCACCAAGGTTGAAGAAGTTGCGGCCCGCGCCGGTGTCTCCAAGGGCACGCTGTTTTTGTATTTCCAGAACAAGGAAGAGCTGTTCAAGGCCGTGGTGCGCCAGAATATTTCCGGCCATTTCAAGGAGTGGAACAGCCTGTTTGACGCTTTCGAGGGCAGCAGCGCCGAGATGGTCGGCATTTGCCTGAACAGCTGGTGGAATCTGGTCGGCGCCACGCCCGCGTCGGGCATCACCAAGCTGATGATGTGCGAGGCAGGCAATTTCCCCGAGATTGCCGCTTTTTACCAGCAGGAAGTCGTCCAGCCCGGCCAGACGCTGATACGCCGGATTTTGCAGCGCGGCGTGGACAGCGGCGAGTTTCGCCCGCTGGACATGGACTAC
>JAPLPS010000197.1 GCA_026400075.1 Polaromonas sp.
GCAGCACCCTGAACCTGCCCGACACCCCGTTTCCGATGCGCGGCGACCTGCCCAAGCGCGAAGCGGGCTGGGTCAAGGAGTGGGAAGACAAGGGACTGTACAAAAAGCTGCGCGACGTGCGCCAGGGCAAGCCGCGCTTTGTGCTGCACGACGGCCCGCCGTATGCGAACGGCAACATCCACATCGGCCACGCCGTCAACAAGATCCTGAAAGACATGATCGTCAAGGCGCGCCAGCTCAAGGGCATGGACGCCGTCTATGTGCCCGGCTGGGACTGCCACGGCCTGCCGATTGAAAACGCCATTGAAAAGCTGCACGGCCGCAGCCTGTCACGCGACGAGGTGCAGGCGAAAAGCCGCGCCTTTGCGACTGAACAAATCGCCGGTCAAATGGCCGATTTCAAGCGCCTGGGCGTGCTCGCCGAATGGGACAATCCGTACAAGACGATGGATTTCGGCAACGAAGCCAACGAAATCCGCGCCCTGAAACGCATCATGGAGCGCGGCTTTGTCTATCGCGGCTTGAAGCCGGTTTATTGGTGTTTTGACTGCGGCAGCTCGCTGGCCGAGTTTGAAATCGAATACGCCGATAAAAAATCGCAAACCCTCGATGTCGGTTTTAAATGCGCCGAGCCGGAAAAGCTTCTCCAGGCATTTGGGGTTAACAAGAGCTACTCTGACTACGAAAAGTACCTTGCCACGGATATTTTTGCCGTGATCTGGACAACCACTGCATGGACGATTCCAGCAAATCAAGCGCTCAACTTGAATCCTGATCTAGAGTATTCGCTGGTTGAAACTGATCGGGGCCTTCTTGTTCTTGCATCGTCGCTAGTTGAAAAATGTCTGGAACGCTTTGAACTAGCTGAATACGATGAAAAGGGAGAAAAAAACTTTCCAACAGTAGTTCAGTCCACCGAAGGCAAGAATCTAAGTGGTTTGAATTTCATGCACCCGCTGCACGGCGTGAGCGATGAAGGCGGCGCTTACAGCTACCAGCGCCTAAGCCCCGTATTTCTGGCCGACTACGCCACCGCCGACGACGGCACGGGCATCGTGCATTCCGCGCCCGCTTACGGCGTGGAAGACTTTAACTCCTGCGTGACCAACGGCATCGCCTACGACGACATCCTGAACCCGGTGCAGGGCAACGGCCGCTATGTCGAGGAACTGCCGCTGTTTGGCGGGCTGAACATCTGGAAAGCCTGCCCGCTGGTCATCGAAAAACTGCGCGAACACGGCCGCCTGTTTGCCACCGAAACCATCACGCACAGCTACCCGCACTGCTGGCGCCACAAGACGCCGGTGATCTACCGGGCGGCAGCCCAATGGTTCATCCGCATGGACGCCGAAACGCCGGGCACGCAAGGCGTGTTCGCCAGCGACAAGGCGCAAAAGACGCTGCGCCAGCTCGCCCTCGCTGCGATTGAGGAAACCAGCTTTTACCCGGAAAACGGCAAGCTGCGCCTGCAATCGATGATTGCCGGACGGCCCGACTGGTGCATCTCGCGCCAGCGCAACTGGGGCGTGCCGCTGCCTTTCTTTATCCACACCGCCACCGGCGAGCTGCACCCGCGCACCATGGAAATCATGGACCAGGCCGCCAGCATGGTCGAGCAAAGCGGCGTCGAAGCCTGGAGCAAGGTCAACGCTGCCGACATTCTGGGCGCCGTTGATGCCGAGCATTACACCAAGGTCAACGACATTCTGGACGTGTGGTTTGACTCCGGCACTACGCACGACCATGTGCTGCGCCACAGCCACGCCGAGCAGTCCAGCTGGCCCGCCGACCTCTACCTCGAAGGCCACGACCAGCATCGCGGCTGGTTCCATTCGTCGCTGCTGACCGCCTGCGCGATGTACGACCACGCGCCCTACAAAGGCCTGCTGACGCACGGCTTCACCGTGGACGGCAAGGGCCGCAAGATGAGCAAGAGCGAAGGCAACGTCGTCGCGCCGCAGGAAATCAGCGGCAAGATGGGCGCGGAAATCATCCGCCTGTGGTGCGCCTCGACCGACTACTCGGGCGATCTCGGGATTGACGACAAGATTCTGGCGCGCGTGGTGGACGCCTACCGCCGCATCCGCAACACGCTGCGCTTTTTGCTGGCCAACGTCAGCGACTTTGACCCGGCCACGGATGCCGTGCCGCTGGACCAGATGCTGGAAATCGACCGCTACGCGCTGAGCCGCGCCGCCGAGCTGCAAGCCGACATCCTGGCCCATTACGAAAAGTATGAATTCCACCCGGTCGTCTCGAAACTGCAGATTTATTGCAGCGAAGACCTGGGCGCGTTTTACCTCGACGTGTTGAAAGACCGGCTTTACACGACGGGGCCGAAATCACTGGCCCGGCGCAGCGCCCAGACCGCGCTGCACGCCATCACCCACGCGATGCTGCGCTGGATGGCGCCGTTTTTGAGCTTTACCGCCGAAGAGGCGTGGAAGGTTTTCAATACTTACCAAACCCATGTCACCGAGGTGAATGGTGTCACTCGCACCCAAGGTTTCGTTGGTTGGGTTCATAAAAGTGAAAGTATTTTTATGGAAACTTATACCGTCTTTGAACCAAAAGACGATGCGCTGCTGGCCAAGTGGGCGCGCATCCGCGAAATCCGTGATGCCGTCAACAAGGACATCGAAGCGCTGCGCGCCGAAGGCCAGGTCGGCTCATCGCTGCAGGCCAATGTCGCGCTGCAAGTCAACGCCGCCGACCACGCGCTGCTGGCCAGCCTGGGCGAGGATTTGAAATTCGTCTTCATCACCTCGGTGCTGGAACTGGGCGAAGGCGAAGCGCTGCAAGCCAGCGTCAAACCCAGCGCCGCCGCCAAGTGCGAACGCTGCTGGCATTACCGCGACGACGTGGGTGCCGACCCCGCCCACCCGACGATTTGCGGGCGCTGCACCAGCAACCTGCATGGCGCGGGCGAAGAACGGAAGTTCGCATAATGGCGCAGACTTCCCAGCCGGTCTCAGTCCGGCAGGCTTCGGCGACGGTGCGCATGCTGCCCTGGCTGGGGCTGGCGCTGGCGCTCTTCGTCGCCGACCAGTTCACCAAATCGCTGATTCTGGACGCTTACAGCAGCCTGGGCCAGGGCACTTATGTGACCGGCTTTTTCAACATCGTGCGGGCGCACAACCTGGGGGCAGCGTTTTCATTTCTGGCGTCGGAGTCGGGCTGGCAGCGCTGGTTCTTCACCGGCATCGGCGTGGCGGCGGCGCTGTTCATCGTCTGGATGCTGCGCGCACACGCCGGGCAAAAGCTGTTTTCGTTCGCGCTGGCCTGCATTTTGAGCGGTGCGCTGGGCAATGTGATTGACCGCATCCGGCACGGCTATGTGGTCGATTTTCTCGACTTTCACTATGGCGGCTGGCATTTCCCGGCCTTCAATGTGGCCGACAGCGCCATCACGGTGGGCGCGGCCTGCCTGATCCTGGACGAGCTGCTGCGGATGCGGCGCGCTGCCTTGAAAAACTAGCGCCCCCGAGCCGGATACATCTGCGGATACAGCTCGTTGAGCATCAAGCCCGAATCGCCCCACGACACAATGCTGCCGGTGCGCTGGGCTTCGAGCAGTTCGGCCATCACCTGCTCGCGGCTCAAGCCCTGGCCTGCGGGCTTGGGCGGATAATTTTGCGGATACAGCTGGTTGAGCATCAAGCCCGAATCGTCCCACGACACGATGTTGCCGGTGCGCTGGGCCTCCAGCAACTCTGCCTGAACCTCAGCGCGTGTTTTGGGTACGGCAGAAGGGTCTTGCGTCTGCGCCACGGCTTGACCCGCCACGCCAGTAAGCAGCACAAAGCCAACAGCTGAAACCAGCGGGGCCATCCATTTGATGTTCATGATCAATCTCCTTGCAAAGCCAGACAACAGAGCCGGGTTCGCCAGAAGTTTGAATTCCCGCCGACCCGGCCTCCATTTGACGGCAGCCTGAGCGCCAGGTTTCAGCGGAGTGTGTCAAGATCAAAGCGCCTGTTTTGAAAGGGTAAGGGCTCTTTACAGGCCTGTTAAACCGCCCTGCCAGCAGAGCGCCAGCCGGAACAACCCTCGACAGTGCGGCGCCAGGAAGTTTTCGCCCACCTTTATTACAAATGCGCAGCGCCTGCGCACAGAGCTTGCTTGGCAGGGCGCCACGGCCCGCGCCAAGCCCGCCTTACTTGCTCAGCAAAAGCTTCTGGTAACCCTCTTTGGTCGGCGAATTGCCCGAGACCCTGGCCATCAAGCGCACCACGCCCCAGTCCTTGCGGTAGTCGAGCGGGAAAAACTGGTTGTTGCCATCAAGCACGCGGCTCATGCTTTCGGGAAATTTAAAGTCGGCAAAGCATTTGCTGATTTTGGCCTGCAAGGCAGGCTCCAGATTGCTGGACATCGAAAAAGCGTCGGTCGGAAAACTGTCGCTTTCGTACAGCACGCGGAAATCGCTGGCCTTGATCTCGCCCTTGGCGATCATCCGCTCCATCACGTCGGAGGCCACGGCGGCGGCGTCATACAGGCCCAGCTTCACGCCGGTCAGCGACAGGTCGTGGCCGCCCGAAAATTCGACTTTGTAATCCACGTCGGGTTTCAAGCCCTGCTCGGGAAACAGCGCGCGCGGCGCCAGATTGCCGGAGTTGGACGCCGCGCTGGTGTGCGCGACCCGCTTGCCCTTGAGGTCGAGCAGCTTTTTGGCGGGCGAGTCGGCGCGCACCAGCAGCTTGAGCGTGTAGCTGTCGGCGTGGCCGACTTTGCTGTCGCCCTTGCCAGCAAAGGGAATCACGCCGGCAAAATTGACCGCGTACAGCATCCCGCCGGTCGCGTAGTGGCCGATGTGAACCGTGCCGGCGCGCTGGGCTTCGAGCACCGCGCCTTCGCGCACCGGGGGAAACATTTCCACCTCTTTTTTCAGGCAGGTGCCGAGGTAGCTGAGCAGCGGCCCGTAGGTGCGCTTGGCGGTGTTGGCGTCTTCAACGCCCGAAATGCCCAGCACGATCCGGTTCGGGTTGACGCTCACTTGGGGCCGGTCGGCGAGCAAGTCCTGGTTGGCGTCGCAGTACAGCTCGTCAAGTTCGCCGCGCTGCGGGCAGCTCTGGGCCTGGGCGCCCGAGGCCAGCAGCAGCAGCGCCAGCCCGGCAAGACGGGAAAACATTCCCACTGAAGTTGAGGCAGGATTTTTCATAAATTCCTTGGAAATATTTTGAAACAGGTCATTATGAAATGGATTCCCGTCTGAAGCGTGACAGTTTGACGGCCCATCTTTCTGACAGGACGCTTTCAAATGCGGCTCAGGCCAGCGTCAAAATCGTGCAGCCGGTGGTTTTTCGTGCTTCAAGGGCGCGGTGCGCGTCGGCGACATCAGCCAGCGCAAAACGCTGGTCGATATGGATCACGATCTGGCCGCTGGCGACCATGGCAAACAGCTCGTCGGCCATCTGCTGCGTGGTTTCGCGGCTGGTGATGTGGCTGAACAGCGTCTGGCGCGTCAGGGCCAAAACTGGCCATCAAGCCGAACGGGCGCAGGCAGTCGAGCGAGCGCTCGAACGTGTCCTTGCCGACCGAGTCGTAAACCACTTTGACGCCCTGCCCGCCGGTGATTTCCTTCACGCGGGCGACAAAATCTTCGGTCGCGTAGTTGATGACGAAAGCCGCGCCGTTGGCCTTGGCCAGCGCGCATTTTTCGCTTGATCCCGCCGTGCCGATCAGTTGCAGGCCGAGCGCTTTGGCCCACTGGCAGGCGATCAGGCCGACGCCGCCCGCCGCCGCGTGGAACAGCACAAAGTCGCCCGCCTGCAAGCCGCCTTGGGGCAGCGTGCGGCGCAGCAGGTATTGCGCGGTCAGGCCCTTGAGCATCATCGCCGCGCCGGTTTCAAAGGAAATGGCGTCCGGCAGCTTGCACACGCATTTGGCGGGCATCACGCGCAGCTCGCAATAGCTGCCCGGCGGCTGGCTGGCATAGGCGGCGCGGTCGCCTGGCTGCAAATGAACAACGCCCGCGCCGACGGCTTCGACGATGCCTGCCGCTTCCATGCCCAGCTGCAGCGGCATAGCCATCGGGTACAGGCCGCTGCGCTGGTACACGTCGATGAAATTGAGGCCAATCGCCTTGTGCCGGATGCGGATCTCGCCGGGGCCGGGCTCGCCGACCTGGACATCGACCAGCGTCATTACTTCGGGGCCGCCGTGCTGCTCAATGCGCACGGCTTTGGAGGTCGTCAGAGTCATGGAAATTTCCTGGAGGCGCGCTTGAGCGCCGGGGTTTGAGTGGCTTGTCAGAAGGTCGGGCGCCATCGTGCCACGAATCCGGGCCAAGCGCTGCCGTCGGGCCAAGCCGCGCCAGCAGCACTTGGTACAGTCAGGCGGATGAATCACCGCTTGAGCCCCACCACCGTTTTTTTACTGACGCTTGCCCCTTTGCTCTGGGCGGGCAATGCGGTGGTCGGCCGCCTCGTTCACGAGCTGGTGCCGCCGATGACGCTGAACCTGCTGCGCTGGGCGCTGGCGTTTGTCATCTTGCTGCCGCTGGCCTGGCGCGTGCTGCGCCCCGGCAGCGCGATGTGGCGCCAGTGGAAGCACTTTGCGCTGCTCGGCCTGCTCGGCATCGGCAGCTACAACTCGCTGCAATACCTGGCGCTGAAAACCTCCACGCCGCTGAATGTCACGCTGGTGGCGTCGAGTATTCCGATCTGGATGCTGCTGACGGGCGGGCTGTTTTTTGGCCAGCGGGTGTCGCGCCAGCAGGTGGCGGGCGCGCTGCTGTCGATGGCGGGCGTGCTGGTGGTGCTGGCGCGCGGACAGTGGGCGCTGCTGGTCGAGGTGCGACTGGTGCCGGGCGATCTGTACGTGCTGCTGGCCACGCTGGCCTGGGCGTTTTACAGCTGGCTGCTGACGCAGCCCGGCAAGGCCGCTGACATTCGCAGCGACTGGGCGGCTTTTTTGCTGGCGCAGATTGCCTTTGGCCTGGGCTGGTCGGGCCTGTTTGCGGGCGCCGAATGGGCGCTGACGGACGCGCAGATGACCTGGGGCTGGCCGCTGGCCGCCGCCCTGCTCTACATCGCCATCGGCCCGGCGGTGCTGGCTTACCGCTGCTGGGGCATGGGCGTGCAGCGCGTCGGCCCGGCGATTGCCGGTTTTTTCTCGAACCTGACGCCGCTGTTTGCGGCGCTGCTGTCAGCGGCGTTTCTGGGCGAGCTGCCGCATCTTTACCACGCGCTAGCGTTTGGGCTGATTGTGGGCGGGATTGTGGTGTCGGCGCGGCGCTGATCACCGGGTTGCGGCCCCGGCAGCGGCAAGTGCTGGAGTTGACTCGCCGGTGTTGGTTTACAAATGGACACGCCCAGCTTCACTGGTTATAGTCCCTTCAACTAAAAATTGACCCTATACAAAAATGGGCATCCAGGGAGACAGGCAAATGATGGCAAGTTCAAGTGCGTTCGCGGGCCATTGCGAACCATTCAACAGTAACCCGGCAAGCAAGCGCAGCACCGGCCGATGCTCTCGCGCCCCTGTATATGGGGCCGCATTTCCACCCCATAAGCGCTGAACCAACCATGCTGGCACCTCGATTGCGCCCACACTGCAGCGACAAGCTGCCCCCCCCGCGCCGCAGCATACAGACCAGCGTCCCCAAGAACATGATCGTCAAGACTCATTGCCAGGCAGGCTGCTGTTTTTATCCCGTGAACCCGCACTTGGCCCTGACATCCACTGATTTTTACAACAAAAAGGGAATAACTTTATGGCTACGATTTTTGGTACCAGCGGCAATGACACAATGAGCGGCAATGCTGACAACGACACCCTATACGGCGGCGCGGGCAACGATGTTTACCTGTTCGGGCGCGGCTCTGGCCAGGACTTGATCAACGAATACGCCCCCACCGGGGGCGATGTGGACACCGTGCGCTTTGCTGCCGATATCAGCCCGTCCGACGTCACCTACTGGCGCTACCAGTCCCACCTGTACTTCAAGATCAGCGGTACAACTGACACCTTGTGGATATCTGGTTTCTACGACAGCATCGTCTATCAGATCGAGGCAGTGAAGTTTGCCGACGGCACTGTGTGGACAGCAGCCGACTTCCAAGATGCGGCGTTTCATGGCACCGACGCCAACGATTGGTTGGTTGGCGAGGACCAGGCCAACACACTAATAGGGCTGGGTGGCGACGACGGCCTGTACGGCTACGGCGGCAACGACCTGCTCGACGGCGGCGCGGGCAACGACACCCTGTACGGCGGCGCGGGCAACGACACCCTGATTGGTGGCGCGGGCAACGACGTACTCGAAGGCGGCGAGGGCAACGACACCCTGATTGGTGGCGCGGGCACCGACGGTCTCCAAAGCAGCGCGGGCAACGACGTTTACCTGTTCGGGCGCGGCTCTGAGCTGGACGTAATCAGCAAATATGCTTCCACCGATGGCGATGTGGACACCGTGCGCTTTGCTGCCGATGTCAGACCGTCCGATGTCAACTACTGGCGCGACCAGTCCGACCTGTACTTCCAGATCAATGGCACAACTGACACCTTGTGGGTGTATGGCTTTTACGACAGCACCGACCACCTGATCGATACAGTGGAGTTTGCCGACGGCACCGTGTGGATAGCAGCTGACTTGCAAGCAGGTACGGCACTTCATGGCTCCAACATCAGCGATCAAATTTACGGCGATAAGCAGGCCAACACCCTGACAGGGCTGGAGGGCGACGACGGCCTGTACGGCAACGGTGGCAACGACCTCCTCGACGGCGGTACGGGCAACGACTTTCTCCAAGGCGGCGCGGGCAACGACACCCTGATTGGCGGCGCAGGCAACGACGCGCTCCTGGGCGACAGCGGCAACGACATTTACCTGTTCGGGCGCGGCTATGGCCAAGACCTGATCGACGAATACGCTTCCGCCAGGGGCGATGTGGACACTGTGCGCTTTGCTACCGACGTCAGTCCATCCGACGTCACCTACTGGCGCGACCAGTCTCACCTGTACTTCCAGATCAACGGCACAACTGACACCTTGCTGGTATCTCGTTTTTACAACAGCACCGCCTATCAGATCGAAGCAGTGGAGTTTGCCGACGGCACCGTGTGGACAGCAGCCGACTTGCAAGGTGCAGTGTTTTATGGCACCGACGCCAACGATTGGTTGGATGGCGAGGAGCAGGTCAACACTCTGATAGGGCTGGGCGGTGACGACTACCTGTACGGCTACGGCGGCAACGATCTGCTCGACGGCGGCGCTGGCAACGACTACCTGGACGGCGGCGCTGGCAACGACACACTGAAAGGTGGAACCGGAGCCGACACCCTCACTGGCGACGACGGCAGCGACACCTACTACGTGGACAACGCAGGCGATGTCGTCAGCGAAACCAATGCCGTAACCAGCACCGGCGGCATTGACCTGGTTTTCAGCGCCTTGAGTGCCTACACGCTGGGGGCTAATGTCGAGAATGGCCGCATCAACACCACCGGTACCGCCAATCTCACCGGGAATACCCTGAACAACACCCTGTACGTTGGGGCAGGCAGCAACGTGCTTGATGGCGCAACGGGCATCGACGCCGTGTCCTACCAGTACGCCACGGCTGGCGTGACGGTCAGCCTGCTCAGCACCGCCGCGCAGGCCACCGGCGGCTCGGGCAGCGACACGCTGCTCAACGTGGAAAACCTGACCGGCAGTAACTTCGCCGACAAGCTCACCGGCAACACCGGCAGCAATATCCTGAACGGCGGCACTGGCGCTGACCACCTGACTGGCGGCGACGGCAGCGACACCTACTACGTGGACAGCGCAGGCGATGTGGTCATCGAAACCAACGCCACAAGCACCGGCGGCACCGACCTGGTGTACAGCTACCTCAGCGCCTACACGCTGGGCGCCAACGTCGAAAACGGCCGCATTCTCTCGTCCGGCACGGCCAGCTTGAGCGGCAACGCTCTGGCCAATCTGCTCTACGCTGGCGCGGGCAGCAACGTCCTCGACGGCGGCCTGGGCATAGACACCGCGTCCTACCAGTACGCCACGGCGGGTGTGACGGTCAGCCTGGCTAGCACCACCGCTCAGGCTACCGGCGGCTCGGGCAGCGACACGCTGCTCAACATCGAAAACCTGACTGGCAGCAGCTACGCTGACACACTCACCGGGAACGCTGGCAGCAACACCCTAAACGGCAGCGCTGGCGTTGACACGATGACCGGCGGCGATGGCAGCGACACCTACTATGTGGACAATGTGGCCGATGTGGTCATTGAAACCAATGCCACAGCCAGCACTGGCGGCACCGACCAGGTTTACAGCTCCCTGAGCGCCTACACGCTGGGTGCCAATGTCGAGAACGGCCGCATCAACACCACCGGCACGGCCAGCCTCACCGGCAACAGCCTGGGCAACACCCTGTACGCTGGCGCGGGCAACAACATCCTCAACGGCGCAGCAGGAACTGACACCGTGTCCTACCAGTACGCCACAGCTGGCGTGACGGTCAGTCTGGCCAGCACCGTCACTCAAGCCACCGGCGGCTCGGGTAGCGACACACTGCTGAACATAGAAAGACTCACCGGTAGCAACTATGCAGATACGCTGACCGGCAACGCAGGCAACAATTATCTGACCGGCTGCACAGGTAACGATGCGCTGAACGGCGGCGCTGGCAACGATGTCCTGATAGGCGGACTGGGCGCCGACCAATTGACCGGCGGCACGGGCGCCGACAGGTTTGACTTCAATACCCTGACCGAACTTGGTCTGACCATCGCCACCTGGGACACCATCACCGACTTCAAGACCAGCGAGGGCGACAAAATCGACCTGCTGGGCGTGGATGCAAACACCGCCTTGACCGGCGATCAGGCCTTCACCTTTTTGGGCTCGGTCTCGACGTTCACTGGCGACGCAACGGGCCAGCTGCGCTTTGATGAGGCCACCCAGATCCTGTACGGCAGCACCGATGCCGATACGGACGCCGAGTTCGCCATTTTCCTGGCGGGCGTGAACAGCCTGGCCAGTACCGATCTGGTGCTGTAGCGCCACCGTGCCTGTGCCCCGTCATGACGGTGGGGCGCAGGCTGGCGATGCGCGGTTCAAGCCACACCTCGCCTACAGAGGAAGCTGGCTTGCAAGCGCAGCACAAGCCGCAGAGATCAAGCCCGGTAGCAAACCTGTTGAACGCCTATTCCAGAGCGAAGCGCTGGCGCAAGGCTGCGCAAAATTCCTCCGTCCCGCTCAGCGTCAAAGTCACCGTGTGGCGCGGCTTGCCGGGCGCCCCGGGCTGCACCGTGAACCGGCCCCTGCCCTCGTCGTAGTCCATCGCCTCCGGCACGGTGAACTCCTGCTGGCCGTGCAGGTCAAAGTCCCAGTCGCCGCCCTCATCGACCGGGCCGCGCTGGCCGGGAAAGGTGTTGCAGGCCCAGTCCAGCACCGAAGCGATTTCCCGCTGCACGGCGCTGACCTGCTCCGGCCAGGTGGAGGCCACCGCTTCAAAGCTGCCGATGCCCTCGGCGTCTTCGCTGTAGTCAAAATCCAGATAGTTCAGCATCATTCCTCGCAAAAACTGTTTCCGCGCCAGCCCGTCAGCGCTTGCTGGTGAAGACAAAAATCCCGGCCATCACCAGCACCGTGCCCGCCGCGACCCAGGCGGTAAACGGCTCGCCCAGAATCACCACGCCCATCAGGATCGTCGAAATCGGCCCGACCATGCCGGTCTGGGCGGTGACGCTGGCGCCGACGCGTTCAATCGCCATCATCACCATCAGCACCGGCACGGCGGTGCATAAAGTGGCATTCAAAAGCGACAGCCACAGCACCTCGGGCGCGACCGCCGCCGCGCTCATCGGCTTGAGCAGCACGAACTGCAGCAGGCACAGCAGGCAAGCCACGGTGGTGGCCAGCCCGACCAGCCGCAGCGAACCCAGGCGCTTGACCATCTCGCCGCTATAGACCAGGTAAATCGCGTAGCTGACAGCGCTCAAAAACACCAGCAGCGCGCCCAGCGCGGCGTCGCTGCCCTGCAGTGTGATTTCGTGGCCGAACACCAGCACCACGCCGACGTAGCTGACGGCCATGCCGACGAGCTGGCGCGCCACGATGCGGCGCTGGTACAGCACCAGCCCGAGCAGCATCACCAGCGTCGGGTTCGAGTCCGGCCACGCCCAGCCAGTCGCGGCGCGTCAACGGCGGCTTGCCCCGGCTGGCCCACCAGGCCATGACGGCGAAAATCGGCAGCGCAAACAGCATGCGGTACATGATCAGCGTGATCGCATCAACGCCGTGCCGGTAAGCCAGCTTGACGATGATGGCCTTGCCGCTGAAGGCAATCGCGCCGAAGGTGGCCAGCAGCAGGCCGTAAGTGCGGCTTTTCGGGGCGGGCGGAGGGTTTGTTGAGGCCGGATTCATCACGGCGAGTTTGACACGGCCAGCGCGCCAGCCGTCATAGTGCATCGGCGTGGCCGTCAGCGCCATTGAAGACGGCCCGCCCTGCCCGCCCAGTCACTCTTCAACAAACGCCTCTTCGCGCCGCTGGCGAATCACCGGCAGCAGCACCAGCGCCAGCATCAGCGCCGCCGCCGCCAGCAGGCTGGCCGAAATCGGGCGCGTCACAAACACGCTCCAGTCGCCACGCGAGAGCAGCAGCGCACGGCGCAGGTGTTCCTCCATCATCGGCCCGAGAATGAAGCCGAGCAGCAGCGGCGCAGGCTCACAGCCGAGCTTGACGAAGACATAACCGATCACGCCAAACAGCCCGACCATCCAGATGTCAAAGCTGCTGTTGCTGGCGGAAAACACGCCAATCGCGCAAAACAGCACAATCGCCGGAAACAGGTAGCGGTAGGGCACGGTCAAGAGCTTGATCCAGATGCCGATCAGCGGCAGGTTCAAAATCACCAGCATCACGTTGCCAATCCACATCGAGGCCACCAGCCCCCAGAACAGCGCCGGGTTGCTGCTCATCACCTGCGGGCCGGGCTGGATGCCGTGAATCGTCATCGCGCCGACCATCAGCGCCATCACGGCGTTGGGCGGAATGCCCAGCGTCAGCAGCGGAATAAACGAGGTCTGCGCGCCCGCATTGTTCGCCGACTCGGGCGCGGCCACGCCGCGAATATTGCCCTGGCCGAAGGGGATTTCGCCCGGCTTGGCGCGGATTTTCTTTTCCAGCGCATAGGCGGCAAACGACGCCAGCAAGGCGCCGCCGCCGGGCAGCACGCCGAGAAAAGCGCCCAGAAAAGTGCCGCGCAGCACGGCGGGCGTCATGTCGCGCAAGTCTTTTTGGGTCGGCACCAGGCCGCTGACGTTGGCGGTGAAGACTTCGCGCGCATGCTCGGGCTGGGCCAGGTTTTTGATGATCTCGCCGTAACCGAACACGCCCATCGCAATGGCGATAAAACCGATGCCGTCTATCAGCTCGGGCATGTCAAACTTGTTAAAGCGCACCACGCCGGAATTCACATCGGTGCCCACCAGGCCGAGCAGCAGGCCCAGCACGACCATCGCAATCGCCTTCAGCAGCGAGCCAGAAGCCAGCACCACCGCGCCCGTCAAGCCGAGCAGCATCAGCGAAAAATAGTCGGCCGGGCTGAACTCGAAAGCCAGCCGGGCCAGCGGCGTGGCAAAAGCGGCCAGCATCAAAGTGCCGACGCAGCCCGCAAAAAAGGAGCCCAGTCCGGCAGCGGCCAGCGCGGGGCCAGCGCGGCCGTTTCTCGCCATCTGGTAGCCGTCAATGCAGGTGACCACCGAGGACGCCTCGCCGGGCAGGTTCACCAAAATCGCCGTGGTCGAGCCGCCGTACTGGGCGCCGTAGTAAATCCCGGCCAGCATGATCAGCGCCGACTCCGGCGGCAGCGCGTAGGTGGCGGGCAGCAGCATCGCCATCGTCGCCACCGGCCCGATGCCGGGCAGCACGCCAATCAGGGTGCCCAGCAGGCAGCCGATCAGGCAATACAGCAGGTTGACCGGCGTAAAGGCAACGCCAAAGCCGAGCGACAGGTGGTCTAGCAATTCCATCAAACCGCCTCCTCAGCCGCCGAGGACGGCAGGCCACACCGTCAACTGCTGTTTGAGCACCCGCACAAAGGTGAGCCAGCTGCCCAGGGCCAGCACGCTGGCCAAGATAAAGGTGGCCTTGAAAGTCCAGCCGGGCTGGGCCATGCTGGCAATGAAGGTCAGCGCATAAATGGCGGCGATCAGCCCCATAGACGGCAGGCCAATCGAAGGCAGGCCGCCGAGCAGCACGCCAAAAGCCAGATTCGCCCCAATGATGAAAAACAGCGGCCGCCAGGCCCACGGGCCGACTTCATCGCCGCCAGCGGACTCCAGCACCAGCGCCTTGAAGGTGATCAAAGTGCCCAGCAGCGCCAGCACAATGCCCAGGCACAGCGGAAAATAGCCCGGCCCCATGTGGCTGGCCTCGCCAATCGGGTAGCTGGCGGCGCCGGTGGCAAACACCACGCCCATCACCATGAACATCAGGCCGGAAAAAAAGTCTTTTTGATTTTTGAGTTGCAAGTCTTGTCTCCTGTTCAGGCCATTTCAAGCCATAGGCGGCGTCGTGGCCAGCACTTCCTCGATGGTCGTCTGGCCTTCGGCCACCTTCAGCGCACCGGCCAGCCGCAGCGGGCGCATGCCTTCCTTGATCGCCTGGCGGCGCAGCGCGTCCATATTCGGCTCCTTGGAGATTTTTTCCTTCAGCGCTTCGCTGACCGTCAGCAGCTCGTACAGCCCCATGCGGCCGCGAAAGCCGGTCATGCGGCAATCGAC
>JAPLPS010000405.1 GCA_026400075.1 Polaromonas sp.
GCAGCCGCTGGCCGGACAGCGGCAGCGGCAGAATCCAGTCCTGCGGCGCCAGCTCATCAAGCAGCTGCGCCACGCCGGGCGTCTGGCGCATCAGGCTGGCGAAAAATCCGGCCCAGCCGTGCTGCTGGCCGAATTTGTAGCGGGTAATCAGGCCAGACCACGGGTAGGCATAGGCCAAAGCGGCCAGCGCGCCATCGAGCGGCGGCAGTTCGACAGCGCAGGCGGCGCAAAGCTGTTCTTCCAGATTCGCGCCCGCCGGGTGCTGGGTGGCGGCGGGCAGCGGCAGCGTGCAATACAGGCAGCGCAGCACGGGCCGCGTGAAATGGCTGACGCAGGGCGCGCACACCTGCTGCCGGGCGGGCCAGCTGTGACAGACGGCGCACTGGCTGGCCAGTTCGGGCAGGCGCAGCAGGGGTGAATCGGCGGGGAATAGGCGGGTAAACACCCGCGTCAATATACTCGTGCGCTGGCGTCATCCGGCGCTTTTTTGCCGCGCTGCATGTTTGCGGCGCTGAACCTGATTTTCTGATTCTGATTTTTTCCATGACCACCACTTCGCGCCCGCCCACGCTTGATCCGAATGCCGTCAGCCGCTGGCAGCGCGCCGCGCCGCTGGCCTCGCCGTGGCTGCATGAGGAAGTCGCCACCCGCATGCAGGAGCGCCTGCAGTGGATCAAGCTGCAACCGCAGGCCTGGGCGCACTGGGGCGCGCTGCGCGGCGGACTGCAGGCGCACGCCAAGCTGGCCGCGCTGTACCCGGCGGCGGCGTGTTTTGTCGCCGAAGCCACGCCCGAGCGGGCGCAGGCAGCGGCTAAAGCGCTGGCCAAACCGTGGTGGAACCCGAGCCAGTGGCGCGCCGCGCCGACGCATTTTGAAGCGCCCGCGCCCGCCAGCGTCGAGATGCTCTGGGCCAACATGGCGCTGCACGAAGCGGCTGATCCGCAGGCGCTGCTGGCCGACTGGCACCGGGCGCTGAAAGTCGATGGCTTTGTGATGTTTTCCTGCCTCGGCCCGGACACGGCGCGGGAGCTGCGGGCGATCTATGCCGAACTGGGCTGGCCGCCAGCGGGCCACGAGCTGACCGACATGCACGACTGGGGCGACATGCTGGTGCAGACCGGCTTTGCCGAGCCGGTGATGGACATGGAGCGCATCACGCTGACCTACGAAACCCCGGAGCGGCTGCTGCAAGAGCTGGCCGAACTGGGGCGCAACTTTCACCCGGCGCGCTTTTCCGGGCTGCGCGGGCGCGGCTGGAAAGCGCGGCTGGCGCAGGAGTTGACGCGTCATTTGACCGGTGAAGACGGCCGCCTGAGCCTGACCTTTGAAGTGATTTACGGCCACGCGCTGAAGGCCGCGCCCAAGTTCAAGGTCAGCCCGAACAGCAGCGTCTCGCTCGACGACATGCGCCGCATGCTGCAGGAAAAAGGCCAGCCCTCGGCGTGAGCGGCTGGCCTTTGCGGGCGCGGTTGCCTGAGCAGCAAGCGAATGTTGTGACCGGCCCTATGGCACTGTATTGATCACCCGGTTGAAATGGGTGTTCATTTTTCTTTGTCAATCATTCCTGAGCAACGGCAAAAAACGCTCGATCAAGCCGGGCCGCCCCAAAAACGGCTCCCGATGGTACAAATACTGCTGGCCCACGCAGCGCGAATCGATATGGACCTTGCCGATATCCGCCTTGCGCAAAAAATCAGTTCCAGGCATGTACATGAACTCATAAAGCTCGGCCTGGGCTTCAAAGCGCTTGCATTCGGACAGCTTTTGATTTTCGCATTTGACGGCCTTGATCTTTTTCAAGTAAAGTGCCCAATAGATCTTGTCCATGCCTGTTTCTTGATCATTATCTACGATTAGCACGGCCTCCTGGGCGGCATTAAAAAATCCGCGCTCGCCTTTGCCATATCCTTGCGCTGTCTGCAATCGTGCAAAATCATTCTGCGAAGGCAGAATATAGTTGTCGAGCGCAAAAACACCGGGCAAAGCCCGCGTTTCAGAGACTCGTCGATCCGAAACATAGGTCACGGCAAATGGCCGCTCATAGGAGCCTGATGGATCCTGCCAGATCCGGTTGCAGATCGAATCTGGCATTTTTCGGCCAGGATATATGTAGGGCATGACGGCTTCGGGCGGCAGCACGCCCACCCGCAATGGCACGTCCCGAGGTGGCTTGCGGTAAGCCCAGCTCGCCAGCGCCTCGGACGTGGCCTGGGGTTGTGGGGTTTGCGCCGGGGCCATCGACGCCGCAGGCACGCTCAACGCGGCCGCGAGCATGGCCGGGCCTGCGCGCCGCAAGCTCATGCGGCCCCGGCAGCGAAGAAAACAGGCGTAAAAAGCAGGCGTGGCGCTCATTGGCACACCCACTGCTTGGGGTAATACATCATCAAAGTTTCCTTTTCGATTTTTTGGGGAAGAGCAGTTTTAGAGTGGGCGGACTCAATCGCGGCCGGGCTTATTTCCAGGCGCTCCGGTCGTCGCGTTGCAGGCCGTACAGCGTGGCGAGTTTACTGGCGATGGTGCCGGGGCTGGCGGCGCTGCTGGTGCCGCAGGCGGCGGTGGCGGTTTTCATGATTTGCCACAGCATCGCGCCGTCACGCGGGTTGGAAGTGGGCCGCTGCACGGTAGGCGCTTTGGCGTAGCGTTCCACCGAATAGGGCAGCGCGATGGTGTTGCTGAACTGGTCTTGCAGGATTTTGGAGCCTTCGCACTGCGCATCGGCGTTGTTGATGACCAGAACGCCACCGGCCCAGCCTTCGGGGCTGGTTTCCAGCCCGAGGTTGACGATGGTCGTGCTGGGGAACAGGTCGCGGTACAGCGCCCAGGCTTTCGGGCCGTCGAAATGCTCGTAGCGCGCGTCGTAGGCCATCACGTTGACCATGTTGATTTTCTGCGCCATGCCCGGCTGGCTGAACAGCAGGCGCTCGCGCCCGGCGGTGCCGCCCCAGTACGAGGTCTTGCCGCCGCAGGCCGCTGCGCTGCTGCCGGTTTCTGGCGTACAGTCCGCGCCGATAGACCAGCCCGCCAGCGTCAGCAGGCGCTGGCCGCCCGCCAGATCGACGGCCCGGCGCATGGCGTTGACCGCGCCTTTGTACTCGGCGATGCGGGCCGCGCTGGTGCCTTCGAGTTCGTAGTCCACGTCCAGGCCGTCAAAGCCGACATCGAGCATGATTTGCTTCAGGGCGGTGGTGATGGGGCCAGCGGCTGCGCCTTCTGCGGCTAGGCCGGCCCAGCTGTTGTAGGTGGCGCCGCCGACGGCCAGCACCACTTTGATGCCGCGTGCATGCAGCACGTCAATCGAACGCTTGATGTCCTTCGGCCCGGCATTGAAATTCAGCCCGGTGCCGCTCCAGTTGTTGGCGCTGAAATTGCCCGCTGTGGTGTAGCTGAAGTTGGGCTGCGCAAAGGCCGCGACGACATGGGTGTAGGTCGCCGGAATGCGCGCCATCAGGCTGCTTTTGAGGATGGCGTCGTTGCCGAGCGCCGCGCCGTCCCAGCCGACGCTGCTGAACCAGTTGTCGCTCCAGCTCGGGTAGTAGCCGACATAGACGCGCTGGTTGGTGATGGCCACCTTGGCCGCGCTCATGGTTTGAGGCTCATCGGTCAGGACGACGGGCGTTGGAGTCGGCGTTGGCGTTGGCGTCGGCGTCGGGATTGGGGTTGGAGTCGGAGTGGGCGTCGGCGTCGGCGTCGGTGTTGGTGTAGGAGGCGTTGGCGTCGTGCTGCCTGCGGCGCTGCAGGCGGTAAAAGCGCCGCCGTTGTAGGCAATTTGACAGTTGCTGGGCGCGGCGTTCAGCGTGCCTTCGCCGCCAAAACCCAGCGACACGGCGTTGCCCGGCGCCAGGTTGCCATTCCAGGACTCGTTGCTGAAGGTGCTGACTGCGCCGCTGGTGCTGAGCTTGTAAGTGCCCCACGACGACACGCGGGTCACGCCCGAGGGCATCGTCAGGCGCAGGCTCCAGCGGGTCCAGGGCGTGGTGCTGGTGTTTTTCAGCACGATCTGGCCGTTAAAGCCGCCGATCCAGCTGGCTGTCGCGGTGGTCACGGCGCTGGCGCTGGTGCTTGTCGTGGTGCCGCTGACCGGCGGCGCTGTCGTGCCGCTGGTGGTGTTCGGGTTGGTAGCCGGTGGCGGCACGGTGGCGGCGGGCGTGCTGGTGCTGAGCTGCGTCGGCAGCGTGGCCAGGAAATTCACCCAGGAGCGCACTTTCAGGGCGGCGTTGGCGCCGCTCAGACCGGCCAGCTTGCCGTCGTCAATCATCACCAGACATTTCGCCCCGTTGATGTTGCAGCCGCGCAGATCGGTGACGGCGGCGGGCACGCCCTGTCCGCTAAAGCCAAACACATAGGGCGCGGGCGCGCTCTGTTTGGACAGCGGCGCCAGATTCGCCCAGTTAGGCAGTTCAAACGAAAACTTTCCGCTCTGCGCCGCCGCCGTGACGTTCCAGAAGCCGCTTGCCTTCAGCGTGTCGCTTTCGAGGTACAGCCTGGCGCCGCTGCTGATAGGCGCGTCGCTGAAGTTGTAAATCGCGAACTTGCCGGTGTAACCGGCCCAGCTGTCGCTGGCCGTGCCCCAACTGCTCGCCGCGCTGAAAACCACCACGACGGGCGCCGACGCCGACATGCTGGTTTTGACGGTGACTAGCTGGCTGGCCAGCTGCGTGGCGCTGCTGGTGGCGGCGGCCAGGCTGGCGGTGTTGAGCAACAACGTGGCCGTTCCGAGCTTGTTTTTGGCCAGTTCACTGAGCGGCGTCAGGCTGCAGGTGGCGGTTGCACAGGACAGCGAGAACGTGTCCAGCACTTTGTCCAGCGGGTCTTGCGTGGGAACGAACTGGCGCGTCAGCAGTTGCGAGGCCGTGTCGGTGACGCCCATTTCATCGAGCAGCGGTTGAATGGCTTTTTTGACCTGCTCGGCCGCTTTTTGGCGCAGGGCTTTGAGGGCGCTGGCCGTTTTTCCGGCCACGCCCTCGTTGAGCACGATGCGCGTCACTATTGTGGAAATCGGGGTGATGTTGATATTCGCGCCAGCGGCTGAAATATCGTCGGCGAGGATCAGTGCCTGGTATTTCTTGGCCGGGGACACAGAGGCGTCGGTGACTTCGACCAGATAAGGGGCATTTTTCGGATCAAGCTTGACCTGAAAAAAAGCCGCGCTGTTGGTGATGGTGGAGGTAATCACGGCCCCCGACAGGGTGGTGATAACTACCGCCGCGCCACTCAAGGGCGCGCCTGTCGCCGCAATGCCGCCGACATTATTTTCACTGGACAGTGTGCCCAGCGGCGCATCCTGGCCGTCGCCGCCCCCGCCGCAGCCTGCCAGCAATACCAGGAGGGCTGCCGAAACGGCATAACTACTTTTTGAAAATAACATGCAGGCCTTTTAAATAAAAAATAAATACCAGGGATGCAATGGTTTTGCATTAATTCTTTGATGGATTGAAATTAAAAATCCATTTTTGTAAAAAGAAGTAACTTTAAATTCTAGTGGCTGGAGGGCGTTTCCGGGGATTTTTCGTTGCTGTCAATAGGACTTGGGGTTTTCCCGAGAAAATTCGTAAGGATCGACTCAAACTATTTTCTAAAAGGCGAATGTGCGGGTTTTCCCGACGAGGCCGGGGTTTTTTTGAATCTATAGTGATTCACGCTAGCCAGAAGTTTTTTTCAAGGTTGTCCTGTGCCGCTATCCTCCGCCGAATTCCGTTTTTCCACGATGCCCGCGCCGGGTGAACGCGCCAGCGCGCAGGGGGCCGTGTTGTGGCTGCTCAGGCGTCACGGCGTGCTCACGTCGGTGCAGCTGGCTTGGTGTTACCTAGGTCTGTGCGGGCTGAGCCTGGGGGCGGCTGGTTTTTTCGGGTCGCGCGGTTTTTCCTCGGCGATGACGGGGGTGTTGCTGGCATTGCTGGCTGTGGGGACGGCTTTTGTGCTCTATGCCCGCCATGCCGGTGACGCGGAAAAAATCCTGTTGCAAGGTGGCCAGCTGGTCATTGAACTGGAAAGCGCCGGGCGCACCGAGCGGGCTGAATTCAGGCGCGAATCGGTGCGGGTCGAGCCCCGGCATGGCGACGGCTCGCTGATTGAGGTGTCCGGGCAGGGACGAACGGTGCAGGTGGGGCGGCATCTGCGGGCCGAGTTGCGGCCCCTGCTGGCGCGCGAAATTCGCTGGGCGCTGCGTGACCGTTAAAGTAAAAAATTGAAATACAACTTTATTTTTGTAATTTGCGCTTTGACTTGGCGCAAGCTTTATGATGATTGTGGCGATTTCATGATGAATCAGGGCAATACCATGAGCAAAATGACACGGTTTGGCTGGCGACAGGCGGGCGCAGTTCTGGGGTTTGTAGCGGCCTGGCTCAGCACCGCCGCTTACGCGGTCAATGACCTGCCCGGCGGCCCGGCGGTGCGCCAGCTCAATCTGCCGCGTCCCGCCACCCGCATCGCCGAGGAGCAGATCTGGCTGCACTGGTTCATGATGGGCATCTGCGTGGTGATTTTTCTGGCGGTCTTCAGCGTGATGTTTTATTCCATCCTGAAGCACCGCAAATCGGTCGGCCACAAGGCGGCCAATTTCCATGAATCGACGGCCGTTGAAATCGCCTGGACCATCGTGCCTTTTGTGATCGTCATCGGCATGGCGCTGCCCGCCACCAAGGTGCTGGTGGCGCAAAAAGACACCACCGGCGCTGATCTGACCATCAAGGCCACCGGCGTGCAGTGGAAATGGGGCTACGACTACCTCAAGGGCGAGGGCGAGGGCATTGGTTTTGTCTCGACGCTGGACATCGCCCAGCGCCAGATGTCGGACAACGGCGGCGCCAAGGCCGGTGAAATCGCGCCTGACGACTACCTGCTCAAGGTGGACAACCCGCTGGTCGTGCCGGTCAACAAGAAAATCCGCATCATCACCACCGCCAGCGACGTGATTCACGCCTTTGCCGTGCCCGCTTTTGGCATCAAGCAGGATGCGATTCCCGGCTTTGTGCGCGACACCTGGTTTCGCGCTGAGCGCATCGGCGACTTTTACGGCCAGTGCCAGGAGTTGTGCGGCAAGGAGCACGCCTACATGCCGATTCATGTGAAGGTGGTTTCCGCGCAGGACTACAGCGCCTGGGTGGCGCTAAAAGCGGCTGAAAAAGCCGCCGCCAGCAAGCTGCTCTGACAATAAAAATCACAGGCCCAAGCCGCCGAAGGAAGCCAAGATGAGTGCAGTTTTAGACCATCCCGCCCATGCCCACGATGACCACGGCCACGCCATTCCGACGGGCTGGCAGCGCTGGGTGTACGCCACCAACCACAAGGACATCGGCACGCTCTACCTGCTGTTCAGTTTCACGATGCTGATGATTGGCGGGGTGCTGGCGCTGCTGATTCGCGCCGAGCTGTTTCAGCCGGGGCTGCAACTGGTCAACCCCGAATTGTTCAACCAGCTGACGACGATGCACGGCCTCATCATGGTGTTCGGCGCCATCATGCCGGCCTTTGTCGGCTTTGCGAACTGGATGATTCCGCTGCAAATTGGCGCGTCCGACATGGCTTTTGCGCGCATGAACAACTTCAGCTTCTGGCTGATGATTCCGGCGGGCTTGATGCTGGTGTCGTCGTTTTTCATGCCCGGCGGTGCGCCCGCTGCGGGCTGGACGCTGTACGCGCCGCTGACGCTGCAGATGGGGCCGTCGATGGACACTGGCATTTTTGCGATGCACATTTTGGGCGCCTCGTCCATCATGGGCTCGATCAACATCATCGTCACCATCCTGAACATGCGCGCGCCCGGCATGACCTTGATGAAAATGCCGATGTTCTGCTGGACCTGGCTGATTACCGCTTATTTGTTGATTGCCGTGATGCCGGTGCTGGTGGGCGCGATCACGATGACGCTGACGGATCGCCACTTCGGCACCAGCTTTTTTAACCCCGCTGGCGGCGGCGACCCGGTGATGTACCAGCACATCTTCTGGTTCTTCGGCCACCCCGAGGTGTACATCATGATCTTGCCTGCGTTCGGCATCATCAGCCACATCATTCCGGCGTTTTCCAGGAAGCGCCTGTTTGGCTACGCGTCTATGGTCTATGCGACCGGCTCGATTGCGATTTTGAGCTTTGTCGTCTGGGCGCACCACATGTTCACCACCGGCATGCCGGTGACGGGCCAGCTGTTTTTCATGTATTCGACGATGCTGATTGCCGTGCCGACCGGCGTCAAAGTGTTCAACTGGATTGCGACGATGTGGCGTGGCTCGATGACGTTTGAAACGCCTATGCTGTTTGCCGTCGGCTTCATTTTCGTCTTCACCATCGGCGGGCTGACCGGGGTGATTCTGGCCGTCGCGCCGATTGATATTCAACTGCAGGACACCTATTACGTCGTCGCGCATTTTCACTATGTGCTGGTAGCGGGGTCGCTCTACGCCATGTTTGCCGGTTATTACTACTGGAGCCCGAAGTGGACCGGCGTGATGTACAGCGAAACCCGTGGCCAGATCCACTTCTGGTGGTCGCTGATTTCGTTCAATGTGACGTTTTTCCCGATGCACTTCTTGGGGCTGGCCGGGATGCCGCGCCGTTATGCCGACTACCCAATGCAGTTTGCTGATTTCAACGCCATCGCTAGCGTCGGCGCCTTTTTCTTTGGTTTTGCGCAGGTGTATTTTTTCCTGGCCGTCGTGCTGCCAGCGATGCGCGGCAAGGGCGCGCCTGCCCGGCAAAACCCGTGGGTCGATGAGGGCGGCAAGGGCGCTGAAGGCCTGGAGTGGGAAGTGCCGTCACCCGCGCCTTTCCACACCTTTGAAACGCCGCCCCGGCTCGACAGCACCGCCACCCGCATCATCGGCTGAGCCGAGAAAGGCCTTCACATGACCAGCCCTGAACAAAAGAAAAACAACCTGCGCCTGGCGCTGATTTTGGCGTCGGTGGCCTTTGTATTTTTTGCCGGTTTTATGGCCAAGATGATTTTTCTGGGCCGCTGAGCCCGGCAAATCCTCGCACCCGGCGCCATTGCGATGCAGCTCAAGCAAGAAAATTTCAGGATGTTCGGCAAGCTGGGCGTGATCGTGCTGGGCATGTTCTGCTTTGGCTACGCGCTGGTGCCGATTTACAAGGCCATTTGCGAGATGACCGGCATCAACGTGCTGGCGCTGGGGGACAGGCAGATTCCGGGCGCGACGGCCAGCATTCCCGCCAACACGCAGGTTGATCTGAGCCGCACCATCACGGTGGAGTTTGACGCCAACGCGCGCGGCCCCTGGCATTTCAAGCCCGCACGCAACACGCTGCAGGTGCATCCGGGCGAACTGGCCACGGTGATGTACGAGTTCCAGAACATGCAGGACCGCACCATGTCGGCCCAGGCGATTCCGAGCTACGCGCCCGCGCAGGCGGGGGCACATTTCAACAAGCTCGAATGCTTTTGCTTTCAGCAGTACACGCTGGCGCCGGGTGAGAAAAAGCAGTGGCCGGTCGCCTTTGTGATTGACCCGAAGCTGTCCAAAGATGTGAAAACGATCACACTGTCGTACACGTTTTTTGAAGTCGGCGGCAGAACGCCCGCCGCGCCGGACACGGCCAAAGCCGCTGCCGCAGCGCCTGACGGGAAGGCGGGCACATGAACCAGAACACGCCGCCACCGCCGCCGCGTCCCAAAAAATCGCTGTGGCGCACCGTCAAGGCGGTGGCCTGGTCGTTTGTCGGCCTGCGGGCGCGGGGGGATTTTGAAGAAGACGTGCAGCAGCTGAGCCTGCTGCACATCATCATCGTCGGGCTGATTGCGATTTTTATCTTTGTGGCCGCACTGGTCGTGCTGGTGAATCTGGTGGTGGCGCGCTAATTGAGAACAACAGGAGTCGAACGATGTCATCCGCAACCCACGGGGCCAGCCCCCATTATTTTGTTCCCGGCCCGTCGCGCCATCCGGTTATGGCGGCCATCGGCCTGTTTTTTGTCATTCTGGGGGCAGGCCAGTGGATCAACGGCGCGGGTTGGGGCGCCTGGTGCCTGGCGCTGGGCATGGCGGTCTGGCTGGGCACGCTGTTTCAGTGGTTTAGCGACGCGATTGCCGAGAGTGAAAGCGGCCTGTACGGCCACCGGGTCGATCTGTCCTTTCGCTGGAGCATGAGCTGGTTTATTTTTTCGGAAGTGATGTTTTTCGGTGCCTTTTTCACCGCGCTGTGGTGGGCGCGGGCGCATTCGGTGCCTGCGCTGGGCAGCCTGGACAACGCACTGCTCTGGCCCGATTTCAAGGCCGTCTGGCCCAGTCTGGCCGAGGGCATCACCGCCTCGCCCGCCCGCATCATCGAGCCGTTTGAGACGATGACGCCGTTCTGGCTGCCGACGATCAACACCGCGCTGCTGCTGAGTTCGGGCGTGACGCTGACGGTTGCCCACCATGCCCTGCTCGAAAATCACCGGGGCCGCACGGTTGCCTTCATGTGGCTGACGGTGTTGCTGGGCATCATCTTTTTGACGGTGCAGGGCTATGAATACTTTCACGCCTATTCCGAGCTGAACCTGAAGCTGACTTCCGGCGTCTATGGCTCAACCTTTTACATGCTGACCGGTTTTCACGGCTTTCATGTGCTGGTTGGCACGCTGATGCTGCTGGCCATCACGCTGCGCCTGCAAAAAGGCCATTTCACCGCCGACAAGCATTTTGGCTTTGAAGGCGCAGCCTGGTACTGGCATTTTGTCGATGTGGTGTGGCTGGGGCTGTACATCCTGGTGTACTGGCTGTGAGCTTATCGTCCGGCTGAAATGCCGGTCGGCTGGATATAGCCCAGCTTCCACGCCAGCAAAATGCAGACAAACAGCACAATCGAAAATCCGACCCGAAGCGCCAGTGCGCGCGCCATGTGGCTGGTTTTGCGCTGGCCGTCGTCGTTGCCACGCCTGAGCATGAAAAAAAGCGCCGTCCCCAAACTGGCGAGAATGGCGATAAACCCCAGTGCAACAAAATAAAGCATGAACCGGATTATCTGCCCTTGACCGCCGCCCTGTACACGCGCCGCTTCTGGCTGCTGACGCTGGCTGCCCTGCTGGTGGCGGGGCTGACGTTTTCGCTGGGCTGCTGGCAGCTGCGCCGCGCCGACGAGAAAAAAACCACTCAGGCAGCGGTTGACGCCGGGAGCGCGCTGGCCGCGCTGGACGGCCAGGCGCTGGCCGCAATTGAAAACCCGACTCAGGTGTTTTACCGGCCCGCGCAGCTGCAGGGCGTGTGGCTGCCCGTACACACGGTGTACCTGGACAACCGTCCGATGAATGGCCGGGTCGGCTTTTGGGTGCTGACGCCGCTGGCGCTGCAGGGCAGCGGGCGGGTGATTCTGGTGCAGCGCGGCTGGGTGCCACGCAATTTTCTGGCGCGTGAGCGCCTGCCCGCCATCTCGACGCCAGCCGGACTGGTCACGGTCACGGGCCGGGTGGCCCCGCCGCCGTCCAAGCTCTACGCCTTCGCCGGGGCCGATGGCGGCGCGATCCGGCAGAATCTGGACATGGCGGCTTTTCGCGCTGAAACCGGCTTGCCCTTGCTGGCGCTGTCGCTGCTGCAGACCGGCGCGCCCAGCGAAGGTTTGCTGCGCGACTGGCCCGCGCCCCATCTCGGGGTGGACAGGCATTACGGCTATGCTTTCCAGTGGTTTGGCCTGAGCGCGCTGGTGCTGATGCTGTACGCTTGGTTCCAGCTGCTGGCGCCTTTACGAAATTCATCACGGGCAGCCTGCCGCGATTAACTGTGTGAGCTGTTTTGAACAACGATCTTTCCGATTCCTTGCAGCCGCCCGTCGGGGCCGCTGCGCCTCTCGTGTCTCCCTCGGCCTCGGCCCGGCAGCAGCCGCTAAGCCTGACGGTCCACGCGCTGCCCGCGCTTCATCCCCCGGTTGCCACGCCTGAGACCCGCGCTGGCCGCTGGAAAATGCTGGCCGTGCTGCTGATTTGCGCCAGCCCGGTGGTGGCCTCCTATTTCACCTATTACGTGATCCGGCCGGAAGGGCGGCGCAATTTTGGCGAGTTGATAGCGCCGCAACGCCCGCTGCCCGCGCTGGCGACCCGCACGCTCGAAGGCCAGCCCGGCCAGCTCACCGCGCTGAAAGACCAGTGGCTGCTGCTCAGCGTCGCGGGCGGCGCCTGCGATGCCCCTTGTGAGCAGAACCTGTATTTCCAGCGCCAGCTGCGCGAGTCGCTGGGCAAGGAAAAAGGGCGGCTGGACCGCGTCTGGCTGGTCAGCGACGAGGCGCCGGTGCCCGCCGCGCTGCGTCCCGGGCTGGAAGCCTCCTCCGTGCTGCGCGTGGCGCCTGCCGAACTGGCGCAGTGGCTGGCGCCCGCCGCAGGCCAGCGGCTGCAGGATCATCTTTATCTGGTCGATCCGCTGGGCAACCTGATGATGCGTTTTCCGGCCAGCATGGACAGGGTCGCCGCCGCGAAAGCCAAGCGCGATCTGGAGCGCCTGCTGCGCGCCTCCAGCAGCTGGGACACGGAAGGGCGGGAGCGTTAAGCGATGCCCGCCGCCGATCTGTACAACCTCAGCCCGGCCCTGCGCCTGATGTTCATGGGGCTGGCCGTGGCGCTGGGGCCGCTGGCCTGGCTCTGGCTGCGCCACGGGCAGGCTTCGGCGGCGCGGCGCCTGCAGTTGCTGACGCAGTTGACCTTGTTCTTGACCTTTGATCTGGTGTTGTTTGGCGCTTTTACCCGGCTCACCGATTCCGGTCTGGGCTGCCCGGACTGGCCTGGCTGCTATGGCAGCGCCAGCCCGGCCGGGGCCGTGCAGCACATTGAGGCGGCGCAAAATGCCCTGCCCAGTGGCCCGGTGACGCACGCCAAGGCCTGGGTTGAGATGATTCACCGCTACCTGGCCACTGGCGTCGGCGTGCTCATCCTGACCCTGACGCTGGCCAGCTGGCGCGCCTGCCGCGCGCGGCGGCCCAGCCCCACGCCCTCTGATCCACGCCAGAACTGCCCGCTTTCCCCCTGGTGGCCGACTGTGACGCTGCTCTGGGTCTGCCTGCAGGGCGCTTTTGGGGCGCTCACCGTGACGATGAAGCTGTTTCCGCTGATCGTCACCGCGCATCTGCTGGGCGGACTGGTGTTGCTGGCGCTGCTGCGGGCGCAGGAGGTGCGCCATGCGCAGGTGCAAAAACAGGCCCCGGCGGTGGTGCTCAGCACCCGGATCCGGCGCTTGATCCTGACGGTGTTTGCGCTGCTCTGGCTGCAGATTGCGCTGGGCGGCTGGGTCAGCACCAATTACGCGGTGCTGGCCTGCACCGATTTTCCGGCCTGCCAGCAGTCGTTCTGGCCAGTCATGGATTTCCGGCAGGGTTTTACGCTGTGGCGCGAACTCGGCGCTGGCCTTGACGGCGCCAGCATCAGCTTTGCGGCGCTGACGGCGATTCATTACGCCCATCGACTCGGCGCTTATGTGGCGCTGGCCGCTTTGCTGCTGCTGGCGGCCAGCCTGCACCGTCGGTCGGCGTTTCGTCGGCAGGCGCGCTGGCTGGCCGGTTTGACGCTGCTACAGGCGGCCACCGGCCTGAGCAATGTGGTGCTCGGCTGGCCGCTGCTGGCCGCTGTCATGCACACCGGCGGCGCGGCGGCGCTGGTGCTGGCGCTGACCGGCATTTTCCTTTCCAGCCGCAGCCTGCCTGTGCTGGTGCGCGCTTCCACCCTGAAGACCTCACGATTGTCTTTATGAACACCTCCAGCTCCTCCGCCTCGGCCGTCTCCGATGTCAGCGCCCTGTCCCGGCTGGCGCAGTTCCATGCGCTGACCAAGCCGCGCGTGATCCAGCTGATTGTGTTTTGCGCGCTGATCGGCATGGTGCTGGCCGTCCCCGGCGTACCGGGCTGGCCGGACGTCAGGCAGGCCTTGACCGCCTGCGCCGGTATCTGGCTGGTGGCCGGGGCGGCAGCGGCCTTCAACTGCCTGATCGAGCAGCAGATCGACGCCAAAATGCGCCGCACCGCCTGGCGGCCCACGGCGCGCGGCCAGCTCGGCAGGCCTCTGACGCTAGCGTTTTCCGCCGCCCTGTGTACGCTGGGCTCGTGGATTTTGTACGTCTGGGTCAATCCGCTGACCATGTGGCTGACCTTTGCCACCTTCGTCGGCTACGCGGTGGTCTATACGGTGATCCTGAAACCGCTGACGCCGCAAAACATTGTCATCGGCGGCGCCTCGGGCGCCATGCCGCCAGTGCTGGGCTGGGCCGCGATGACTGGCGAAGTCAGCCCGGAAGCCCTGATCTTGTTTTTGATTATTTTTCTCTGGACGCCGCCGCATTTCTGGGCGCTGGCCCTGTACCGCGTCGAGGACTACCGCAAGGCCGGACTGCCGATGCTGCCGGTCACGCACGGCAACGAGTTCACCCGGCTGCAGGTGTTTTTATACACTTTGGTGCTGTTTGCCGCCTGTCTGATGCCTTTTGTGTTCAAGATGAGCGGCTGGCTGTACCTGGTGGCCGCCGTCGGGCTGAGCATCGGTTTCAGTGGCTACGCCTGGCAGTTGTGGCGCAATTATTCGGACGCGCTGGCGCGCAAGACTTTTCGCTTTTCGCTGATTCACCTCGCTGGCCTGTTTGCCGCGCTGCTACTGGATCATTACCTTGTTTGACATCTGGAGTCTTGATGAAATTTAACCAGCCCATGCAGGCTGAACGCAGGCGCGCTGTCAAAGCCCTGGGCGGCGCCTTGGCGCTGTCGATCACAGCGGGCTTGCTGGCCGCCTGCGCGCCCGACAAGCCCGCGTTTAAAAGCATTGACCTGACCGGCGCCGACTACGCGCAGGGCTTTTCGCTGCCCGACCACAACGGCCAGACGCGCACGCTGAAAGACTTTGCGGGCAAGATCGTCGTGGTGTTTTTTGGCTTCACCCAATGCCCGGATGTGTGCCCGACCTCGATGGCCGAACTGGCGCAGGTCAAGCTGCAGCTCGGCAAGGACGGCGACAGGCTGCAGGGAATTTTTATCACGCTGGATCCCGAGCGCGACACGCCCGAACTGCTCAAAGCCTACATGGCCAATTTTGATCCGAGCTTTCTGGCGCTGCGGCCCACGCTGGCGCAGCTACCCCAAGTGAGCAAGGATTTCAAAATTTATTACAAAAAAGTCGAAGGCAAAACGCCTGGCAGCTACACGCTGGACCATTCGGCGGGCAGCTATATCTACGACACCCAAGGCCGGGTGCGCCTGTACAGCCGCTACGGCGCTGGCTCTGAGGCGCTGGCCTCAGACATTGCCCTTCTGCTCAAAAACCGCTGACAAAAAAGCCCGCCGCTTTTCAGCGGCAGGCTTTTTTAGGCCAGGTGTCAGGCGGCAACAACTCAAGCGTAGCTGGCCAGCGCCTTTTTCATCTTCTTCATCGCCGCCACTTCAATCTGGCGGATGCGCTCGGCGCTGACCTTGTATTCGGCGGCCAGATCGTGCAGCGTCATGCCGCCCGAGCCGTCGTCGTTGACATTGAGCCAGCGTTCTTCGACGATGCGGCGGGCACGCGGATCAAGCTCTTGCAGCGCGCTGCTCAGGCCGTCGGTGGTCAGGCTGTCGTGCTGGCGCGACTCCATCAGCGCCGTCGGCTCCTGCGCGCTGTCGGCCAAGTAGGCAATCGGGCCGAACGCGTCTTCGCCGTCATCGCCGGGGCTGGGGTCTAGCAGCACATCGCCGCCGGACATGCGCTGCTCCATCTCGATGACTTCCTCGCGCCTGACGTTCAGCGTTTTGGCCATCGCGTCGATCTGGCTTTCGGTCAGCGTGTCGCGGTGCGTGGCGACATCGGCGTCGTCCTTGTAGCCCTGTTTCATCGAGCGCAGGTTGAAGAATAATTTGCGCTGCGCCTTGGTGGTAGCGACCTTGACCATGCGCCAGTTTTTCAGGATGTACTCGTGGATCTCCGCCTTGATCCAGTGCATCGCGTAGCTGACCAGGCGCACATTTTGATCCGGGTCAAAGCGCTTGACGGCCTTCATCAGGCCGATGTTGCCTTCCTGAATCAAATCGCCGTGCGGCAGGCCGTAGCCCAAGTATTTGCGCGAAATCGACACCACCAGACGCAGGTGCGAAAGCACCAGCTTGCCTGCGGCGTCCAGATCGTTTTGCTCCTTGAGCTTGCGGGAGAACTCCTGCTCCTGCTCCAGCGTGAGCATGGGCAGGCGGTTGACGGCCGAAATATAGGCGTCCAGATTGCCCAGCGGCGGCATCATGGCCCAGGGATTCGTGACCGTAACTGCTGCGCCCGGCGCAAGTGGCACCATCGCAACCGACTTCATGGTGTTTGGAAAAAAAGCGTGTGACATGGCTAAACTCCTTCTGTCTTTCTTTCAAATGTTAGCACTCCACCGCGTGGAGTGCTAAACAGCCGCCCCAATGGGGTCAATGGGCTGTGGTCAATTGACATTTGATGTCCGGTGGATGGACCCTGCTCAAAAGGCTTGGTTCAATCTCCCTGTCCTGGGAACAGGTAAAGAGTCTTTGACATCCTCCCCGCCCTAAAGGACGGGGATTCCTGCTACCAGAGGCGAATGTCCTCGCCCGAATCCTTGCGGACTCTTATTCACTACGGCTTCAACGGCTTTCGCCTCCCCCGCAATGGAAAACGCTTTCTCCAGCCTATTCAACCCCTTGGCGAGAATGTTCTTTGCGGCGTTTGTGTCGCGGCCGTGTACCGCTCCGCAGCTACAAGTCCATTCCCGCACCCCAAGACCTTTCAAGCCTTTCGGCCCTTCAATGCTCCCGCACTGAGAACAAGTCTGGGTTGAATAGCTTTCGTTCACTTCTTCAAAGACGATACCGGCCTGATGGCCCTTGTACTCCAGCATCGTCTTGAGCATCGACCAGCCCGCGTCTAGCGTGGACTTGGCCATCCTGGTTTTGATCAGCTTCGCGCTGCTCACGTTGCCCACAAAAATAGCGGCATTCCCTGCAACAAGTTGGGTGCTGAACTTGTGCAACATATCTTTGCGCTGGTTCTTGATCTTGGCGTGGATCGCCTTGACCCTTTCCTTTTTGCAAGCTCTTTGGGCAATGCCAAGGTCGGCTTCCAGCTTGCGATAGAACCGCCCTTCAATGCGTTGTCCGTCTGAAACAACGGCGCATTCTTTCAACCCCAGGTCGATGCCAACAGATGCAGTGCCTGCGCTTGGGCTTACTTCAACCTCCACGGCCACATTCAAATACCAGCGGCCCCTGGCGTCCTGGCTGATTGAGCCAGCGCGCAGCTCGTACTTGCTCAATCCGTAGCTGTCCCACAAGCCCAACTTCAAGCCCGCAAACCTTATCTGGCCGTCCCTGTAAGCCGCTCCACCTTTCTTGAATGGAATCCACCCAAGCGAGTATTTGGACGACTTGGGGTTGCTCACGCGCCAGTTCAGCCGCGCCTTCTTGAACTGCCTGCGCCGGGTCGCATATTCCTCGCAAACTTGCTGGACAGTTGTAGTCCCAATTTTCACGCCTTCACATTTGGTGTATCCCGCCGTGTACTTTTGCAGGTCGTAGGCACTCAGCCATTTTTGACGCTCACGGATGGAGCGGTGCGACAACTCGTTGAGGTAGTTCCAGACCTGATTGACCTCCCGCGCCATCGAAACAAGGGCGGCAGAGTGCTTGTCCCTGATGCGAAGTTTGAGGGTCTTGATTGTTTTCACAGTTGTTATTGAATCACGTCAATGTATTTCTTGCAAGTATTTTTGTATCACCGATAATCTTCTTATGGAAACCCTGAAAAAAGCCGTTGGCAGGCCAAAAAAACCCGACTCAGACTTATTGGTTCAGAAGTCCATCCGAATGACCCATGCACAGTGGGAAAAGATTGACGGTGCTGGAATTGATGCGCTCAGAGCCTTGGTTGATAAATGGAAACCGAAAACAACTCAAGGAACACTTCGTGTTCCGCGCTCTTGACCCCGGGCTGAACCCCGGGGCTTCCCGCGCCAGTGGTGAAGTAGCGGGCAATCCAGTTACAAAATGGTTTCAGGCACACTGGCGCCCTCTGAAAAAAAGATATTTTTCCGGTATCACTTACATGCTTCGTACTTTTTCTTTCGTTTTAATGCTGCTTGCCAGCACTGCAGTCCTGGCGGGCACGGCCTGTCCTGAGCATTTTGTCGCGGGCAAGGCGCCGGTGGTGACCAATTCAAAAATGCAGGCCAGTACCCGCGAGCTGTGTTTTGAAGCCTTTGCGGTGCTGCACTCGGGCGTCAGCCGCACGCCGCTTTACGCCGCCGAGCACCTGACCCGCAACAACCTGAAACAAGCCCGGCTGCTGCCGCGCAAGGACACTTTTCACTCCGAAAAATTGCTGCTCGAAAGCGAGCGCGCCGAGCTCGATGATTACGCCCGCTCCGGCTACGACCGGGGGCACATGGCCCCAAACGCCGATTTTGCTAACGAAAAAGCCCAGGGCGAGTCGTTCTCGCTGGCCAATATGGTGCCGCAGGTGCATGCGAACAATGCGGGCGTCTGGGCTGGTCTGGAAAACGCGGCCCGCAAGCTGGCGACGAGCGAGGGTGAGCTGTACGTGGTCTCCGGCCCATTTTTTGAGAGCAGCAAAGCCAAAAAGTTGAACAATAGGGTCATGATACCCACCTATATCTGGAAAGTGTTTTACAGCCCGAAGCAGCGGCGCGCTGGCGCTTACTGGGTAGCCAATGAGGACACGCAGGAGTACAAAACGTTCACTGTGTCAGAGCTGGAGAAGAAAATTGGCATGAGTGTGCTGCCCGGCGTGCCGCAATCGGTGCGCGATGCGGGCATGACGATGCCCGAACCGGCCGCGCCACCGGGCAGGAAGCCCAAGGCCGAACCCGGCGACGAGCCGCCCAAGCAACCTGCTGGCAAGAGCGAGGACGCCGCCGTCAACGGCTTCATCCGCTTTCTGTGGCAGCTCATCAGTCAACTGCTGAAGTAACCAAGGAGATGCACCGCATGAGCGACGATTTCAAACCCTATGCCAACGAAAGCGATGTCATTCGCATTGACCATCTGGAAATTGAGAACCGGGTTGACCGGGTGACCCTGATGGGCGACGTGGTGCTGACCAAAGACAAGGCCGGGCTGGCGCTGGCCAAAGAACTGCAGGCGCTGCTGGGAGAGATTATTCAGTGCCTGGAGTCGGATGAAAAACTGCCGGATGTGGTGGAACTCAAGCCAGCCACAGAGAGTGATAATCCATTTTTTTGAATTTCCCGGAGGAAAACTTTGTAGGTCTTTCCAGATTACTGCAGTACCTTGAGTTGGCTCGCAGTTCTTAGTTCGATCTGGGGTGTGCCTTTATAGCTTTTAATCTGTCCTATGATGCAGACACTTCTGCCCTCCAGTTGTCCTAGCATCATCATTGGAAATTCTGATTTCTGCTCGCCCCAAATTACCAGTACCAGCCGCTGGGTATTGGGATATAACGCGCCGATATCGATCCAGGTGGGGTTGCCTCGGATATTTTCCCTGTTAGTAACTTTCATTAGTGGGCCTACCACTGCTACAGTTTGGCCAATATGCTGCCCAGCCTGCTGCCAGCCGACGGGGTTATCACAGGTGGCGCCTTCGGGGATATTTATGGGTATTTTTACATTATGTGCGGCAGAGAGCATTACTGGCTGAGGTTGGATCGCCGGGCTTTGCATGGTTGCCTGAGACTGGCCGAATGAACCCCCTCGACTCTGCCAGACGATCACCATTACGAGTGCGAGAATGACTGTAGTAAATGACGCTATGGTGTACTTCATGACGGATGTATCTTTGTTGAGATGCTCTATGATGTTGTTTTGTGCTTTGGCTAGTACGTCCAGTCGCGCCTTTTCTTCAGTTGTCAATGCCTTGTGTTGGGATGTGCTCCGTGAACGCTTGAGCAGCAGGCTAATATGTTCTGCGCAGCGTTTCGGTTCGTCCCTGACATCGCGGTTGGCAAAGCGCAGCACATACCAGCCTTGTGAGGTCAGTGCAGCCTGCCGACGCTGCCAGTCAACAAAGTCGGCGTGAGACATACCTACACCTGTACCCTTCTTGTCGTAGCCATCGATCTCGATGGCTATACGAACATCATCATTTTCGTGTATGACGAAATCGCAGTAGCGTTGCCGTTTGTCCGTGTCTTGAAACGGATACTGAACTGAAATCATGTCAAGGCTGAGTTCAGGAACCAGTGGCAACACCGTCTCTGTAAACAGAATTTCATAATCGCTACCAAAATTTTGCCGGTTTTTCTCCCGCCATTCATTTAGATTCATACGATGTAATGTAATGTGAAAAATCAAAATTAATTTACTTGGTCAGCTTTTTTGGTAAATTTTTTATTTAAAAACAAGCACTTATCGCATTTTTCAACAGAAGTTCACGCGTAGAACATTGGCTTGTCAGTTGGGAAATCTGTCAATTTTTTGAAAAAATGTGTTTAATAGGAAGTTTTAAAATATTTTTGGTTCACACATGCTTCGTACCCTTGCTTTTTCTGCGGTAGTTTTTGCCAGCGCATCGGCCTTTGCGGGCACGGCCTGCCCTGAACATTTTGTCGCGGGCAAGCCGCCGGTCGTGACCAATACCAAAATGCAGGCGCGCACCCGCGAGCTGTGTTTTGAGGCTTTTGTGGTGCTGCACTCGGGCATCAGCCGCACGCCGCTTTACGCCGCCGAGCACCTGACCCGTGAAAACCTGAAACAAGCCAAGCTGGTTCCACGCGAGAACTCTTTTCACGCTGAAAAATCCCTGCCTGAAGGCGAGCGCGCCGAACTCGATGATTACGCCCGCTCCGGCTACGACCGGGGGCAGATGGCGCCGAACGTCGACTTTGCTAATAAAGAGGCCCAGGCCGAGTCGTTTTCACTTGGGAACGTAGTGCCGCAAGTGCATGCCAATAATGTGGGCGTCTGGGCCGGTCTGGAAGGCGCGGCCCGACAGTTGGCCAGCACTGAGGGCGAACTGTATGTGGTATCTGGCCCGGCCTTCATTAGCAGCAAGGTCAAGAAAATCGGCAACGTCATGGTGCCCAACTACATTTGGAAAGTGTTTTACAGCCCGGCGCAGCGGCGCGCTGGCGCTTACATCGTCGCCAATGAGGACACGCAGGACTACCAGACGCTGACCGTGTCAGAGTTGGAGAAAAAAATTGGCATCAACCCGCTGCCCGGCGTGTCAAAAACGATCCGCGATGCAGGCATGACTATGCCCGAGCCCGCCGCGCCACCGGGCAAAAAGCCCAAGGCCGAGTCCGGCGACGAACCGGCCAAACAACCCAGCAACAAGGACGCTGACGCCGCATTAAACGGTTTTATCCGCTTTCTGCTGCAGTTCATTAGCAATTTACTGAAGTAATTCAAGGGGACACACCGCATGAACGACGATTTCAAACCCTACGACAACGAGAGCGATGTCATCCGCATCGGCGATCTGGAAATTGAAAACCGGGTTGACCGGGTGGCCCTGATGGGCGACGTGGTGCTGACCAAGGACAAGGTCGGGCTGGCGCTGGCCAAAGAGTTGCAGGCGCTGCTGGGCAATATTATTCAGTGTCTGGAGGCGGATGAAAAACTGCCTGACGCAGTGAAACTCAAGCCGACCACGGAGGAAGACAATCCGTTTTTTTGAGGCATTAACCTGTTGCAAACCCGCCGCAAGGCGGGCGCTGGGTGTCAGGACAGGCGCTTTTCCTCGCGGATTTCGCGGGCTTCGACATCGACCACCTGGCCGCCAGTGGGGCTGGATGCGTTGCCACGCGGGCTGCCGCTGCCAGGCCAGGCGCCTCGCGGCGTGAACTGCTGAAAGCGGCCAAACAGCAGCGAGGGCGCCGGTTTGCGCCCGGTTATCAAGGCCTTGAGCCAGCCCAAAGCCAGCACCAGCAGGGTGGCGACCAGCAGGCTGAGCGCAAAAATCGCGGCAAACAGGCCCAGCGCCAGTTTCAAGACAAAACGAAAAATCTGGCTTGCGGTATCGGACATGGGAGCAATCCTCTCAAAAAAGACAGGTGAAGGCAGTATGCCGCTTTTCAAGCCAGCGCCCGTCGTTCACCCCAGCAAGGCCTGGGCAAACTCGCGTGCGTTGAAGGTTTCGAGGTCTTCGAGCTTTTCGCCGACACCGATGAAATACACCGCGACCGGGCGCAGCTGCGGCGCGGTTTTGGCCCGCTCGCGTGCCCACAGCGCGATGGCTGCGAGGACGCCGCCCTTGGCCGTGCCGTCGAGCTTGGTGACGATCAGGCCGGTCAGCCCCAGCGTCTCGTCAAAAGCCTTGACCTGGGCCAGCGCATTTTGGCCGGTGTTGCCGTCGATGACCA
>JAPLPS010000077.1 GCA_026400075.1 Polaromonas sp.
GACGCCGTCGGCACCGGCAAAGTCGTCTTCTTTGCCGCTTCGTTCGTCTTTGAGGCGTATCTTGACGCCATTGTTCAGGAAACTCAGCTCGCGCAGCCGCTTGCTGAGGATTTCGTAATGGAAATCGTTGTTTTCCTTGAAGATGTCGGTGTCGGGTAAAAAATGGACTTCGGTGCCGCGCTTGTCGGTTTCGCCCATGACTTTCATCGGCGAGACTTCGATGCCGCCCACGTTTTCCACAAGGCGGTTTTGCACAAAACCGCGTGAAAATTCCATGACGTGGACCTTGCCGTCGCGCCGGATCGTCAGGCGCAGCATTTTGGACAGCGCGTTGACGCAGCTCACGCCCACGCCGTGCAGGCCGCCCGAGACTTTGTAGCTGTTCTGGTTGAATTTACCGCCTGCGTGCAGTTCGGTCAGGGCGATTTCGGCGGCGGAGCGCTTGGGCTCGTGCTTGTCATCCATCTTCACGCCGGTCGGGATGCCGCGCCCGTTATCGACCACGCTGATCGAATTGTCGGTGTGGATGGTGACCATGATGTCGTCGCAGTGGCCCGCCAGCGACTCGTCGATGGAGTTATCCACAACCTCGAACACCAGATGGTGCAAGCCGGTGCCGTCGGACGTGTCGCCGATGTACATGCCGGGGCGCTTGCGCACGGCTTCCAGCCCTTCGAGGATCTGGATCGAGCCTTCGCCGTAGGCTTCGGACGCCCCGGCCTGATTCGTGTCGATTTTGGGCTGGAAGTTGGAGCTTTCCTCGCCCGCCGTGCCGTCCGTGACGTGGACTTGATCGGCGCCGTTTGGTGTGTTGTCTTCAGTCATGGCTCAGTTGTCTCCAATTTCTTCAATCTCTTGAATGACCAAACCCGCGAAGCGTCGCGGGTTTGTCTCTTGCTTCAGGCGTTTTTTGCGCGCTTCAGTGCGCTTAAATCCGCATCGGCATCACAACGTACTTGAACGCCGTGTTGTCGGGAATCGTCAGCAGCGCCGAGCTGTTCGAGTCGGCCAGCTCGATTTTCACCAGATCCTGGTTCATGTTGTTCAGCGCGTCGATCAGGTAGGTGACGTTAAAGCCGATTTCAATCGCCGGGCCGTCGTAGTCAATGTCGAGCTCGTCCATCGCCTCTTCCTGCTCGGCGTTGTTCGAGGCGACGCGCAGCGTGCCCGGCTCGATGTTCAGGCGCACGCCCTTGAACTTTTCGCTGGTCAAAATGGCGGTGCGCTGCAGGCTGCGCAGCAGCGGCTCACGGCCCAGCGTGATGATGTTCTTGTGGTTGCGCGGAATCACGCGGTTGTAATCGGGGAACTTGCCCTCGACCAGCTTGGTGACGAATTCCATGCCTTCAAAGCTGAACTTGGCCTGGTTGCCGGCAAACTGCATTTCAATCGCGCCTTCCTTGTCGCTGAGCAGGCGCTGCATTTCCAGCACCGTCTTGCGCGGCAGGATCACTTCCTGCTTGGGCACTTCCACGTCCAGCGTCGCCGACGAAAACGCCAGCCGGTGGCCGTCAGTCGCCACGAGGCTCAATTGCTTGCCTTCGGCGACAAACAAAATGCCGTTCAGGTAGTAGCGGATGTCATGCACGGCCATCGCAAACGACACCTGGTTCAGCAGCTCTTTCAGCACCTTTTGCGGCACCGAGAAGGTCGGGCCAAAGCTGGCCGCTTCCTGCACCAGCGGAAAGTCCTCGGCGGGCAGCGTCTGCAGCGTGAAGCGGCTCTTGCCGCCTTTCAAAATCAGCTTGTTCTGCGCCGATTCGAGCGACACGGTCTGGTCGCTCGGCATCGAGCGCAGGATGTCGATCAGCTTGCGCGCGCCGACGGTGGTGGCAAAGTCGCCCTCGTCGCCGTCGAGTTCGGCGCTGGTGCGGATCTGGATTTCCAGATCGCTGGTGGTCAGCTGCAGCTGCGCGCCGGTTTTGCGGATCAGCACATTGGCCAGAATCGGCAGGGTGTGGCGGCGCTCGACAATCCCGGCGACCGATTGCAACACGGCCAGAAATTTGTCTTGTGTGGCTTTAAGAACAATCATTTTTTTCCTCAGTCTTTCTCTTCAATGCTTCATTTTTTCAGGGTGCGTCAAGCAGCAGGCGTCCATTGTCAACTGCTTCTCAGCCTTTGAGTGTTTGTTCCAGCACATGCAGTTGCTGGTTCAGTTCGCTGAGCAGCTTGCGCTCAGCGACTATTTTGCGCACCGCGTACAACACCGTCGTGTGGTCACGCCCGCCAAACAGCTCGCCGATTTCGGGCAGGCTTTTTTGCGTCAGCTCCTTGGCCAGGTACATCGCAATCTGGCGCGGCCGCACGATGTTGGCCGGGCGCTTTTTCGAGTGCATGTCGGCGATTTTTATTTTGTAAAAATCCGCTACAGTTTTCTGGATGTTTTCCACCGAGATCTGCCGGTTCTGGATCGACAGCAGATCGCGCAGCGAGTCGCGCGCCAGCTGGATCGACAAATCCTTGTGATTGAAGCGCGAGTAGGCGAGCATTTTGCGCAGTGCGCCTTCGAGCTCGCGCACGTTGGAACGCACATTCTTGGCGACAAAAAACGCCACATCTTCGGGCAGGATCGCGCCCTCGGCATCGGCCTTGCGGATCAGGATGGCGACGCGCATTTCCAGCTCCGGCGGCTCAATCGCCACCGTCAGGCCGGAGTCAAAGCGTGACACCAGGCGCTCGTGGATGTCGCTCAGGCCCTTCGGATAGGTGTCGCTGGTCATCACGATGTGCGATTTTTTCGCCAGCAGCGCTTCAAAGGCGTTGAAAAACTCTTCCTGGGTGCGGTCTTTGTTCGCCAGAAACTGCACATCGTCGATCAGCAGCAGATCGAGCGCGTGGTAGCGCGCCTTGAAGTCCTCGAAAGTCTTGCGCTGGTAAGCCTTGACAACGTCCGAGACAAACTGCTCGGCGTGGATGTACAGCACCTTGGCGGCCGGGTTGTCGGCGAGCAGCTTGTTGCCGATGGCGTGCATCAGGTGGGTTTTGCCCAGACCGACGCCGCCGTAAATGAACAAAGGGTTGTACAGCTGGCCCAGGCTGTTGGCCACATGCAGCGCGGCGGCGCGCCCCATGCGGTTGGCTGTGCCCTCAATCAGCGTGTCAAAGGTCAGCGCCGAGTTGAGTCGGCTCTTGAAGACGGTTTTGGGCTTTTCCTCGGGCGCGCTGACGGGGGCGGGCTCGGCCGCGCCGACCGGTTCAAACTTTCTGACCTGCGCCTCGGCCTTGACCGGCGCCTCGCGCGGGGCCAGGATCAGCTCGATGGGCACTCGCTGGCCAGCGACTTTTTCCAGCAGGGCGGTGATGCGGGTCGCGTACTGGGCCCTGACCCAGTCGAGTTTGAAGCGGTTTCCGACCTGCACCGTCGCCTTGGACAGGTCTGGCGCGATGTTGACCACCAGCGGGCGAATCCAGGTGTTGAACTGCTGCTCGGGCAGCTCCTGGGCCAGAAATTCAACGCAAATTTGCCACAAACCGGGACTCACGGTACGCACGGAAGCCTTGCTCATGACCGTTTTGGAGCGCGATGCTGGGGCAAAGCGACACCGGGTCGCTTGTGGAGATTGTTAATTTTAGGCACCCGCAATTGTAGTCGGGGCGCCGAGTTATCCACAAGCCGAAGGCCTTCCCAGGCTGGCTTTCTGGCGTCGAAAAAGGCGTTTTGACGCGGCTGCAGGGCCGCCAAAAGCACCCAAAAAAGACCAAATTGGCGGTGAAAACACCCACATTCAGGCTCAAAAGAGGCTCTCAAAAAAGAGTTTTCCGCTGGGCTGAAACCGCCTCAAAAGCCTGTGGATAAACCTGTGGATAACTCCGGGATAACTTTTGAGTTATCCACAGATTTGCGGAGCAAAGGCAAGTTGTTCATATTTCATCCACCGATTTTCCACCGCTTTTACACAGGGTTATGCACCGGTCAAGTCATTGATTCTAAAAGAAAAAAGGTAGTTATCCACAGAAAATACCTCCCCTCTACTACTACTACTATCTTTATATTAAAGAATTAAGAAGATAAGAGAGCTGACAAAAAATCGCTGAAATTTCGGGGAAAGGCTGCGCAGGTTAGCTCAATTTTGACTGACTTGCAGCAAGATTTGGCGTTGCAGCCGATTTGTTTTTCAGCGGACTGATTTCTTCGGCCTGCGCTGCCGAGGGTCGGCGCTCGACCTGACCCATCAAAGCCTGCCCGCCGCGCTTTTTTTTGGTGACCGGCTGGCCCGTTTGTTCGGCCCATGCCGTGCCGCCGTCTGGCGCTGAATTGGTTTTTGATGGCTCAACGGGTTGCCAGGATGGAGAAATCTGTGATAATCACGGGTTTTCTCGATTCGTAGCGGCTTGCTGCTGCCTGCGGGTGGCCTTGAATTTTTCTCAGGCCGCTGCAGGTGTTGGCCAAGTTCCCGAGACTTGCCAGAACGGCTGTGTTGAACAGCTTCCCCAGAATCATTCGAATCGCCTCCGTGCAGCTTTGCCGCTGAGCGGCCCGTAACACGCCCGAGAGGGCCAGCAGGATTTACCATGAAACGCACCTACCAACCTTCCAAAGTCAAGCGCGCACGCACCCACGGTTTTCTGACCCGCATGAAAACGCGCGGTGGCCGCGCCGTCATCGCTGCACGCCGCGCCAAAGGCCGCAAGCGTCTGGCTGTCTAAGCTGGTTTTCGGCAACGATTGGCTTGTGGACTGCTCTTGAGCGAATGCTTGGCGCCAGTGCAACGGCTTAAAACCCGGCCCCAGTTTCAGGCTGCGCTGGCGGGGTCTATGGTTGCCAAAACCACGCATTTCGCATTGCACCGCAATGCGCTGGAGGCCAGGCCCGCCACCGTGCCGCCTGAAGCTTCTGCAAAAGCGCCCGCGCTGTTCGGCGTGCAAGCGATGTGGATAGGCGCCATGGTGCCTAAACGCTGGGCCAAAAGGGCGGTGACCCGCAACGCCATCAAGCGACAGATTTACGCCGTGAGCGCTGATTTTGCCGATCAGTACCCGCAGGCCGCTTTTGTCGTTCGCCTGCGCCGGGCTTTTCCCCGCACCGAGTTTGTCAGCGCCGTCTCCGAGCCGCTCCGCCAGGCCGTGCGCGCCGAAGTCCAGGCCTTGATGCGCGCCGGTGCAAAAGCCCCATGAAACCCCTTTTTTCCGTCTTGGTGCATCTGCCGCAACACCTGCTGATGGCGCTGGTCAAGGGCTATCGCCTGCTGCTTAGCCCGTGGCTGGGTTCGTCTTGCCGGTTTGAGCCGACATGCTCGGCTTATTCGCTGCAGGCCTTGCAGCAGCACGGCGCTGCCATCGGAAGCTATCTCACGCTGCGCCGCCTGGGGCGCTGCCAGCCTTGGTGCGAAGGCGGTCACGATCCGGTGCCGCCCTGCCAGTCAGCCTCTTTTTTCAGCCGCCTGCTCACGCCAGCGGTTTCCCCTCCTTCTAAAAAGACGCCGTCATGAACGACATCCGCCGCACCATCTTGTGGGTGATTTTTGGCTTTTCCATGATCTTGTTGTGGGACCAGTGGCAGGTTTTTAACGGCAAGAAAGCCACCTTTTTCCCTGCCAGCACGCCAGCTGCCGTGAGCGCGCCCGCCTCCAGCGCGTCTGGCGCCGTGCCTTCGCCAGTCCTCGGCGCCGCGCCGGGTTCACCGGCGGCCGTGCCGACAGGCACGCCATCGGCGGCCTCCTCGGCGGCCAAAGAGCGTGTGGTGGTCAACAGCGACGTGCTGTCGCTGACCTTTGACAGCGAAGGCGGAACGCTGGTTCAGACCGGATTCAAAAAGTACAAGGATCAGGCCGACAAGGCGCAGGATTTTGTGCTGCTCGACGAGAGCGTGAACCGCGTTTATGTGGCCCAGACCGGCTTGATCGCTGGCGGCACCGGCACCGCGTTGCCGACCCACAAAACGCTGATGAAGCTGGTTCCCGGCGAACGCAGTCTGAAGGACGGGCAAAACGAGCTGCAGGTCAAATTCGAGTCGGCCGATGTTGGCGGCGTCAAGCTGGTCAAAACCTACACCGTCAAGCGCGGCGCTTACGACGTGGCCGTGCGCCACGAGGTGATCAACACCGGCAGCGCGCCCGTCGCGCCGCAGCTCTACCTGCAGCTGGTGCGCGACGGCAACAAGCCGCCCGGCGAGTCCTCGTTTTACTCGACCTTCACCGGCCCGGCGATCTACACCGAAGCCAAAAAATACCAGAAGGTTGAATTCAAGGACATCGAAAACAACAAGGTCGATGTGGAAAAGCAGGCCAGCAACGGTTACGTGGCGATGGTGCAGCATTACTTTGCCTCCGCCTGGATCTTGCCCGATGGCATGAAACGCGACCTGTTCCTGCGCAAGGTGGACAACAACCTGTATTCCGTCGGCATGATCACGTCGCTGGAGGCCATCGCGCCCGGTGCGAGCAAGACCATCGACGCAAAATTCTTCGTCGGCCCGCAGGAAGAAAAAGTCCTCGAAGCGCTGGCGCCCGGCCTGGAGCTGGTCAAGGACTATGGCTGGCTGACGATTCTGGCCAAGCCGCTGTACTGGCTGCTCGACAAGCTGCACAGCTTTATTCAGAACTGGGGCTGGTCCATCATGGCGCTGGTGCTGCTGCTGAAAATCACTTTTTACTGGCTCAACGCCAAGGCTTACGCCAGCATGGCCAAAATGAAGGCCGTGAATCCGAAAATCATGGAAATGCGCGAGCGTCTCAAAGACAAGCCGCAGGAAATGCAGCAGGCGATGATGAAGCTCTACCGTGAGGAAAAGGTCAACCCGGTGGGCGGCTGCTTCCCGATCATGATCCAGATTCCGGTGTTTATTGCGCTGTACTGGGTGCTTCTGTCCAGCGTCGAAATGCGCAATGCGCCGTGGATTTTGTGGATTCACGATTTGTCGGCCAAGGATCCGCTGTTCATCCTGCCGGTCATCATGACGCTGACAACGCTGCTGCAGACGGCGCTGAACCCCGCGCCGCCGGATCCGATGCAGGCCAAGATGATGTGGTTCATGCCGCTGATCTTCAGCGTGATGTTCTTTGCCTTCCCGGCCGGTCTGGTGCTGTACTGGATCACCAACAACATCCTGTCGATTACCCAGCAGTGGGTGATCAACACCCGGATGGGCGTGCCGCCGCAGTTCAACCTGCCGAAGTTTAAATAAGCTAAAAAAGGGCCGCTCAGCGGCCCTTTAACATGGTGCCCCTCGCATGCTGGCTCGTCATCATCATCCCATTACCGCCATTGCCACGGCGCCCGGTCGCGGCGCGGTCGGCATCGTGCGGATGTCTGGCGCGCAGCTGGCGCCGGTCATTGCGGCCCTCTGTGGCCGGGCGCTGACACCGCGCCAAGCCAGCTATTTGCCTTTTTGCGATGCGCAGGGGCAGGTGATCGACAAGGGACTGGCGATTTATTTCCCTGCGCCGCATTCGTACACCGGCGAAGACGTGCTGGAGCTGCAAGCGCACGGCGGCCCGGTCGTGCTGCAACTGCTGCTGGCGCGCTGCCTGGAGGCCGGTGCGGCGCTGAACCCGGCCACCGGCCAGCCCTGGCTGCCGGGACTGCGCCTGGCCCAGCCGGGCGAGTTCACCGAGCGCGCTTTTCTGAACGACAAAATCGACCTGGCCCAGGCCGAAGGCATTGCCGACCTGATCGACGCCAGCACCGAAACGGCGGCGCGCTCGGCGGCACGCTCGATGTCGGGCGAGTTTTCGCAGGCCGTCAACCAGCTGCTGGAGCAACTGATCCACCTGCGCATGCTCGTCGAAGCCACGCTGGATTTTCCGGAAGAAGACATCGACTTTTTGCAGCAGGCCGACGCGCGCGGCCAATTGCTGCGCCTGCAGGCGACGCTCGCAGCCGTGATGCGGCGCGCCACGCAGGGCGCGATCCTGCGCGAAGGCATCAAGGTGGTGATCGCCGGCCAGCCCAATGTCGGCAAAAGCTCGCTGCTGAACGCGCTGGCGGGCGCCGAGCTGGCCATCGTCACGCCGATTGCCGGCACCACGCGCGACAAGGTCTCGCAGCTGATCCAGATCGAGGGCGTGCCGCTGCATGTGGTCGATACGGCCGGGCTGCGCGAGGCGCTCGACGAGGTTGAAAAAATCGGCGTGCAGCGCGCCTGGGGCGAAATCGAAAGCGCCGACGCGGTGCTGTTTCTGCACGACCTGACCCGGCAAAATGCGAGCGAGGCGGCTGGCCTGGCCAATGAAACTTCTGCGGATGAGGCTTCTTGTTATCTGGCCGATGAGGCCGCTCTGGCCCGCGCGCTGGCCGAAAAACTGCCGAAAAACACCCCCGTCATCGATGTCTGGAACAAGGCCGACAGCGCCCCGGCCGGGGTGCTGGCGCAAGTGAAAAACGGCGTGCTGATCTCCGCCAAGACTGGCGCCGGTTTGCAAAGTCTGCGCGAAAAACTGCTGCAGGTGGTCGGCTGGCAGGCCGCGCCTGAAGGTGTGTTCATGGCCCGCGAGCGCCATGTGCGGGCCTTGCACCGGGTTCAAGAGCAACTGGAAACCGCCGATGCCCAGCTCAACGCCACCCGCCCGGCGCTGGACTTGCTGGCCGAAGACCTGCGCCAGGCGCAATTGAGCCTGAGCGAAATCACCGGCGCCTTCAGCTCGGATGACCTGCTGGGCGAGATTTTTTCCCGGTTCTGCATCGGCAAATAAGCCAGCGGCACTGCTTTTCAAGGCGGCCGCACTAAGCGGTGGCAGCAGGAAATGACGCTGATGAGGTTGCTAAAAAGCTGAAAAAGCCAGTTTGATGATTTTTTTCAAGAAAAATTGTCCAACAATTGGATACATTCGTGCTTGAATTGAACGTGCTGGTCCGGCGACCACGGCAAGCTCCATTTCCAGTCACGACCTATCCTCCTTAGCTGAAGGGGATATTTTTCAAAAGAACCCTCTGAACATGTCTATTTTCAACCTGTTTTCCCGTCATTCACAGACCCCTTCGGCGCCAGAGGAAAAAAGCCGTTCGGCCGCCAGTCCGAGAAAATCGCAGCAGGAGCCTGACTCTGATCAGCGCAGCGAGCACTCAAAAGCACGCCATGTGCGCCGCGATCAGGTGTTTGTGGCGATTCGCGAGGCGATGACGCGCACCGGAATTTTGGCCGCCAACTATAAATTCAAGGTGCTTTCAGAGGATCCGCAGGGCAATGATTTCATGGTGATGATGACTCTGGTTGTCGTGACAGGCGAGCCGCTGCCGCCGCTCGCCGAGATGGAGGCCAGCATCATGGAAGCCGCCCTGGAGCGCTCGCAGATCATTGTGTCTGCCGTGTACTGGCGCATGACAGAGGTCGCGCCCGCCGCCAAATTTGTGCCTCCGGTGCTGGCCGGGCGCGCCGCCTCCCAGCCGGTCTCGGCCGCCCAGCCGGGTAAACCCAAATCGCCGCATGAAACCATCGCGGCCGATGAAGTGATTGCCTTTCAGCAGGCGCTGCTGGCCGCTTCCGCCCAGGGCCATTCGATGCCGCAGGAAAAATTGCCGCCGCGACGCCGCTCGAACCAGCCCAAGGACTTTCAGGACACTGAAATGGTCGATTCAATTCTTCCCCCGAGCCTGAGCAAAACGCAGTATGGGGATTTGTAAGCACTGCGGCTAAATTTGCGCTCGCCGCCCGCGTGCCCGCCGCCTGTCAGGCGCGCAGCAAGGCCTCTTCCGCCAGGGCCAGGGCTTCGGGCTTGCCCGACAGCACCAGCGTGTCGCCATCCTGCAAACTGGCATCTTTCAGGCTCTTGAGGGTTTTGCCATTGGCGCGGCGCAGGCTGACCACGCGCACGCCGACTGTGTGCAGCGCCAGCGCGGCCAGCGGCTGGCCTACCGCGCAGATGCCCGGCATCAAGGTGACGCTGGACAGGCGCTCCTGCTCCAGCTCGCTGGCGCTGTGGTCATCGGCGCCGCGAAAATAGCCGCGCAGCAGGTTATAGCGTGCATCGCGCTGGTCTTGCACCACCCGGATCACCCGGCGCATCGGTACGCCGACCAGCGCCAGCGCGTGGCTGGCCAGCATCAGGCTGCCTTCGATGGCTTCGGGAACGACTTCGGTGGCCCCGGCGGCCTGCAGCTTTTCCAGGTCGCGGTCGTCGGCGGTGCGCACAATCACCGGAATCGTGGGCGCGTGGGCGCGGATGTTGGCCAGCACTTTCAGCGCGCTGGCGGTGTCCAGGTAGGTGACGACCACGGCGCTGGCGCGCGACAGGCCGGCAGCGACCAGCGACTGCAGCCGCACCGCATCGCCAAACACCACCGAGTTGCCCGCCGCCGCCGCCAGCCGTACCCGGTCTGGGTCTAAGTCCAGCGCCATGTAGGGAATGCTTTGGCTTTCGAGTACATGGCCCAGGTTCTGGCCGCAGCGCCCGTAGCCGCAGATGATCACATGCTTGTTCACGTTCATCGACTTGCTGGCAATGCTGGTCATCTGCAGCGATTGCAGCATCCATTCGCTGGAGACGAGTTTCATCACGATGCGGTTGCTGTGCATGATGATGAAGGGCGTGGCCACCATCGACAGCACCATGCTGGCCAGAATCGGGTTCATCAGCGCTGGTGGAATCAGCTTGCTGCCCTGCGCCAGCGACAGCAGCACAAAGCCGAATTCGCCCGCCTGCGCCAGGTGCAGCCCGGTGCGCAAAGACACGCTGGCAGAGGCGCTGAGCCAGCGCGCCAGCGCCGTGACCAGCGCCAGCTTGAAAAACAGCGGCAGTGCCAGCAGCGCCAGCACCAGCCCCCAGTGCGCCACCACCTCGCGCCAGTCCAGCATCATGCCGACGCTGATAAAAAACAGCCCCAGCAGCACATCGTGAAACGGCCGGATGTCGGTTTCCACCTGGTGCTTGAATTGGGTTTCGGAAATCAGCATCCCGGCGATGAAGGCGCCCAGCGCCAGACTCAGCCCGGCCCGCTCGGTCAGCCAGGCCAGCGCCAGCGTGACCAGCAGCAGGTTCAGCACGAACAGCTCTTCGCTTTTGTGCCGCGCCACCAGCGTCAGCCACCAGCGCATCACGCGCTGCCCGCCGGTCAGCAGCAGGCCTAGCAGCGCGGCCGCCTTCAGCGCGGCCAGCCCCAGCGCCGCGAACAGCTCGTCCGGCGAGGAGCCGAGCGCCGGAATCAGCACCAGCAGCGGCACCACGGCCAGATCCTGAAACAGCAGCACGCCCATCACGCGCTTGCCGTGCTCGCTGGCCAGCTCCAGCCGCTCGGCCAGCAGCTTGACCACGATGGCGGTGCTGCTCATCGCAATCGCGCAGGACAGCGCCAGTGCGGTCTGCCAGCCCATCGTCCACCAGCCGGGCGCCAGACGCGCCAGCGCCACCGAGCCCAGCGTAATCAGCGCCATCGTCAGCGTCACCTGCAGCAGGCCCAGGCCGAACACATGGCGGCGCATCGTGCGCAGCTTGGGCAGGTTGAACTCCAGCCCGATGACGAACATCAAAAAGACGACGCCGAACTCGCCCAGATGCGTCACGCCGTCGGCGTTGCGCGCCAGCGCCAGCGCGTGCGGGCCGATCACGACGCCGACGGCCAGGTAGCCCAGCATCGGCGGCAGTTTCAGCGAACGGCAGACGACGACGCCGAGCACCCCGGCCAGCAGGTAAAGCAAGGTGATTTCAAGCGCACTCATGGGGGGTGATGGTAGCGGATGGCTTTGCGCCAGCGCCTCGATAGAATGCAGCCATGAAATTTGACGCTGTGAATTTGAATGCCGGGCAAGCCCTGCGCATTGCCCGAGAGACTTTTCAGACCGAGGCCGCCGCCGTGCTGGCGCTGGCCAGCCGGGTCGGTGACGAGTTTGTTGAGGCCGTCAGGCTGATGGTCGCCTGCCGGGGCCGCGTGGTGGTGATGGGCATGGGCAAAAGCGGTCACATCGGCCGCAAGATTGCCGCCACGCTGGCCTCGACCGGCACGCCCGCGCTGTTTGTCCATCCGGCCGAAGCCAGTCATGGCGATCTGGGCATGATCCAGCCGGTTGACGTGGTGCTGGCGATTTCCAACAGCGGCGAGAGCGAGGAAGTGGTGGTGATTTTGCCGGTGCTGGGCCGCCTGGGCGTGCCGCTGATCGCCATCACCGGCGCCCTGCAATCGACGCTGGCCCGGCAGGCAGCCGTCACGCTGGACAGCAGCGTTCTCAAGGAAGCCTGCCCGCTGAATCTGGCGCCCACCGCCAGCACCACGGTGCAGCTGGCGCTGGGCGATGCGCTGGCCGTGGCCCTGCTCGATGCGCGCGGCTTCAAGGCGGAAGACTTTGCCCGCTCGCATCCCGGCGGTGCGCTGGGGCGCAAGCTGCTCACGCATGTCAGCGACGTGATGCGCAGCGGCGCGGCCGTTCCGCAGGTGCCACCGAACACCTCGTTCACCGAACTGATGCGCGAGATGAGCGGCAAGGGTCTGGGCGCCTCCGCCGTGGTCGATGACAGCCAGCGGGTGCTGGGCATCTTCACCGACGGCGATCTGCGCCGCCTGATCGAGCGCGGCGTGGACCTGCGCAGCCTGAGCGCGGGCGAGGTGATGCACCCGCGCCCGCAAACCGTGCCGGCCGACTCGCTGGCCGTCGATGCGGTCGCGTTGATGGAGCGCCACTGCATCAACAGTGTGCTGGTGGTCAATGCCGACGGCCGACTGTGCGGCGCGCTGAACACCAACGACTTGATGCGCGCAAAGGTGATTTGACATGAATACTTCAACCTTGACGCCGGATACCGGCCCGGTACTGAATTTTTCGCCCGAGCTGCTGCTGCGCGCCCAGGGCGTCAAAATCGCTTTTTTTGATGTCGATGGCGTGCTGACCGACGGCGGCCTGTATTTTTCCGAATACCCCGACGGCCACGAGCGGGCCGTGACGCTGGGCGGCTTTCGCTCGGCGGGCGAAATCATCAAGCGCTTCAACACGCTGGACGGCCACGGCCTGAAGCTGCTGCAGCAAGCCGGTATCACCCCGGCCGTCATCACCGGCCGCGACAGCGCCGTGCTGCGCGCCCGGCTGCAGGCGCTGGGCATCGTCCACGCGCAGTTCGGCACCGAGGACAAGCGCCCGGCCGCCGAGCAGATTTTGCAGTCGCTGGGCCTGGACTGGAGCGCCGCCGCCGCGATGGGCGACGACTGGCCAGACCTGCCGATGATGCGCCGCGCCTGCCTGAGCTGCGCGCCCGCCAACGCGCACGCGGAAGTCAGGGCGCGCGCCTCCTACGTCACCCAGGCGCCGGGCGGCCACGGCGCGGCCCGCGAATGGTGCGACCTGCTGCTGATTGCCAGCGGGCGCTATGCCGGTTTGCTGGCCGGGTACACCGCGTGAGCCACAGCCTGCCAGCGCCAGCGCAAAGCCGTGGCACGGCGCTGCCGCCGCGCAAGGCGCTGTGGCTGGCTGTGCTGCGCCTGTGGGATCGCATGGCCATGTACATGCCGCTGCTGCTGATGCTGGCGCTGGCGCTGGGCACTTACTGGCTGGTGCGCAACACGCCCGGCCCCGCCGCCCCGCCAGCGGCTGAAGAAGTCCGTCACGAGGTGGATTACTTCATGAAAAACTTCACGCTGAAATCGTTTGATGAAGTCGGCAAGCTGAAAAGCCAAATTGACGGCAGCCAGGCCCGGCATTTCCCGGATACCGACATTCTGGAAATCGATCAGGTGCGGATGCGCAGCATTGACCCCAAAAATCTGGTGGTGACGGCAAAAGCGGCGCGGGCTTACGCCAATGGCGACGGCTCGGAAGTTCAGTTGACCGGCCATGCGCAGGTGCTGCGCCAGGCCAGCCTGAATCCGGGCGGCAGGGAAAACCCGTCGCTCGAATTTCGCGGTGAATTCCTGCATCTTTTCCTGAACGAAGAGCGGCTCCAGTCGCACCTGCCAGTGGTGTTGACTCGGGGTGCAGACCAGTTCACCGGCAACAATTTTTCCTATAACAACCTGGATCAGGTGGCGGTGCTGACCGGCCGCGTGCGCGGCGTGCTGATGCCCCAGTCCGCCAGCCGGGCCGCGACTTCAACGCGCTGAGCATTGAGGGGGTGAAGAGCGCATCAGAATGCAAAAAGGCTTCAAAACCAAAGTCTTGAAGCCTTTTTAAGTGCTCTTCAATCAGGGACTAAAGAGACTGTTGGTGCGGGCAGTGAACCCGCAAGGTTGAAGCAGGGCTTAGTAGCCGCCGCGTCCACCGCCGCCGCCACCGGAGCGGCCGCCGCCAGCACCGCCGCCGCCGTACGGGCTGCGGAAACCGCCGTCGCTGCCGCCGCCGGACGAACGGCCACCGCCGCCACCATAGCCGCCACCGCCGGAACGATCACCGCCGCCGCCGTAGCCGCCACCGCCGGAGCGATCGCCGCCACCGCCGTAGCCGCCACCGCCGCCGAAGCCACCGGTACGTGGAGGACGTGCTTCCATCGGACGTGCTTCGTTCACCACAACGCTACGGCCGCCCAGAGGCTGACCGTTCATGCCGTTGATGGCAGCTTGTGCTTCTGCATCGCTGGCCATTTCGACAAAGCCAAAGCCCTTGGAGCGACCGGTGTCGCGTTCCATCATGACCTTGGCGCTGGTGACAGCGCCGAACTGGCCAAAAGACTGTTGCAGATCTTCGTCACGCACCGAGTAAGGCAGGTTGCCGACGTAAAGTTTGTTGCCCATGAAGGGACTCCTCTAAAACACAAAAATAAAAGCGATGGGGTCCCGAAAGCACAACAAATGTTCAACGTACCGCTGTAGCGCGCGAAACTGACCGATCACCTAACATGCGCGGATATTCTCATCCACGCACACATATTATGCTCCAGTTATTTAAAAAACAAGTCAAGCTTTTTTTGGGTTTCGGGCTTTTTATACCCATGCAAATGGAGACTGCGCTGGGGCGTAAAGGCCGTCCAGCCTGTCACCAGTTGACTTCCCGGTCGGGCGTGGCGCCGATGCGGTGAATCGACAAATCTGCGCCTTCATACTCTTCTTCCTGGCTCAGGCGCAGGCCCAGCGTGGCCTTCAGTGTGCCGTACACCGCAAAGCCCATGACCAGCGCCCAGCTCACGCCCATCAGGCTGCCGATTAGCTGCGCGCTCAGGCTCACGCCGCCGAGTCCGCCCAGCGCCTTGCTGCCGAAAATGCCCGCCGCGATGCCGCCCCAGGTGCCGCACAGCCCGTGCAGCGGCCACACGCCGAGCACATCGTCAATCTTCCATTTGTTCTGCGTCCAGGTGAACATCACGACAAACACCGCGCCTGCCACGCCGCCCACCACCAGCGCGCCCAGCGGGTGCATCACGTCCGAGCCTGCGCACACGGCGACCAGACCGGCCAGCGGGCCGTTATGCACAAAACCGGGGTCGTTCTTGCCCAGCACCAGCGCCACCAGCGTGCCGCCGACCATCGCCATCAGCGAGTTCACGGCGACCAGGCCTGAGAGCTTGTCCAGCGTCTGCGCGCTCATCACGTTAAAGCCGAACCAGCCGACGATCAAAATCCACGCGCCCAGCGCCAGAAACGGAATGTTTGATGGCGGATGCGCCGACATCGCGCCGTCCTTGCGGTAGCGGTTGCTGCGTGCGCCCAGCAGCAGCACGGCGGGCAGCGCCAGCCAGCCGCCCATTGCATGCACCACGATGGAGCCAGCGAAATCATGAAACTCGGCGCCGGTGACCGCCTTGAGCCAGGCCTGAACGCCAAAATGCTGATTCCAGACAATGCCTTCAAAAAACGGGTAAACGAAACCAACGATAACGGCTGTTGCGATTAGTTGCGGGTAAAAGCGCGCCCGCTCGGCAATGCCGCCCGAGATAATCGCCGGAATCGCCGCCGCAAAGGTCAGCAGAAAGAAGAATTTGACCAGCTCGTAGCCGTTTTTGGCCGCCAGCTGCTCGGCGCCGACAAAGAAATGCGTGCCGTAAGCGACGCCGTAACCGACGACAAAATAAACCACTGTCGAGATCGAAAAATCGACCAGAATTTTGACCAGCGCGTTGACCTGGTTCTTTTTGCGAACCGTGCCCAGCTCCAGAAAGGCAAAACCGGCGTGCATGGCGAGCACCATAATGCCGCCCAACAAAATGAACAAGGCATCAGAGCCCTGTTTTAGTGCGTCCATAACTCTCTCTTTTGAATGAAATGTGTTGTGTTGGTGCGTTTTCGTAAATAAAATTAAAAACGCACCAAAATAAAGCAAGAAATGCGCCAAACAAGGTTTTCAACAGATCAAGTGATTTGTTCCTGCTGCAGGATGGGGCGCTTGGTCTGCAGAGGATTGTTTACAATGCCCGCTGTCATTGGGGAGTAGCCGCCCTTCTTCCTTCGCAAGAGGGACTGAAAGGGGTTTGCGTCAACAGACTTGTCCGGCCCTGCAACGGGGCCGACATGGCGCAAACAGTCCAGACCTGGCGAGACCTTTGACTGCGCAGCCTCCAACACTGAATAAGCTTCAGGCCGGGGATGCCGCGCAGTCATGGGTTTTTCATTCCGGCCGGAGCTGTTTTATTGCATGGAAGCTTTCCTCGTCTCCACGGGCATCGTCGCCCTCGCCGAAATGGGCGACAAGACGCAACTTCTCGCCCTCGTGCTCGCCGCGCGCTTTCGCAAACCCTGGCCCATCGTGCTCGGCATTTTTGTCGCGACGATTGCCAACCACGCGCTGGCCGGTGCGCTGGGCGCCTGGTTCACCACGCTGATCGGCCCGCAGGCGCTGCGCTGGATTCTGGGCGTTTCCTTTATCGCGATGGCCGCGTGGATGCTGATTCCCGACAAGCTCGATGACGACGAAGCCTCGGGCGCGCCGCGCTTTGGCGTGTTTGGCACGACGGTGCTGGCGTTCTTTCTGGCCGAAATGGGCGACAAGACGCAAATTGCCACCGTGATGCTGGTGGCGCAGTACCAGGCCTATTTCTGGGTCGTCGCGGGCACGACGCTGGGCATGATGCTGGCCAACGCGCCCGTGGTCTGGCTCGGCGAGCGCGTCACGCGGCTGGTGCCGCTGCGCGTCGTGCATGTCGTGTCGGCCTTGATCTTTGCCGGGCTTGGCGTGCTGGCGCTGCTGATAAAAGCGTAGATTGCTATACTTGCCCGGCGCCGATTTGCTCAGCTTGCGGGCGCTTTAAAAGTACCGCTAAAGACGAAGCGCCCTTCAACCCGGTCTCGCCTTTGGCGACGCCGGGTTTTGTTTTTTCCGCGCCAGTCTTGCCGGTTTGAGCGCGGGTTTTCCTGTTGAGGGGCTTTTTACCGTGCCTTCTGCTTCCGTTCTTGTTGCCACGCCCCAGTCCATGCATTTTGCCGAGCCGCTGGCGCTGCGCAGCGGCGCGTCGATTCGCGCCTACGACCTGAGTTACGAAACCTACGGCCAGCTCAACGCGGCCAAATCCAATGCGGTGCTGATCTGCCACGCGCTCAACGCCTCGCACCATGTGGCGGGCGTCTATCTGGACGACAGCGGCCAAGTCAAGCCCCGCTCCGAAGGCTGGTGGGACAACATGATCGGCCCCGGCAAACCGCTGGACACCGACCGCTTCTTTGTCATCGGTGTGAACAACCTGGGCTCGTGCTTCGGCTCGACCGGGCCGATGCAGACCAACCCGGACACGGGCGCAGTGTACGGCGCCGATTTCCCGGTCGTCACGGTGCAGGATTGGGTGAATGCGCAGGCCAGGCTGCTCGACGCGCTGGGCATCCAGACGCTGGCCGCCGTGATGGGTGGCAGTCTGGGCGGCATGCAGACCCTGAGCTGGACGCTGCAATACCCCGAGCGCGTGCGCCACGCCCTGGTCATCGCCAGCGCGCCGAACCTGACGGCTGAAAATATCGCTTTCAACGAAGTGGCGCGCCGCGCCATCGTCACCGACCCGGATTTTCACGGCGTACATTTTTACCGCTACGGCGTGCTGCCCAAGCGCGGCCTGCGCATCGCCCGCATGATCGGCCACATCACCTATTTGAGCGACGACGTGATGAACGAAAAGTTCGGCCGCCAGCTGCGCCGCAGCGCCGACGCCAGCGCCGACGGCGCAGCGCCGTACAAATACTCCACCCAGGAAGTCGAGTTTGAGATCGAAAGCTACCTGCGCTACCAGGGCGACAAGTTCGCCGAATACTTCGACGCCAACACCTATTTACTCATCACGCGGGCGCTGGACTACTTTGACCCGGCCAGCGAATTCGGTGGCGACCTGAGCCGCGCTCTGGCAAAAGCCAGCGCCAAATTCCTGCTGGTCAGCTTTACCACCGACTGGCGCTTTTCCCCGGCGCGCAGCCGCGAAATCGTCAAGGCGCTGCTGGCCAACCAGCGCGACGTGAGCTACGCCGAAATCGACGCGCCGCACGGCCACGATGCCTTTTTGCTCGACGACCCGCGTTACATGGGCGTGGTGCGTTCCTATTTTGAAAGCAAGGTGACGGTATGAGTGGAACAAGCCAGCGCAATGCGCCGCCGTCGGCGGATTTGCTGTCGATTGCCCGGCTGGTGCCGCACGGCGCCCGCGTGCTTGATCTGGGCTGCGGCACCGGCGCGCTGCTGGACTATTTGATCCGCGAGCGCGGCTGCTCCGGCTACGGCGTTGAAATCGACGACGCCAACGTGCAGGCCTGCATGGCGCGTGGCGTCAACGTGATTCAGTTTGATCTGGAAGCCGGGCTGGCGCTGTTTGGCGACGCCTCCTTCGACGTGGTGCTGCAGATCGACACCTTGCAACACCTGCGCAACGCCGAAGTGATGCTGCGCGAAACTGCCCGCGTCGGGCGCACCGGCATCGTCGCGTTTCCCAACTTTGCCCACTGGCCGAACCGCCTGGCCGTGCTTCGCGGGCGCATGCCGGTGACCAAGGTGCTGCCTTACCAGTGGTACGACACGCCCAATATCCGCGTTGGCACGCTGCGCGACTTTGAGGCGCTGGCGCGGCAAAACCAGTTGCAGGTGCTCGATTCGTTCGGCCTGCAGGACGGCGAGGAAATCCGCTTCTGGCCCAACGCCCGCGCCAGCCGGGCCGTGTTCAAGCTGCAGCGCGCTTGATGAAGAAATAGGCATTCCGGCCTCTGAGCGCTTCAGGTGTGCAGGCCACAATTAGCGCACCATGAAATCTTCAGACGCTCCGGTCGCCGTGTCATTTGCAAGCCTGCCGGGCCGCCTGGCCGAGCGCCTGTTTGGCGACTGGGTGCGCTTGGTCTCGCCCGCCACGCTGCGCGCTGACGCGCTGGCCGGTCTGCTCGGCGCCGTGCTGGTCTTGCCGCAGGGTATTGCCTTTGCCACGCTGGCCGGGTTGCCGCCCGAATACGGGCTGTACACCGCCATCATTCCCTGCATCGTCGCGGCGCTGTTTGGTTCGAGCTGGCATGTGATGTCCGGGCCGACGAATGCCAATTCGCTGGCGCTGTTTGCCATGCTCGCGCCGCTGTCGATGGCGTTCAGCCCGGCCTATATTCAGCTGGCGCTGGCCGTCACCGTGATGGTGGGCGTATTGCAATGGCTGATTGGTGCGCTGCGGCTGGGCATGCTGGCCAATTTCATTTCGCCCGCTGTGCTGTTTGGCTTTACCTCCGGCGCGGCGCTGTTGATTGCTGTGCATGCGCTGCCCGATTTGCTCGGACTGGCGGCGGCGCCCGAGCATGGCGCGGGCGCCGTCATCGCCCATGTGCTCAGTCAGCTGGCCTACGCCAACCCGGTCGCCATCGTGGTCGCTGGCGTCACGCTGGCCGTGGCGCTGGGGCTGCGCCGCTGGCGCCGCAACTGGCCTTCCATGCTGATCGGGCTGGCCGTCGCCACCGCGCTGGCCTGGGGCTGGAGCCAATTCAGCGCCGCCAGCGCCACGCCGTCCTCGTCGCTGCGCACCGTCGGCCTGATGGCCACGCCGTGGCCGCGCTTTGAGCTGCCGCGCATCGGCTGGGCGCAGGCGTCGGAACTGGTCGGGCTGGCGTTTGCGCTGACCATCGTCGCGCTCGGCCAGGCGGTGTCGATAGCCAAGGCGGTGGCGCTGCGCTCGGGCCAGCGCATCGACGTGAACCGCGAGTTCCGGGGGCAAGGCTTGTCGAACATCGTCGGCGGATTCTTTTCCAGTTACGTCTCCTGCGGCTCGCTGAACCGCTCGATGCCGAATCTCGAAGCCGGGGCAAAAACGCCGCTGTCGTCGGTGTTTTCGGCGCTGCTGCTGCTGGGGCTGGTGGCTGTCAGCGCGCCGGTGCTGGCGCAGATTCCGATGGCCGCGCTGGCGGGCTTGCTGGTGCTGGTGGCGCTGGGGCTGGTTGATCTGGCGCGCTGGCGCCAGCTTTTCAGTCTGAGCCGCAGCGATTTTGCGGTGGCGCTGGCGACGCTGCTGGCCACCGTCACCATCCGCATGGAAATGGCGATTTTGCTCGGCGTGCTGCTGTCGCTGACCGTGTTTTTGTACCGCACCTCGCGGCCCGCGATGCGCACGATGGGCTTTGACAGCCGGGGGCTGGAGCGGCAGTTTGTCGTGATTGACAGCCCGCCAGCAGACGTGCCCGACGCCGCCCCCGACGAGCGCCACCCGCCGCTGCCCGAATGCCCGCAACTGAAACTGCTGCGCATGGAGGGCGAAGTTTATTTTGGCGCGACCCAGCATGTCGCCGACATCCTGTACGCGCTGCGCCACCAGCCGAATCCGCAAAAACACCTGCTGGTGATGGCCAAAAGCATGAACTTCATCGACCTGGCGGGCGCCGAACTCTGGGCCACCGAGCTGGCGGCGCGCCGCGCGATGGGCGGCAACCTGTACTTTCACCGGCCGCGCCCGGAAGTCATCCAGATGTGGCGCAAGACCGGCTTTACCAGCCTGCTCGGGCCTGAGCACCAGTTTGCCGACAAGTTCAGCGCCATTGCCACCATTTTCAGCAAGCTAGACCCTGAGATTTGCCGCCATTGCCAAGCCCGGATTTTCTGGGAATGCAAAACCGCCCCCGGCGCCGACGACCCGGCCAACCAGCCCAAACCGATTCCGACTCCCACCCCCACGCCCTGAGCAACGCCATGCCCCAATTTGCCGCCAACCTGAACTGGCTCTACACCGAGCTGCCTTTTGCCGAGCGCTTTGCCGCCGCCGCCCGCGACGGCTTCAAGGCCGTCGAGCTGCTCTCGCCCTACGCGCTGCCCGCCGCCGAGCTGAAAACGCTGTTAAACGCCAGCGGCCTGCAACTGGTGCTGCTCAACACCCCGCCCGGCGGCACGGACGCGGCCAGCATCGAAGCGGCCTGGGCGTCAAAAACCTGCTGGGGAACGGCCTGCCTGCTGGGCCGCGAGGCGGAATTCAATACCGGCCTGGCGCTGGCGCTGGACTACGCGCAGCAACTGAACTGCCCGCGCATTCACGTCATGGCGGGCGTGACGCACGAAGCCGCGCACGCCGCTTATGTGAATAACCTGCGCCACGCGGCAGCGCAGGCCGCCGCCGCTGGCGTGGACGCGCTGATCGAGCCGATTAACACCCGCGATATTCCCGGCTATTTTTTAAACCGGCAGGATCAGGCGCACGCGATATTGGATGAAGTCGGCGCGGCGAATTTAAAAGTGCAAATGGATTTGTACCACTGCCAGATCATGGAAGGCGATTTGGCAACCAAGCTGCGCCGCTACGTGCCGACGGGGCGGATTGGGCATATTCAAATCGCGGGCGTGCCGGGGCGGAATGAACCGGATTTTGGGGAGATTGATTACCGCTATTTATTGGCGCTGCTGGATGAGCTGGGGTATGACGGCTGGGTGGGGTGTGAGTATCGGCCGGTGCGCGGGGCGGTGGCTGAGGGAACTTCGGCGGGGCTAGGGTGGATGAAGGAATTTTTTATCAGTAGCCTTTAAATTTTTAAATGTTTTGGTAAACTGAGATTACCTTTAAAAATTAATTTTTTGTTTTTTTGTAGCATCCCGCCTGTCTGTTTTGGTCGCTATGCTTGGCCATTTTAGTAATTTTATTCTTCTCATCAATGATTCAACCAACACTTACAAGACGAATAGAGGATGCATTACAGGCATTGAATGCCGCATCCCCACTGGTAGAAATGCTTGCAGCCCTCGAAGTAATGCACCAGCACATTGACACTCATTTAAATGGAATGACAGAAGGTAGTACTCAAGACATTAGTGGAAATGCACATTCTGTGCATGCCAAGCTCGCCTCATTGCCAACCATTACTAAGACCCTAAGTGCCAGAAAGCTTTTTCGTGAAGTAGAAGTCCTTGAAGGGCGTCTCTCGAAGGCGCTGAAAGATGGACTAGATGAGACTAAATATGTTGTTGAATTTTTAGGAATTCTTGATGAATTCGCTGAAGCTTACAACGCCTATGTCGTACACCAAACGGGTAAGAATGCTCTTCCTTTGTTATTTATAGCGCGACGATTAACTCAGGCTTTTTCAAGTTTTCAGGGATTTCTGGAGTACATACTGGCAAACTCCTCGTATATTTTGAGTCGTAGAGAGAATGAGGCTGAATTTTCGCTTGTACTCACTAACGTCACAGATATTCAAGCATTTTCCGAAAAATTAGCAGCCCTGAATGCTTTATATCTTGAAATTTGCTATTTGCTTGGAGTTTCCGTTCCATCGCATCCACTTCGTATAGGGAAAATTGAATCGGGAAGCCTTTGGACAAAGTTGTTTGGAGATACAAGAGCAGTCGGCCTAATGATTTCTTTGATTGAAGGAGGTATTCATTTTTTCCATCGTAATTACACAAAAGAAGGGAAAATTGCAGCAATTCCTAAAAAACTAGAGTCATTGAATGAAATGCTTGATTTTTCCAACCGACTCAAGGAAAGTGGATGTGATGTAACTGAAATTCAAGAGAAAATTGCAAAGGGCGCGGCCATCATCACTGATAACCTAAATACTCTCTTATCGGATCAGCCAGTTGTTGAGGTGAATGGAAAAATTCTTTCCATTGGCCAGGAACTGCAAAAAGCACTCCTTGAACAAATCGCTATCCAAAAAATTGGATATGTACCTTCACCTGATCCGGTTCTTGGACTCAAACCGCCAGATCAAACTTAATCGTCAAGAATGTGGTGGTTCGATTGAAATTGAGCTGCCTTTGCAATGCCACCAGGGCGCGGCAAGGCAATCACCCCGCCATCACCCGCCGCGCATCCTTCAACAGCAGCAGCAACTGATCCTCCCGCAGCGGCGACGCCTCAAAACCAAACCGCCGATAAAACCGCGCCGCCTCTTCATCCATCGGGTGCGTCAGCAGGGCGCGAATCCCGGCCTGGTCTGAAATCATCAGCGCCCGCCGGATGGCATCTTTCAGCAGCCCGATGCCAATGCCGCGCCCCTGATCCTGCACAGCCACGCCCAGCCGCGCCAAAATCACCACCGGCAGCGGGTATTGACCCATGCCTTTGCGGATGCGCTCCGGCGCCTCCAGCGTGTCCACCTGGCCGACGGTCAGGCTGAAAAATCCCGCCACCCGCTCGCCCTCAGCGGCCACAAAGGTTTTGGCCGACCCGCTGGACTGCGCCTGCCGGGCGTGGCGAATCAGCCAGTCGTTGAGCGCGGGTTTGCCACAGTCAAACGTGTCCAGCCGATGCCGCGCCTGCAACGGTTCGGGCGCGCCCAGCGTCACGCCGCATCCCACGGCGCTTTGCGCGCAAACAAGTCGCGCAGGCCGGGGTTGTCCTTGGGCGGCGCGTCCAGCGCGTCCATCAGCGCGCCGTACTGGCTGCCGGTCACCATGAACAGCCGCTGATCGAGCAAAGTCTGCTCGGCGGCATGGCAGGCGCTGTCCAGAATGAAGTCGGTCAGCGACTTGTGCGCGGCGTCGGCGGCGCGGCGCAGGATGGCTTCCTGCTGCGGTGTGGCGCGCAAGCCCAGACGGGCAGAGCGCGAGGCGCGGGCGGGCGGGGCAAGTGTCGGTGTCATGGGCGGCCTTCAAAACGGGGAATAAGCTTGAATGTTAGTACAAATGACAAACAAATTCAAACCGCCATCTTTGACAACCCGCACCCGCCAGGCATGCAAAAATCCCGCAAACCCCCAGGAGCCATGCCCATGAAATCCTACTCAGCCTATTTCGTCCGCGCCGCCGCTGTTGAACAAGCCCGGGCTGTGTTCGGCGCCAGCGTTCAGCCCTTGCCCGATTCGCCGTGGCTGCTGTGCGCCTACCGGCCCGATGACGAGCTGCCCGATGAAGACGTGCTGCTCGGCGAAACCTCCCTCACGCAGGCCAAATCGGCGGCGCTGGGCGAGGTGTTTTTTGTCTATGGCGACACCTCCGTCGATTTTTTTGTCTATGAGCACGCCCAAGACGGCGAGCTGCTGCGCAAGCTGGTCTGGGCGACTCTGCCCGAGGGCGACTGGGATGATTGCGGCTGGGCGCTGGTCGAGGGCGCGCCCGAGGCGTGGGAAGCGGCTTTGTTCCGCGCCGACGGTCTGGCGCGCCACCTCTACAACGAGTCGCAACGCCTGCAAGACGAAGGGCGAGGCGACGAAGTGGCCGCCATGCAGGCCGAGGCTGAAAAGTTCTGGGCCGCAAAACAAATCACGGCGGGCCAGACCTTACCGATGGGCGACGGCACGGTTGCCATGCTAGTCGAAAAGAGCTATGGCATTGACCGTTTTCAAATCGGATAATGATTTGGCCAGCGGGTGCGTGGCGTGGCCGCTTTTTCAGGAGCCATCATGAAACTTTCAAAACTATGCGCTGTTTTTCTTCTGACGCCTGCGCTGGCCTTGTGCGCAGAGTGGCATTGCTGGAATCAGGACATGGAGGTCTCCTGCAGCCAGACAGTATGTGAAGCAGCGGAGGCATTTACCCCGATAGATGTCACGGTTAGCGATCTCGGTTCGATGACCATCTGTGCTTATTCGGGCTGCTGGAGTGGCAAAGGAAAAGTGCTGAAATCCGGCGCTCACGTCATCATTTCGGCCAATAAGCTGAAGTGGAGCGGCACGTCACCGAATCCGGCAACTTTCATCGTCGGCATTGATAAAACCGACAACGTAGCCGTGATCAAAGGCTCGAATTTCGCCATGCCTCTGATCTGCAAAAGCGGCGGCGCTTAAGCTGGGATTCTCGATGTGCTGCAGGGCACGCCGATATCCCGCAGCTGATGTTCGCTCACGACAAAGCCGCTCAGGCCGTAAGGCAGCAGGGCGCTCGTCAGCTTTTGCTGCAGCCGCCCGGCCAGGCGCCTGAAATCCGGGGCGTCCCAAGTCAGCAAAAGCACCACCGTCAAGGGCTGGGCGCTGCCGCACCAGGCGTGAGGCTCCAAAGCGCGGTCTTGCGCACGCTGTGCAAAATTCAGCGCGACCAGCGTGTCGCGCATTTTTTCAATCACTTCGTCGATGACGAAGGGCTTGCGCCGCTCTGCGTACACGATGCGTTCAAACCCTTTTTCCTTGAGCCAGCGGCGCGTGGTGGCCACTTCTTCCGGTTCTGCAGGCGACAGACGCGGCAAGCTTGCCAGCTCATCGCCTTGGCAATCCTTGATCTCTATCCACCAATGCCGCCCTTGGCTGGTGGCCAGAATATCCATCGCTTTGCAGTGGCCAAATTGCTGCCGGTGCCAATCAGTCGCATCGAACTTGATGGCCTCGCAGCCTTCGTCAAATTCGCATTCCAGCGTGCCCTCGGTCAGTCGGGTCATGCGCTGGCTCCGGGGTTTCCAGCCGAAAGCTCCCGGTCGTATTGCGCGAGTTCCTCGTCGAGCGCGACAAGATGGCTCAAACTCGCCAGACTATCGACCTGCTGGCTGCTCACGCTCAAATCGCCGGGCTGACGGTTCAGGCCAATGAAGCGCTGGGCAATCGCTTGCTGGCGCGACAGCAAATCGAGTTCCTTGAGCAAAAAGAAACTGTGCGTGGCGATAAAAACCTGCACCCCGCGCAGGCACAGCGCATGAATCACCTGCGCCGCCAGCCGGATCAGGCGCGGGTTCAGGTTGGCCTCGGGCTCGTCCCAGAACAGATAGCCCTGGGCCTGAATGATGCCGTTGGAAATCAGCCGCGCCAGCATCGCCAGCTTGCGGTAGCCCTCGGCCACGAGCGGCATTTCCATGTTGCCGCTGCCGGGAATGTTCAGGTAAAAACGCCCGTTGTTGTCCAGCACCACCTTGCCGCCCAAAGCCGTTTCCAGCGGTTCGAGCAGCGTGGCCGTGGCGTCGGCGCGCTTGCCCTTGAGCGTCAAGGCGCCCAGATGGATGCAGGTGTCGCGCCATGTCTCTTCAAACTCCAGGTAGTGGTTTTCATAGACCGAGACAAAGCCGGGGTAAATGGTCAGCAGTTCGCGGGTGGGCAGGTAGAGCGGGCTTTGCGCCTCCCAGCGGGCGGGCGGCTGATCGACCTGCACGTCGGTTTTTGAGTTGGTGGCAAAACTGATGTGGGTATTGAGGCTGGCATCGTCAAAAACCAGCGCCACTTCGCAGCGTTCGCGCCCTTGCTTGCGGCTGGCCAGACGGCCCAGGGACTCGGGGCGAAAAACGCCGGTCAGCTTGTCGCCATAGGCTTTTTGCAGATAGGTTTTGGTCGGCTCCGTGCCGTTGAGCTTTTTGCCCGCCTGCGCGCTGGTGGCGATCAGCGCATAGGCGAGTTTGAGCAGGTGCGATTTACCGGCGCTGTTTTCGCCGACGATGACGTTGAGTCCCTTGGAAAAATGAAATTGCTCGTCATGAAAAACGGTGAATTTCTTCACCTGCAGTTGCTCAAGCATCGGGTGCCCTCTTGTCTGTTCTGTTTGCCGCTGTGCGCTGTGGAGGGGGTATTTTCAGCGCATTAATCCGCCAGCCCGCTCAAAATCGGGCAGTCGGGCCGCTGGTTGCCCTGGCAGCAACTGGCCAGTTCCTGCAGCGTCTGGCGCATGGCCTGCATTTCGGCGATGCGCCGCTCCAGGTCGGCGACATGGGCCAGCGCGATGCGTTTGACATCGGCGCTGGCGCGGCTCTGGTTTTGCCACAGTTTGAGCAGCTCGGCAATTTCAACCATGCTGAACCCCAGCAGCCGGGCGCGGCGGATAAAGCGCAGCGTGTGAATCTGCGCCTGGCCGTATTGCCGGTAGCCCGCATCGGTGCGCGGCACGGCGGGCAGCAGGCCCAGCGTTTCGTAGTGGCGAATCATTTTTGCCGACACGCCGGACTGGGCAGCGGCCTGGCCGATGTTGAACGGGCCAGAACTGGCCGCAGGCGCGGCGCTCATTTCGAGCCGCCTTTCCAGCGTCGCAGCAGCAGCGCGTTGCTGACCACGCTGACGCTGCTAAACGCCATCGCCGCCCCGGCAATCACCGGACTGAGCAGCCCGAACGCGGCCAGCGGAATGCCGACCACGTTGTAGAAAAATGCCCAAAATAAGTTTTGCCGGATCTTGGCGTAGGTGCGGCGCGAGATGTCAATGGCGTCGGCCACCAGTGCCGGGTCGCCGCGCATCAACGTGATGCCTGCCGCCTGCATCGCCACGTCGGTGCCGGTGGACATCGCAATGCCGACATCGGCGGCGGCCAGCGCGGGCGCGTCGTTGATGCCGTCGCCGACCATCGCCACGCGGGCGTTGTTGCCGTCAATCCCTTCAATCCCGGCCTTGAGCTGGCCGACGATGCTGGCCTTGTCTTCAGGCAGAACCTGGGCGTGGACGATGTCTATGCCTAGCTGTTTGGCCACCGCGTCGGCGCTGCCCTGGTTGTCGCCGGTGATCAGCGCGGTCTGGATGCCCAGTGCGTGCAGGCTGGCCACCGCTTGCGCCGCACTGGTTTTGACGGTGTCGCCAAAGGCCAGCAGCGCCAGCAACTGCGGCGCGTCCGTCACGTCGGCCAGCCAGGACACGGTGCGGCCCTGCGCTTCGAGCGCGGCGGCGCGTTCGGCAAAGGCGCTGACATCGACTTTTAGTTCCTGCATAAAGCGCGGGCTGCCGAGGCGCAATTCGCGCCCGTCCACCACGGCCGCCATGCCGCGCCCGGCCACGGCGCGCACCTGCGTGGCCGTCGGGACGCTGAGCTTTTCTTTCTCGGCCAGCGCGGTGACGGCCTTGGCCAGCGGGTGTTCGCTGCCGGACTGAATTGCGGCGCTCCAGGCCAGCGCCGCGTCGCGGGAGGTGCTGGGCGGCGTGGCCAATTCGACCAGCTCGGGCTTGCCTTCGGTCAGCGTGCCAGTTTTGTCGAAAGCCACCACTTTGACCTGGTGCGCGATTTCCAGCGCCTCGGCGTCTTTAATGAGAATGCCGTGTCGCGCCGCCACCCCCGTGCCCGCCATGATGGCGGTCGGCGTGGCCAGCCCGAGCGCGCACGGGCAGGCAATCACCAGCACAGCGACGGCGTTCAAAATGGCGGTTTCCCAATGGCCGTCGCCCGCGCCGAGCCAGCCCCAGCCCAGCAGGGTGACGAAAGCGATGCCAATCACCACCGGCACAAACACCGCGCTGACCTGATCGACCAGCCGCTGAATCGGCGCTTTTTTCGCCTGCGCCGACTCGACCATGCGCACAATGCGCGCCAGCGTCGATTCCGCGCCGACCGCGCTGGTTCGCATGACGATCAGCCCTTCGCCGTTGACCGCGCCGCCCGTCACCCGGTCGCCGGGCTGCTTGTTGACTGGCAGGCTTTCGCCGGTAATCAGCGACTCGTCGGCCTCGGTCGTGCCCTCGGTGATCTCGCCATCGACAGCAATGCGCTCGCCGGGGCGCACGACGACCAGATCGCCGACTCTCACTTCGGCCACCGGCACGTCTGTGTCCACGCCATTGCGGCGCAGCCGGGCGGTTTCGGGGCGCAGCGCGTTCAGGGCGCGTATCGCTTCGGTGGTCTGGCGTTTGGCGCGCGCTTCCAGCCATTTGCCCAGCAGCACCAGCGTGATGACAACCGCCGAGGCCTCGAAATACAGGTGCGCCATCGCGTGCTCGCCGCTGCCGTGTTTCAGCAGTTGATAAACGCTCAGGCCGTAAGCCGCCGAGGTGCCCAGCGCGACCAGCAAATCCATATTGCCCGCGCCCGCCCGCAGCGCCTTCCAGCCCGACTTGTAAAAGCGCGCCCCGAGCCAGAACTGCACCGGCGTGGCCAGCGCCCACTGCAGCCAGCCGTCCAGCATCCAGTGCTGGCCAAACAGCGCGCCGAACATCGGCAGCGCCAGCGGCGCCGACAGCGCAGCGGCCAGCGCAATCGGCCACCAGCTGGCGCCGGGTTTGGCGGGCGATTTGGCGGCGGCGCTGGCGCCTGAACCGGCGCCGGTGCCTGAACCTGAACTCGCGCCGTTGCCCGAATCCGTGCCGCTACCACTGCCGCCGTCCGTCGCGCCACCCACGCCCGGCTCGCGCCATTCAGTCGCCGGATAACCGGCCTTGTCCGCCGCCGCGATCAGCTGGGCTGGCGTGACGGCGCCGCCGACGACTTTCACCTCCGCCATTTCCGTCGCCAGATTGACCTCCGCCGACAGCACGCCCGGCACCTGCTTCAAGGCTTTTTCCACCCGCGCCACGCAGGAGGCGCAGGTCATGTCGCTGATGTTCAGGCGCACGGATTCTTCGCCGACGGCGTAACCGGCTTTTTCGACGGCGGCTGTCAGCGTGGCCAGCGTGACTTCGGCGCTGGCCTGGACGCTGGCTTGTTCGGTGGCGAAATTGACGCTGGCTTCGGCCACGCCGGGCGTCGCGGCCAGGGCTTTTTCAACGCGGACCACGCAGGAGGCGCAGGTCATGCCTTCGATGGGCAGCGTCCATTCCTTCAGCGCGGATGCGGGTGGTTTTGGCGGGGCGGTGGCGTTCATGTGGGCTTTCCTGAGGGGCAGTCGCCGTAGTGTGAACCTTCCCACAGTGGAAAGGTCAAGTGCGGCCCCTGACGGCACCAAGGCCCACAAGAAAAAAGGAAAATCGCTTGACCTTCCCACCGTGGAAAGGTTCAGACTGCATTTTTCAGATCATTTTCACCACTTCAAGGAGTTTTTATGGAATTCACCATCCCGGCCATGAGTTGCGGCCACTGCGTCAAAGCCATCACGCAGACGCTGACGCAACTGGACTCAGCCGCCACGGTCAGCGTCGATCTGCCGACGAAAAAAGTCACCGTGCAAACCTCGCAGCCGCCCGAAAAAGTCGCGGCGGCGCTGGCCGAAGCGGGCTACCCGGCGGCCTGAGCGCGCACACGGCTGGCTAGAATCCAGCTTTTCCCCTCAAGAAGCCCTGCATGCCCGTGCCTTTGTCTGACCGCCTCGCCGTCCTTCCTCAATACCTGTTGCCCAAGCAGGCGCTGACCCAGTTTGCGGGCTTCGTCGCCTCCGGCGAGCGCGGCGCGGTGACGACCGGCATCATCCGCCGCTTTGTCGCCCGCTACCGGGTCAACATGGCCGAGGCGCTGAACCCCGACATTGCCAGCTACGCCACCTTCAACGACTTTTTCACCCGCGCCCTGAAACCCGGCGCGCGCCCGCTGGCGCAGGCCGCTCTGATCTGCCCGGTCGATGGCGCAGTCAGCCAGTTCGGCGCGATTGAACAAGACCAGATTTTCCAGGCCAAGGGCCACCGCTATTCGACCACCGCGCTGGTCGGCGGCGACGCTGCGCTGGCGGCGCAGGTTCAGGACGGCCACTTTGCGACGATTTACCTCAGCCCGAAGGATTACCACCGCATTCACATGCCGTGCGACGGGCGCCTGACGCGGATGATTTATGTGCCGGGCGACTTGTTTTCAGTGAACCCGGTGACGGCGCGGGGCGTGCCGGGGCTGTTTGCGCGCAACGAGCGCGTGGTGTGCGTGTTTGAGTCGGCGCGTGGGCCGTTTGTGCTGGCGCTGGTCGGCGCGACGATTGTCGGCAGCATGGCCACTGTCTGGCACGGCGTGGTGAGTCCGCCGCGCAGCAAAGCGGTGCGCGAGTGGGTGTATCCGGCGGCTTCCGCCGTCGCGCTGAAACAGGGCGACGAAATGGGCCGCTTCCTGCTCGGCTCCACCGTCGTGATGCTGTTCCCGAAAGGCCCGCTGCGCTTTAACCCGGACTGGGCGCCGGGGCGCGGCGTGCGGCTGGGTGAGGTGATGGCCGACTGAGACCGATGGCGCGCCAGCCGTGAAGCGGCGGGCGCCTGCTGGCGCATCTTGGCGCGCCCTGCCGCCGTGGCCGTGACGACTTACGACGTTTTCAGCTTGGTGATCTTCGTGCCTTCGATGGTCAGGTTGGCCATCAAGCCCTTGTTCGTCATGACAAAGACATTGACCGGTTCCATCGCCGTGTTCAAGTCCACATCGCCGTTCGCGCCGACCTTGACGACGGCCACCGAGGCATCAATGCCCGCCGTCCAGCCTTCGCTGGTGCGGAATTTGTCCAGTGCGTCTTGCGTCATGAAGAGAAAAATGACGGCTTTTGACTGCGCGCCAATCTGCCAGCCGAACGAGGCGCTCACGGTGCTGTAGTAATCGACGCTGCGGCCCCCGACGCGCAACACGCCTTCGCCGTATTCGCCGCCAATGCCCAGTCCGGCCGCCAGCACCGACGGAAAAACCAGCACGCCGCGCGCCTTGCCGAGCAGTTCGCGCGAACCCGGCACGGTGCTCGACAGCCTGCCCAGCGCGGCATTCGCGCTGGCATCAATCTCCTGGCGCTTGCCCGCCGTGCCTGCGCCCTGCGTGGTGGTGCAGCCCGAGAGCAGCAGGGTGCCCGCACCAGCGCCCAGCAAGGTCGCCGACTGGATTAGAAATTGTCTTTTTTGCATTGCAGTCTCCATGAGGTTGAACATCGGTATCTGAGGAAAGCCCGTTTGATTGTGGAAGGAGCGCAGCGCTTGTCAATCAGACGCGAGCACGTCATGCGCTGGGCGGCGGCAGGCGTAAAGTAGGACTTTTGCAGCCCCGCGCTGCGTTTTCATTTGGAAAGTCCCGCCATGAACGCCACCCTGCACCGTGAAATCCCCGCCGCCGTTTTGAACGCTGAGCAGGCGCTCGCCCAGGTCACCGCCCAGTGGGACGGCGACATCGTCCAGCAGCTGACCGACTACATCGCCATTCCGGCCAAGTCGCCGATGTTTGACGCCGACTGGGCGCAGCATGGCCACATCGACGCTGTCGTGCGCAACGCCGCCGGGTGGGTCGAGGCGCAAAAAGTCCCCGGCCTCAAACTGGAAATCGTCCGGCTGCCCGGCCGCACGCCGGTGATCTTTTTTGAAATTGCCGCGACTCGCGCCCATTCCACCCAGACCGTGCTGATGTACGGCCACCTGGACAAGCAGCCCGAGTTCAGCGGCTGGCGCAGCGACCTCGGCCCGTGGACGCCCAAGTACGAAGACGGCAAGCTCTACGGCCGGGGCGGCGCCGACGACGGCTACGCGGTTTATGCCAGCATCGCCGCCGTGCAGGCGCTCAAAACGCAGGGCGTGGAACACCCGCGCATCGTCGGCCTGATCGAGACCTGCGAGGAAAGCGGCTCTTACGATTTATTACCCTACGTCGATGCGCTCAGAACGCGGCTCGGCGAGGTGGCGTTGGTCGTGTGCCTCGACTCGGGCGCGGGCAACTACGACCAGCTCTGGCTCACCACCAGCTTGCGCGGCAACGCGGCGGGCGTTTTAAAAGTCGAGGTGCTGACCGAGGGCGTGCATTCGGGCGACGCCAGCGGCCTGGTGCCGTCGAGCTTTCGCATCATGCGCCAGTTGCTCGACCGGCTCGAAGACAGCGCCACGGGCCGCTTGCTGCCACAAAGCTTTCACTGCGAGATTCCGGCGGATCGGCTGGCCCAGGCCCAGGCCACGGCGGCGATTTTGGGCGACGAACTTTACAAACGCTTTCCGTGGGCGCATTACGACTGCGGCGGCGCAACGAATTTCACCCTGCCGACGACGACCGACCCGCTCGAAGCCTTGTTAAACCGCACCTGGCGGCCCACGCTGAGCGTCACCGGCGCCGACGGTCTGCCCGCCTTCAAGGATGCGGGCAATGTGCTGCGGCCCTACACCGCGTTCAAACTGTCGCTGCGCCTGCCGCCGCTGGTCGAGGCCAGCGCGGCGGTGCGCGAGCTGAAAGCCTTATTGGAAGACAACGCGCCGTATCAGGCGAAAGTCACGTTTGAGGGCAACGGCGGCGCGACCGGCTGGAACGCGCCCAGCAGCACGCCGTGGTTTGAGAATGCCCTGAACGCCGCGTCGCAGAATTTCTTCGGCGCGCCCTGCGGCACGATTGGCCAGGGCGGCACGATTCCCTTGATGGGCCAGCTCAGCCAGGGTTTCCCGAAGGCGCAAATGATGGTCTGCGGCGTGCTCGGCCCGAAAAGCAACGCCCACGGGCCGAACGAATTTCTGCATGTGCCCTACGCCAAGAAGCTGACGGCAGCGGTGGCGCAGGTGATTGCCAGCGTGCCGGGCTGAAGCGAGCCGGACACAGCCGGATTCAGGCGAGCCGCCGGGGCGGCCCCAAAGCCGTCCGGCGTGCCTGACGGGCTTTAGCGCCCTTGCAGCAGCCCGCCCAGCATGCCCATCAAATCGCCGCTGTTGCCCAGGCCTTGCGCGGGCGCCTGGCCTTGTGGCGTCAACTGGTTGACCAGCTGCGGCAGCAGTTGCGAGAGCTGACCGGCGACTGCGCCGGAATCCAGGCCCAGTTTGCCCGCCATGTCGGCCACGGTACCGGAACCCAGCGCGCTGGTAATCTGTTCGGCCGAGACCGGCTGGTTAGCGCCGTTGCCAATCCATGACTGCACCGCCTCGCCCAGACCGGCTTGCTGGAACTTGCCGACCAGACCCGCCAGGCCGCCGTGCGCGCTGTCATTGCCGAGCATGCCCAGCAC
>JAPLPS010000006.1 GCA_026400075.1 Polaromonas sp.
GGGCCAAGGAAAACGGCTCCAAGGATGAGATTCAGGCGCTGCTGCCGAGCACCGGCGCGCTGCTGTTTGCCGACACGATGGCGCTGACCAAAGATGCCAAGCATCCGAACAACGCCTACACCTTCATCGACTTTTACCTGCGTCCCGAAAACGCCGCGCTGGTGACCAACGAGATGAACTACCCGACGGCCAACAAGGCCGCGATGGCCCAGATCAAGCCTGAAATTGCTGGCAACAAGACCATTTTTGTCGGGGACGAGTATTTCAGCAAGATGATTCCGCCGAGCAGCTTCACCAACGAGGCCCGCGAAGCCATGACCAACGCTTTCAACAGCTTCAAAAAAGGCAGCTGACTTTCTTTTTTGAAATGAATCTCGGCGGGGGGCTGTTTCTACCAAGTGTATAAACAGCCCTTTTGTTTTTTCAAGAACGAATACAAAAGGGGAGTAGATGGCAGACAAGGATGCAACAGCGGGTTATCTGGTCACGGAAAAATTGATCAAGAACTTTGACGGAGCGCTGGCGGTGGACGAGGTGTCGCTGTCGGTGGAGAAGGGGGAGATTTTTGCGCTGCTGGGCAGCTCGGGTTGCGGTAAATCGACGCTGCTGCGCATGCTGGCCGGTTTTGACGCCCCTAGCGCGGGCCGGATTTTGCTGGGCGGGCAGGACATGGTGGCGATCCCGCCGCACCAGCGGCCTATCAACATGATGTTTCAGTCCTACGCGCTGTTTCCCCATCTCGACATTTGGGAAAACATCGCTTTTGGCCTGAAGCGCGAAGGCCTGCCCAAGGCCGAAATCGGGCAGCGCGTCGGCGAGATGCTAGACCTGGTGCAGTTGAACGCTTACGCCAAGCGCAAGCCGCACCAGCTCTCGGGCGGCCAGCAGCAGCGCGTGGCGCTGGCACGCAGCCTGGCCAAGCGGCCCAAGCTGTTGCTGCTCGACGAGCCGCTCGGCGCGCTGGACAAAAAACTGCGCGAGCAGACCCAGTTCGAGCTGGTCAATATCATCAAGCAAGTCGGCGTGACCTGCGTCGTGGTGACGCATGACCAGGAGGAAGCGATGAACATGGCCAGCCGCATCGCGGTGATGAACCGGGGCCGGGTGCTGCAGGTGGACACGCCCCAAGAGCTGTACGAGCATCCGGCCAGCCGCTTCGTCGCCGATTTCATTGGCAGCGTCACCCTGTTTGAGGGCTGGTTCAGCGTCGATGAGCGCAATTCTTGCGCTGCCATGACCGGCATTGGCGAAATCAAGGTGGGGTATGGTGTCCGTGGCGGCATGCTGAGCATGCCGGTGGCGATTGCCGTGCGACCCGAAAAAATCGGCATCAGCAAGACGCGGCCCGCCGTCAGCAACAATGTGTTTGCTGGCAAGGTGCAGGAAATTTCCTATTTCGGTGCCTACAACAGCTACATCGTGACGGCCAGCGACGGCTCGCAGGTCAAGATCACCGAGGCCAACGCTTCGCGCCAGGATCTGGGCAGCTTCAAGCGCGAAGACAGCGTGTTTTTCTGGTGGGACGACCGCGCTGGCGTCGTGCTGCGCGATTGAGGCAATTTTTGATGGCTGCTTCAACTTTTCCGATGCCGGGCCGACGCTTTGTGATTGGCGTGCCTTATTTCTGGCTGCTCCTGTTTTTTCTGCTGCCCTTTTTGATCCTGCTCTACATCAGCTTTGTCGATATGGGCAACGACATCCATCCCTTCAAGTCGCTCTGGGATGCGCAGACGGGCGAGCTCAAGCTGAAATACGAAAACTACAGCTCGCTTTTCCGCAGCGGCGAGGACGGCGAGCTGTTTGAGACGATGTATGTCGAGGCTTATCTGCGCTCGCTCTGGTACGCGCTGTGTACGGCCGTGCTCTGCCTGTTGATGGGCTATCCGTTTGCCTATTTTCTGGCGCGCTCTGCGCCTAGCCTGCGCCCGGCGCTGTTGATGATGGTGATGCTGCCGTTCTGGACTTCGTTTTTGCTGCGCGTTTATGCGTGGAAAGGCATTTTGGCCGACCAGGGCGTGCTGAACCAGGGGCTGATGTTTCTCGGGCTCAGCGCCGAGCCGATCCAGCTGCTCTACACCGACGTGTCGATGCTGGTCGGCATGAGCTATGTCTATCTGCCCTTCATGGTGCTGCCGTTGTATGCCAATCTGGTCAAGCTCGATGTGCGCCTGCTGGAGGCGGCCCGTGACCTGGGCGCTTCGCCGTGGACGGTTTTTTGGCTGATCACCGTGCCGCTGTCGCGCGCGGGCATCATTGCTGGCTTCATGCTGGTGTTCATTCCGTGCGTCGGCGAGTTTGTGATTCCCTCGCTGCTCGGCGGGCCGGAGAACATCATGATTGGCCGCGTCGTCTGGGACGAGATGTTCAGCAGCAACAACTGGCCCAGGGCCACCGCGCTGGCAGTGCTGATGATCGCGCTGATCGTGGTTCCGCTGGCCGTTTATTACTACTTCACCGGCGCTGCCGCCGAACCGCAAACCGAGTCATGAAAAATTTTCTGGAAAAGCATTTTGGCAAGCTGTGGATGGGGCTGGGCTATCTGTTTTTGTACCTGCCGCTGATCTTCATGATCGTTTTTTCGTTCAACAGCACCCGCCAGGACGCCGTGTTCACCGGCTTTTCGCTGCGCTGGTACGAAGCGCTCACGCGCGACACCAAGATCGTCGAGCGACTGTCTCCGGGCTGTTAGCGGCTATTTTGGGCATGTTTTGTGCGTTTGTGCTGGTGCGCTACCGGCGCTTTCCGGGGCGCATGATTTTTTCCGGCATGGTCAATGCGCCGCTGGTGATGCCCGAAGTGGTCATCGGCCTGTCGCTGCTGCTGCTGATGGTGGGTGCGCAAAACTTTATCGGCTGGCCGCAGCGCGGCATGCTGACCATCATCTTTGGCCACACGCTGCTCGGCATGGCTTACGCCACCGTGGTCATCCAGTCGCGTCTGCTGGAGGTGAACCGCTCGATTGAGGAGGCGGCGATGGATCTGGGCGCACTGCCGCATCAGGTGTTTTTTCTGATCACACTGCCCAACATTTACCAGGCGCTGCTGGCGGCTTTTCTGCTGGCCTTTACCCTGTCCTTCGATGACGTGGTGATTGCCGAGTTTCTCTCCGGCCCTGGCGTCAACACGCTGCCGCAGGTGATTTTTGGCTATGCGCGGCGCGGCATCAATCCGACCATTTACGCCGCTGCCACCTTGTTGATCACCACGGTGACGGTGGTCATCATCGGCTACAGCATCTGGGTGGCGCGCCAGGCCCGCCAGCGCCAGCGTGAGATTGCCGCCGCCGCCCGTGCCGGTCTGAAGGCACTGCGCCGGGGGGCTTCCCCGGAGGCGATGCTGGCGGGTTCTGGCGGAGTGATTGCTCAGTAATTTTTTCCTGAAACGGGGTGACTTATGACGACGTCTAATCTGGCCTTCGACGGCCGCGCTTTCATCAACGGCGAACGGGTCGGCGCCCGCGATGGCCAGACTTTTGACTGCTTCTCGCCCGTCGATGGCCGCTTGCTGACCGCCGTGGCCCGCTGCGGCGAGCCGGACATCGACGCCGCCGTCGCCGCTGGCCGCGCCGCCTTTGAAGACCGGCGCTGGAGCGGCCTGAGCCCGGCCCAGCGCAAGCGGGTGATGCTCAAGTTTGCCGATCAGCTCATCGCCCACGCCGACGAGCTGGCCTTGATGGAAACGCTGGACATGGGCAAGCCGCTCAAATACGCCCGCGCTGTCGATGTCAACGGCGCGGCCAATTGCATCCGCTGGTACGGCGAGGCGGTGGACAAGGTGTATGACGAAATCGCGCCCACGCCCGCCAATTCGCTGGCGCTGATTACCCGCGAGCCGGTCGGCGTCGTCGGCATCATCGTGCCGTGGAACTACCCGATGCTGATGGCGGCCTGGAAGATTGCCCCGGCGCTGGCGGTCGGTGATTTTGAAACCGAGCGAAAAGTCGCCGCTGACGGCGCTGCGGCTGGCCGAACTGGCGCTGGCGGCTGGCATTCCGCCCGGCGTTTTCAATGTCGTGCCCGGCTACGGCCCCGAGGCCGGGTCGCCGCTGGCGCTGCACATGGATGTCGATTGCATCGCTTTTACCGGCTCGACCCGTGTCGGCAAGCAGATTCATGTGATGGCCGGGCAGAGTAATTTAAAACGCGCCTGGACGGAGCTGGGCGGCAAGTCGCCCAATATCGTGTTTGCCGACTGCCCCAATCTGGAGCGCGCCGTGCAGGCGGCGGTGGGCAGCATCTTTTTCAACCAGGGCGAAAGCTGCAATGCGCCGTCGCGGCTGTTTGTCGAAGAATCGATCAAGGACGCGTTTCTGGAAAAGGCGCTGGCGCTGGTGCCGAACTACCAGCCGGGCAACCCGCTGGACAAATCGACCGTGATGGGCGCCATCGTCGATCAGCTGCAGCTCGACAACGTGCTGCGCTACATCGCACTGGGGCAAAGCGAAGGCGCCAAGCTGCTCGCGGGCGGCCAGCAGGCGCTGCCGGTGGCGGGCGGCTGCTACGTGCAGCCGACAATTTTTGACGGCGTCACGAGCCAGATGACGATTGCCCGCGAGGAAATCTTCGGCCCGGTGCTGTCGGTGCTGTCGTTCACCGACGCCCGCGACGTGGTGCGCCAGGCCAATCAGAGCGTCTATGGCCTGCAGGCAGGCGTGTGGACTAGTGACCTGAACAAGGCGCACGGGATGGCCCGCGTCTTGCGTGCGGGGACAGTCCATATCAACCAGTACGACGAGGATGACATCACCGTGCCCTTCGGCGGCTTCAAGCAAAGCGGCGTGGGGCGCGACAAGTCGCTGCACGCTTTTGACAAGTACACCGAAATCAAGACGACCTGGATACGGCTGGACAGTCCGGTATGAGCGTAAATTTTTTGCTGCAGGGCAGCATTTTTTTCATGAGTCGGGGTATCTTTTCGTAATATGAAAAATCTAATTTTTATTGAACGTCATGAAAAATCATATCGAGGTAATTTATTTCACAATACGAAATAAATTCATAAGTCTTTGATTTTAAAAGAGAAAAATAGTCTTATATAAGACATAAGACAGTCATAATTGTCTTATGCTGGCCCTAAAATAAAAGCACTTCCTTTCAACCTCTGGAGCTCACCATGTCCAACAGCCTTAACGACCAACTCAGCCGCGAACAGCAAATCGAAGCCCTCGAAAAAGACTGGGCAACCAACCCCCGCTGGAAGGGCATCAAGCGCGGTTACAGCGCTGCCGATGTGGTGCGCCTGCGCGGTTCGTTCCATATTGAACACACCCTGGCTCGCCGTGGTGCAGAAAAGCTCTGGGATCTGGTGAACACCGAGCCTTACGTCAACTGCCTGGGCGCGCTGACCGGCGGCCAAGCCATGCAGCAAGTCAAGGCTGGCGTCAAAGCCATCTACCTGTCGGGCTGGCAAGTCGCCGCTGACAACAACAGCTACGCTTCGATGTACCCCGACCAGTCGCTGTACCCAGTGGACTCGGTGCCAACCGTCGTTGAGCGCATCAACAACACCTTCCGCCGCGCCGACGAAATCCAGCACTCCAAAGGCATTGACGCTGGCGACGCAGGCTACATCGACAACTTCGCGCCCATCGTGGCCGATGCTGAAGCCGGTTTCGGCGGCGTGCTGAACGCCTTCGAACTGATGAAGGCCATGATCAAGGCTGGCGCTGCTGGCGTGCATTGGGAAGACCAACTGGCTTCCGCCAAAAAATGCGGCCACATGGGCGGCAAAGTGCTGGTTCCTACCGCTGAAGCCTGCCAGAAACTGATCGCTGCCCGTATGGCTGCCGACGTTTGCGGCGTGCCTACGCTGGTGATCGCCCGTACCGATGCTGAAGCGGCTGACCTGCTGACCTCCGACTACGACGAAAACGACAAGCCATTCCTGACCGGCGAGCGCACTGTCGAAGGCTTCTACAAGACCACCAAGGGCATGGATCAAGCTATCAGCCGCGCCGTTGCCTACGCTGAGTACGCCGATCTGGTCTGGTGCGAAACCGGCACGCCGGATCTGGAATTCGCCAAGAAGTTTGCTGATGCCGTGCATGCCAAGCACCCCGGCAAGATGCTGGCTTACAACTGCTCGCCATCGTTCAACTGGAAGAAAAACCTGGACGATGCCACCATCGCCAAGTTCCAGAAAGAACTGGGCGCTATGGGTTACAAGTATCAGTTCATCACCTTGGCTGGTATCCACTCGATGTGGTACAACATGTTCGATCTGGCCCAAGACTACGTCGCTCGCGGCATGTCGGCTTACGTCGAGAAGGTGCAAGAGCCTGAATTCGCAGCGCGTGGCCGTGGCTACACCTTCGTGTCGCACCAGCAGGAAGTCGGCACCGGCTACTTCGACGAAGTGACCACCGTGATTCAGGGCGGCAAGTCCAACGTGACCGCGCTGACCGGTTCCACCGAAGAAGAGCAGTTCCACTAATCTGACCTGCTGAGTCAGGCCACAAAAAGCCCGCAAGCATTGCTTGCGGGCTTTTTTTATCGGCGCCAGCCGCCGCCGCGCAGATGCCAGTTGCCACGCGGCCCCTGAGCCCAATGATGCGGCTCCCAGCGGTAGCCGGGGCGTGCGCGCTCGTAACGGCCAGGAATCCATTGGTGCCGGCCCTGTGACCAGCCCCAATAGCCGTTGATCCAGACGGCGCCCAGGAAGGGCGCCGCAGGAATGACTTCCACGTAAGGCGCAGGCGGAGCTGTGCCAACGGTGATCTCAGCCTCATTTGGGACGGGTTGGGTATAAACCACCTCGGCTTGCCGGTAGGGCGCGACCACGCAGGCCGACAGTGTCATCGCGGTAGCCGCGCTTACGGCGGCGAGGCGGAAAAGGGCGCTTGAGTTCATCATCATTTTGCGCGCGAAGCCTCGGCCTTCGGGCCGGGGAGGTAGAGCGCGGAACACCAAGTGTTCCTTGGCTAGCGGTGGCGTACCTGTCGCGTCCGTTTTTGCCACCCGTTGATAAGGTGCAGGCTTCTCACCTGCTCGGCCTTTCGGCTAACCCGTAAGGGTCTAGTGACCCACGCCTTGCGGCGTATGTCCCCTCGGGAATGTCAGCAACCGGCTCCTGCTCTTGCGAGCAGCGACTAAAACCTTCGCCCCTTTACCTTTGGGCTGCATGATTAAAGCCTTGCAGAGCAGCAAACTGAGGAAGCATTTGCTGGTGCGTCTGAACGACCTGTGACTAACGTAGCGGACTGGATACCGCTTTCCCTGTTTCAACCTGGCTTTTTGGATTTCTCCTCAAGCTCCGCTTTTTAGGGCGGGGTAGTTGACCGTGCATCTCCTCAGACGAAAGACTCCAGAGCGGAGCATCGTGATGCATTGTGAAGGCTGACTGCAGATCTGGCGCCGGGATGCAGCAGGCTGAGCCATGTTTTACCGGTCAGTTACATTCCTGATGCCATCGCGCTCTACGCTGGGGCCGACGGGTAGAATCCCTTGAATCAAGTTTGACGCCCTGAGGCTTGCCAGTACGCCTTGCGCCCTGGGTGCCAGTCGCTCGTCAATTCAAATCCAGAGCGGCGCTTTTAGCGGCGCTTTGTTCCTTGCATCTTCTTTTTTCTTCGCCATTTGTCATGATCCAGATTACGCTTCCCGACGGTTCTCAACGCGAATTTCCCCATCCGCTGACGGTGGCTGATGTGGCCGCTTCCATTGGCACCGGCCTGGCCAAGGCGGCGCTGGGCGGCAAGGTTGATGGCACGCTGGTGGATACCAGCTTTCTGATCAGCCAGAACAGCGCCTTGTCCATCATCACCGCCAAGGACGCCGACGGCCTGGAGCTGATTCGCCACAGCGCCGCCCACTTGCTGGCTTACGCGGTCAAGGAGCTGTTCCCCGAGGCACAGGTGACCATCGGGCCTGTGATTGACAACGGGTTTTTCTACGATTTTTCCTACAAGCGCCCGTTCACCCCCGAAGATTTAATCGCCATCGAAAAGCGCATGGCCGCGCTGGCGGCCAAAGACGAACCCATTACCCGCCGCGTGCTGCCGCGCGACGAGGCGGTGGCCCATTTCAAGGCCATCGGCGAGAACTACAAGGCGGAAATCATCGCCAGCATCCCGGCCAATCAGGACGTGTCGCTGTACCGCGAAGGCGCTTTTGAAGACCTGTGCCGTGGCCCCCACGTCCCCAGCACCGGCAAGCTGAAATTCTTCAAGCTGATGAAGGTGGCTGGCGCGTACTGGCGCGGCGACCACCGCAACGAGATGCTGCAGCGCGTGTACGGCACCGCCTGGGCCACCAAAGACGACCTGCAACAGTATTTGACCCAGCTCGAAGAAGCCGAAAAGCGCGACCACCGCAAGCTGGGCAAGGAGCTGGACCTGTTTCACATCGACGAGCATTCGCCAGGCCTGGTGTTCTGGCATCCCAAGGGCTGGACGGTCTGGCAGGGTGTCGAGCAGTACATGCGCAAGGTGTATCAGGACAACGGCTACCAGGAAGTCAAAGGCCCGCAGCTGCTGGACAAGACGCTGTGGGAAAAAACCGGCCACTGGGACAAGTACCGCGACAACATGTTCACCACCGAGAGCGAAAAGCGCGACTTTGCGCTCAAGCCGATGAACTGCCCCGGCCACATCCTGATTTTCAAGCAGGGCATCAAGAGCTACCGCGACCTGCCGCTGCGCTACGGCGAATTCGGCCAGTGCCACCGCAACGAGCCTACCGGCGGCCTGCACGGCATCATGCGCGTGCGCGGTTTTACGCAGGATGACGGCCACATCTTCTGCACCGAAGAGCAGATTCTGAAAGAGTGCGTCGATTTCACGACGCTGCTGCAAAAAGTCTATGCCGATTTCGGTTTCAAAAACATCATTTATAAAGTGGCGACCCGCCCCGAAGCGCGCATCGGCTCGGACGAAAGCTGGGACCGGGCCGAAGGCGCGCTGATCGAAAGCCTGCGCGCCTCCGGCTGCGAGTTTGAAATCTCGCCGGGCGAGGGCGCTTTTTACGGCCCGAAAATTGAATACACGCTGAAAGACGCGATTGGCCGCCATTGGCAATCGGGCACGATTCAGGTTGATTTCTCGATGCCCGAGCGGCTTGACGCCGAGTATGTCGGCGAAGATGGCGCACGCCACCGCCCGGTGATGCTGCACCGCGCGATTGTCGGCAGCCTGGAGCGTTTCATCGGGATTTTGATCGAGGAACACGCTGGCGCGCTGCCTGTCTGGCTGGCGCCCGTGCAGGTTTCTGTGCTCAATATCACGGATTCCCAGGCCGATTACGCCAGGGAAGTTGTCAAGATGCTGCAGAATCAAGGGCTTAGGGTCAACCTTGATCTGCGCAATGAAAAAATAACGTATAAAATACGCGAGCACGCATTACAAAAGCTGCCTTACATTCTTGTCATCGGTGACAAGGAGAAGGCGGCTGGCGCAGTCGCAGTGCGCGCCCGTGGCAACAAAGACCTTGGCGTGATGTCTGTTGAAGCATTTGCACAGCAAATTGCACTGGACATTGCACAAAAAACCTGATTTTTCACCTGTGTGGACAAGTCCGGTGCGGCGTTTTTGCCGCCGGGCTTACAGGCAGCTATAGCTTTTATAGCAAACATTGAAGGACTCGCACCATCGCTACAGAATTTCGTGACCGCCGTCACCGTGAAGAACGCAAGCACCGCTTGAACCGTGAAATCATGGCCCCTGAAGTACGCTTGAGTGGGCCGGACAACGAACCTTTGGGCGTTGTCAGTCTCATGGAGGCGCTTCGCCTGGCTGGCGAAGCGGATGTGGACTTGGTTGAAATCTCGCCTACGGCGGTACCGCCAGTATGTCGGCTGATGGACTATGGCAAGTTCAAGTACGCCGAGCAAAAGAAGGCGGCTGAAGCGAAGTCGAAGCAAAAAGTCATCGAGGTCAAGGAAGTCAAATTCCGTCCCGGCACCGATGATGGCGACTACAACATCAAGCTGCGCAACATCAAGCGTTTCCTCGATGACGGCGACAAGTGCAAGATTACCCTGCGCTTTCGCGGCCGGGAAATCACGCACCAAGAACTGGGTCTGGCGCTGCTGGCGCGGATTCGGGATGAGCTGGCTGACTTGATTTTGGTCGAGCAGTTCCCCAAGCTTGAAGGTCGGCAGATGGTCATGATGATCGCGCCGGGCCGCAAGAAGGCTGCTTCCAAGTCGGCTGCTGAATAAACTTCAGTTGCCGCGCAAAGGCTTGCTGGTTTTTTAGCCAGTAGCTACAAAAAAGGAGCGTCTGAAAAGAGGTTCCGAAAAAGACGGGCACCAAGCCGGTCTTTTTAAAAGTGATGATTTAATTCGTCGCGCCAAGCGGCAAGCTTTCGGGTTTGCCGCGACAAGTGGCTCGGGGCCATCAAGTCTGCGTAGGTTCGCAGCGCCTCACGAGCACAATGAAAAGGAGCATACACATGCCCAAAATGAAGACCAAAAGCGGCGCCAAGAAGCGTTTCCGCGTCCGTCCAGGTGGCACCGTCAAGCGCGGTCAAGCCTTCAAACGTCACATTCTGACCAAGAAGACCACCAAGAACAAACGTCAACTGCGTGGAACCGTCGGTGTTCATGAGACCAATATGGGTCACATGGCACAGATGCTGCCAGGCCGTGGCATTTAATTAACGACGAACAAGGAGTAATACATGCCTCGCGTCAAACGTGGTGTAACGGCTCGCGCCCGCCACAAAAAAATTCTCGCCCTTGCCAAAGGTTTTCGCGGTCGTCGCGGTAATGTCTTCCGTATCGCTAAACAAGCGGTAATGAAGGCTGGGCAATATGCCTACCGTGACCGTCGTAACAAAAAGCGCGTGTTCCGCCGTCTGTGGATCGCCCGTATCAATGCTGCAAGCCGTTCATTTGGCCTGACCTACAGCCAGTTCACCAACGGCCTGAAAAAAGCCGGTATCGAGATTGACCGCAAGGTTCTGTCCGATATGGCGATTCACGACAGCGCTGCTTTCGGCGCCATCGTCGAGCAGGCCAAAGCCAAGCTGGCTGCCTGATTTTTCAGGACAGCGTGCTATTGAATCAATAGCTGCTTGCGCAAGCAATAAAGGGCTGGAGCTTGAAAAGGCTCTGGCCCTTTTTTTGTGATTTTCCCCGCATCCCTACCCGTACAAGAGAATTTATGAACGATGCCGATACCCTTCAAGAACTGGTCAGCGCTGCCCAAGCCAGTTTTGCGCAGGCTGCCACGCCCGCTGATCTGGAAAATGCCAAGGCGCAGTTTCTGGGCAAGTCCGGCCGCATCACCGAGCTGATGAAGGGGATGGCGCAGCTGTCCGTGGACGAAAAAAAATCCCGGGGCGCCGCCATCAATCTGGCCAAACAGGCGATTGAAGCCGCATTGACCGGCCGCCGCCAGGCGCTGGCCGATGCCGAACTGGACAAGCAATTGAAAGCCGAGGCGCTGGACGTGAGCCTGCCCGGCCGCCAGCGCGCCCAGGGCGGCCTGCATCCGGTGTCGCTGACACTGGAGCGCATTGAGGCGATTTTTGGCTCTATGGGTTTTGACGTGGCGCAAGGCCCGGAAATCGAAACCGACTGGTTCAATTTCACCGCGCTGAACACGCCCGAAGACCATCCGGCGCGCTCGATGCACGACACGTTTTACGTCGAGGGCGGCACTGAAACTGCCCCGAACCTGCTGCGCACGCACACCAGCCCGATGCAGGTGCGCTACGCCGTCCAGCATGTCAAAAAGCACAAGGCGCTAATCGAGGCCGGTGGCCGCATGCCCGAAATTCGCGTCATCGCGCCGGGCCGCACCTACCGCGTGGACAGCGACGCGACCCATTCGCCGATGTTCCACCAGTGCGAAGGCCTGTGGATCGGCGAAAACGTCAGCTTCAAGGATTTGAAGTACGTGTTCACCGATTTTTGCCGCACTTTCTTTGAAAGCGACGATCTGGTGCTGCGGTTTCGGCCCAGCTTTTTCCCGTTCACCGAGCCTAGCGCCGAGATCGACATCCAGTTCCAGACCGGGCCGCTGGCTGGGCGCTGGCTGGAAGTGGCTGGTTCCGGCCAGGTGCATCCGAACGTGGTGCGCAACATGGGCCTGGATCCCGAACACTACATCGGCTTTGCCTTCGGCATGGGGCCGGATCGGCTGACGATGCTGCGCTACGGCGTCAATGACCTGCGGCTGTTTTTCGATGGCGATGTGCGCTTTTTGTCCCAGTTCCAGTCGTAACAACAAGAAGAAAAAGGATAGATCATGCAATTCCCCGAATCCTGGCTGCGCGAATTTTGCAACCCGCAGCTTTCCACCCAACAGCTCGCTGACACGCTGACGATGGCCGGGCTTGAAGTTGAAGAACTCAAGCCCGTCGCCCCGCCGTTCACGAATATCGTCGTCGGCGAAATCAAGGAAGCCGTGCAGCATCCGAACGCCGACCGCCTGCGCGTGTGCCAAGTCGATGTGGGCCAAGCCAGCCTGCTGACCATCGTTTGCGGCGCGCCCAATGCGCGTGTCGGCATCAAGATTCCCTGCGCGATGGTGGGCGCTGAACTGCCGCCCGGCGAAGACGGCAAGCCGTTTTTGATCAAAGTCGGCAAGCTGCGCGGCGTGGAAAGCCAGGGCATGCTGTGCTCGGCGCGCGAACTGAAACTGTCCGAAGAGAACGCTGGCCTGCTGGAGCTGGCGCCCGACGCGCCGCTCGGTCAAAACATCCGCGAGCATCTCAATCTCGACGACACGCTGTTCACGCTCAAGCTCACGCCCAACCTCGGCCACGCGCTGAGCGTCTACGGCGTGGCCCGCGAACTCGCGGCCCTCACCGGCGCCCCGTTGAAGACGCCTGTGTTCCCCCCCGTGGCGTCCACGCACGACGCCAGGCTGCCGGTGCGGGTGGGCGCACCCGATCTCTGCGGCCGCT
>JAPLPS010000400.1 GCA_026400075.1 Polaromonas sp.
ACCGCAAAACGCAGGCGAAGTTTGACTGTGTCGATTGCGGCTACGAGAACCACGCCGATGTCGTCGGCGCAATGAACATATTGGCGCGGGGATACCGCGCAGCAGCCTGTGGAGAGGACGGCTCTGGCCTTGTGCGCAAGCGCGGGGCGAAACCAGCCTCAGTGAAGCAGGAACCCACCGAAGTGACTTTAACTGGCGCAATGCTGGCTGAAGCGCCGTAGGAATCCCCTTCCTTTAGGGAGGGGAGGATGTCAAATCAGCAACCAGGTGATTGCCCCCGGAAAGCTGGCCCGCGTCGCCGCGCTGACGTAAATTTCAGCCCGCTTTTCAAGCAAACACGACGTTCACCCGCCCGGTGGCACCCGCCACCGCACGGCGGCGGGCGGGCTTGACGACGATGTCAATGTCGCGCCCCAGCCGGGCCAGGCATTCGAGCATCTTGGTTTCGCTGATGCCCCGGAACTGCCCGTTGAGCAGGTTAGAAACCTTGGGTTGCGGCATGCCCAGCAACTCGGCGGCCTGCTGCTGCGTCAGGTGCTGGCGCTTGATGATGTCGCCGATTTTGCTGGCCAGCTTGGCCTTGACCAGCATTTCCTGCGGGTCGGCCAGGCCGATGTCGGCATAGACGTTGCCGCTGCTTTTTTCAATGGTGATGGCGTTCATGGGAACTCCTTGAAAAAGGTTTCAGTGCAGAACATCATCAAAGTCAAAAAGACTGGTTTTCCCTGTGGGGCTTGGGCCTGAAGCCATTTTTTTGGCAGTCGATGCAGCCTTCTTTTGCGCCTTGAGCTGCTCTTTTTGCGCGGCCTGTTCAGCGGCCAGCGTGGCGGCATCGGGCGGCGGATGGTTTTGGCTGAACGCACCGGGCCAGCCGCCGTGAGCCTCAATCGCTTCGTCCACCTGCTGCATCAGGGTTTGCGTGGCATCGAGCGCGGCATAGACGCGCAGCCAGTGGGTGATGTCGTCGTGGCTGAGGCTGCGGCCTGCCTTGCGCCGGTCGTCCAGCCACTTGTGCAGCACTTGGTAGCCGCCAATGGTGTGCTGCCAGACGCTTTGGCGCACATGGGCAAAGCCGCTGGTGGTGTTGATGAAGACCTTGCCCACTGGGTCATCGGTGCCCGACAAGTCGGCCAGCGATTTGCTTTTCTCGCCCACTCTTTGCAAGCTGAAGTCGGTGCCAAACCAGCGGGGATGAGCGCCCTTTCCCGCCGGGAGAAGGCTGGAGCCACCTCCGATGGCCTGCGCGGCGGGATGCTCCAGCAAATGCCACTGCACCAGTTGCGCGCCCAGCTTGGCCAGCGCGTCGAACACCGCCCGCGAGGCGGGGATGGGGATGCGCGGGAAGTCGGTGCGCAAAAAGGCGGCGTAACGCTGGCGGTAGGCCGGACTGTGGAGCACGGCATAGAGGTAATTGAAGATTTTCTCGGCGTGCAGCGGGGCGGCGGGGTCTTCGGGAAGCCAATTTGAAGGCACAACACCAAGGGTTGCCTGCAAAGCGTTTAAAAAGCTTGGGGCAAAGTTGGCCGTTCTATGTCCTTCTCGGTACAGCCACAACGGAAACAGGTAGTTCACCTCTTTCAGAGAAACCGTGTGGTGCTGAGTCATCTGCGCAGTGCAAAAAATATGCTGAAATTGCCCTTGAATTTCTGTCGCACGCGTACATGAAACACCAAGGTTCTTTCCTGCAAGAAAGTGCCCTGTGACACGTTCCCTTCGATGCACAGCTACATGACTGTCATATACCGTCACTCTCGTATCAAACGGACGGTAGAGCAGCGGCACAACTTTCTTTTTCCATGCGCCATCCGCCAGTCCGGTTTTCGCATCCCCGTAACTCCACTGGTCAGTGGTGCAAAGCTGGAACAACTCACGCGCAGCCGCTTCATTGCGGGTTGCCAATAACGCCTCCACCTTCGCTTTTGCCTCTTTGGCACTCCACGAAACTGCAAACTCGTCGTGCGTGGTGACAATGCCTGGCGCTGGATCACCACTAGGCGAAAAAATCAGCGGCAAACCCCAGCCGTTTTCATAGTCGCTTCTGCCAGCTTGGGCTTGTGGCTTGAACAACCAAAACGGCTCATTGGGAACGAGCGTTGTCAGTTCCTCACTTTGTAGCGAAATCCGCAGCATGGCATCGGCCTTGACCGCCTCAGTTCCCAGAATATCCAGACTTTGTTCGCTGACCGTTGCCGCGCCGTGGGCAAACAAGCCAATGGCCGTGCCTTGTGTAATGCCGAACACCGACTCATCCTTGGAGCCGTCCAACGCCTTTTCTTTTTTCTTGCTGTTGCCGTGCATATCCACAATGCGCAGAAAAGGAAAGCTCTGGCGTAAATGTCGGCGCATCCCTTTAAAAGTCGGGTTGTCCAGATAGGAATGGTCAGTGATGAATCCCAGCACGCCCACACCGCCCTGCAAGATACGCAGCTCTGCAAAACGTATGAACTTGACGTAATCGTTTTGCAACCACTTGCCTTGACCAGGTTTTTGCAAATCAGGGTAGCCGCGCTTGTACTCATGCACCGCCGCAACGATACCGGGAAGATTGTTGTTCGCAGAATGTCCGGCATAGGGCGGATTGCCCACAATGACCGTAAAGCAGGACTGCTCTTTGGCAAAGTTGGCTGCGCTGGCCTCATGTGCCAGCATGGGAGCCATAGCCTCCAGTTGCGCCTGCACCGGATGCGCAGGCTCCAGCGCATTCGTCAAAAACACGTTCACACGCGGCCCGTTGTCGGGAAAGGTGTAGCCGGTTTCGGCCAGCTTCAGGCCGATTTTCATGTGCGCAATGGCATACGGGGCCATCATCAGCTCGAACGCATAAAGGCGCGGCAGCAGGTGCGTTTGCACGTAGTCCACCCACAGCGGCTGCCACTGCGTTTTTGTGACCTTGCCTTGTTTGCGCCACTTGCCCAACATATGGGCGTGAACCTGCGAGATGACTTCAACGATGAAAGTGCCGGTGCCGGTGGCCGGGTCCAGCACCTGCACAAACGGGGTTTGCGCGGTGCAGAATTTGGGCAGCTTCAGTTCTGGCTTGGCCGCCAGCATCTCGCCCCAGGTGATGGTGCTGGCCAAGCCGTCTTCAATGCCGAACTCGGTTTTCAAAATCTCATCGACGCTGCGCACAATGAACTGCACCACCGGCGACGGGGTGTAAAACACGCCGCGCTTGGCGCGCATGGCCTTGTCGTAGGCTTTGAGGAAATCTTCGTAAAAGTGGATGACCGGGTCATCGCCCGGTTTATTTTTGTTGAAGGCGCGCAGGATGTCTTGCATCGGCACTTCGCGCAGCGTGGTGACAACTTCATTGATGCCCAACTCGTCAAAGTCAACCCGTTTTTGACGGTTTCTGGCCCGGCCCGCTTTGGTTAAAAAGTCGGAAAGCAATTCTTTTAAGAAGGGGTTTGTGTTGGGAACCATCATGGCCAAGTCATCCGCCACCAGCGCGCCGCTTTGTCGGCTGGCGTGGGCGGTGAAAAGTCCGTAGGTGATCGTCTGCGCAAACATGTCGGCAAAACCGTCACCTGACAGATCGGCAATCAGGTTGTCTTTGAAGGCCTTGTGCAATTGATGCAGGTGGCCTTTGTCGCTTTCAATCTCCAACACCGTGTTGACGCGAATGCGAATGCGCTTGGCAAGCTCTGCCAAGCCTAATGCCAAGGTTTTGCTGTCGTTGATTTCCTGCCGGTACTTGAGTCTGAAAGCGCTGGCCCATTGGATGCGCCAGGCATCTTGATCTGCCTTGGTGGAAGTCTTCAGAGGCCAGCGCAGCTTTTCTTTGAGTGTTCTGGCGACATAGCTCATTTCGAGCGATGTGTCAGATTCGTCCCAGCCAAGCACACGCAAGGTGGTCAGGTCGCGCACGTCGGATTCGTCGGTGAAATGAGCCAAGACGATTTCCCGCGCATCCGTTTCACCAAAGCTGGAGACGAACAACAAATCACGCGCCAGCCAGCTTTGGTGACCGCCGCCCTCAGTACGGCTTTTAGGCACTAAGCCATTGAGCACGCGGCGCAAAATCGTAATAGGCAGCCGACCTTTGTCAAAATCCACAAAAAAGATGCCCCACGGCTGGCCGGTGACCAGCGGGCGCAGTTGTTTGATGGAATTGATGGCGACTTCATGCTCGGCCTTGAGGTTCAGCTCTTCGGGCTGCCAGTCGTAAATGGCATCTTCCCAGTCCTCTACATCCACAGGCCAGCCCAATTCTTCGTCAAGGTATTTGACGAGGGCGGGAATGGTCTGGATGCGGCGAAGTGCTTCGGCTTGAGGATCGAATAGTTGTTTTGCGGTTGCCATTTTTAATGTTTTCCCTGATGTTTTAAATGTTTAGCTCACTATGAGAGTTCAGCCGGCCAATTCCATCCAGGCAATCAACTGCGGCGCTACACCGACTGGAGCCTGAACCTGACGGAAATAACCGTTTTTCAGATGCTTTTCAACCTTGACACGCGCTTCGGACAAGGTTGGTTGTGCAATTTGGCAATGGCGCGGAGTTTCAGGCTCACTGCGAATCACCGCGTCTATCGCGGCAGCGTCTTCCAGCACTTTGCCGGTCTGCAAGTCCAGCAGCAGCCATTCGGTATGCCCGGCGGCCAGTGTCCACGCATCGGCATCGGTGGCGGCATCCTTGACCGTATTGTCTTTTCCTGGGAGGCCGAAGCAAAAAAACACGGCCTGCGTGCCAGTCTGAACGTGAGTCTTGCCGCTGAACACCCGACCGGGCAAGGCATCGAGCCGAGCGGCTAAATCAGGGTGTGCCGCCAGCAGGCGCTGGTATTCCAGGTGCATGGTTTCCAGCACCGTAGGTTCGCCTTCATAGCTGTGGTCAAAGTCTTTCAGCGCGGCAAAGTCGTCTTCGGGTCTCAGGAGCTTTTTGCCTTCAATGCCCAGCGTTTTGGAAATCAGCAAAGTTTTGCTGGACACTTTTTTATACAGGTTCAGCAACTCATCCAGTTCACCCGGAGGCAAAAAGTTCCAGTATTCCACCGTGCCGCGAATGGCTTTGACATCAGGGTGGTCTTTGACCAACTTTTTCTCAATCTCTGGATTCATGCGTCGGTCCACGCGGCCAATGCGCTGCATCAGGCGAACAGGATTCCAGTGCAGATCGTAATTAATCAGGCGTGTGGCATCCTGCAAATTCAGGCCTTCGCTCAGTACGTCGGTGGCAATCAGCACGCGGGTTTCAGAGTGCCCTTTGTCAGCCAGCTCTTGGCTATTCATGCCGTTGTAGTACGGGGCAAATTGGCGAATCACGTCGCTGCGGCTGCGCTTGGTGGCCGAGTCGATCTGGTCAATGCCTTTGATGCCGGCCTTCCCCAACTCCTTGGCCAAGTAGCGGGCGGTGGCCATGAACTCGCTGAAGATCATGACCTTGTGTTTTTTCAGCACGGGGTCGGTCTTGAGCAAGTGAATCAGGGCGCGCAGCTTGTCGTCGTGGCTGGGTTTGAACTGGCGTAACTCGTTTAAGAACTCGGCAATCTGGTTCAAGTCCTGAAACGACTCCGACAGGATTTGCGGCACTTCAAACAAGTCGCGGTCCAGCACTTCAGCGGCTTCGAGCATTTCTTCTGAAATGATGTCTTCATCCTGCTCTGGATCAATTCCCGCAGCCTCATCAAAAAGCTCGTTTTGGCGTTTTTTCTCGTCGCCCAGCAGTTCGCTCTGGTGGATTTTCCAGCGCTCAAAAGCCGCCAGTTCATGCTTGGTGCTGCTATTGACCTGCACAAAAGCCATGACTTTGTAGAGCAATTGCCAGCAGGACGACTCAAAGGCCCGCGCTGAACTCTCAAAGCGTTTCAAGAACAAAATCCGAATCAGCCCCACCACCTGTTTCTGGCGGTTGTCTTCAAAGCCGTTTTCCACTGGAAGCTTGGAATAGGCCAAGGGGTAATACATCGGCAAAGTAAACAGCGGCTGCTTTTTGTTGAAAGCTTTTTCCAGCATGGCCAGCAGCTTGTCGTAGGTCTTTTGGAGCGAATATTTCGCTACCTTGGGCGCTTCGCGCTTGGGAAACATGGCCTCTTTGGCACCGGCGGCGATCTGGCTTTGCTTGACGTAGGCGCGGCTGCGCTGCACCACCAGTTCACGCAACAGGCTGTCTTGCGAGAGCAGATCAGTCGTCTCAACGCCTGGCAATTCCCCTTGAATCAAGTCACCGCCCATGCGCTTGGCCAGCTCTTTTTCCAGCTTGCGAAAGTGGCCGGGTAGCGAGTGAATGCCCAGCGTCTCTTTGAAGTGCCCCGGCTCACGCTGGGAAAAGTGCTCAATCAAATGCTGCAGATCAATCAAGCGGTTGTTGATGGGCGTGGCCGTGAGCATAAAAACCTGCTTGCCTTTGGCCATGCCTTGCATCTGCCAATAGCGCGAGGTTTCTTTCTTAGTGCTGGGATTGCGAAAGTGATGGGCTTCATCAACGATGATGACATCGGCCTGTTCTTTGAGTCTTTGGAGTTTTTCAACCCACTCCCCGTTGCGCTGCAAATCCGTGTGATTGATCACGACAAGGTTGGAAAAGTCGCCAAATAGCTCTGGAAGATAGCGGCGCAGGCTCGACTCCCACACCGGCTCACGGCCCGACTTGGGAACGATGAGCAATACTTTTTTGCGCTCAAATTTCACCAGCCGTTCAATCAGCATCAAGCCCACAAACGTCTTGCCCAAGCCAACGCCGTCGCACAAGAAGGCACCGCCATATTTGCCACCAATTTTGAGCAATGCGCCGTAACCGTCGCGCTGGTATTGGTCCAGGATGGGATACATGCGGGACTGCTTGCGCTCCCAATCGCCAGCGGTTTCTTCATAATTGCTGAAATAAGCCTGCAACGATTTGGCATAGATTTCAAACGGCAGATAGTGGCGAATCTGGCGCTCCATGACCTTCAGGATTTCATCCGACACGTCTTCGGCATCGTCCCAATGCGCCTCGTACCACTGCTGAAGCTCTTCCACTTCACGGCGCAATTGCACATTCAGCTCGACATTGCCCGTCAGGCCGGGAAAAGTAAAGTTGCTGGAACCGACCAAAGCCGATGACCCAACCACGGCCAGCTTACTGTGAGTGATGTAGGCCTTGGCGTGAAACTTCCTCTTGGTGTAAATCCGGCACGAAATCTGGCCACTCTTGAGTGCTTCAACAATGGCAGGAACCCCTTTTAAGAAGTCATTCTTGATTTTTTCATGCTCGATGCTTGCGTCGAGTTGCCCTTTGATGCGGGAAGTTCCCTCTATCAGGGCTTTTTGCGTGCGCTTGGTGACTTCATCACCCATGAGGATGCGGATTTGATCCAGCTTTTGCCACTTGCCATCCAGCGCAAGCAGGGAGCCGATTTCAAAATAACCCGTCGCAATATCGAAGCGAGAAGAGATTTCAGTCCATTCGGACAAATAGTTGAGAACTTTCCAATCGTCATCGCTGTTGTCAACAATGAACAGCTCGTTTCCGGTTTTCTTTGTCATGTATCCCTGCCCTTTTTGATGATTACTCAGCAAACAGACTACTGCCCGCCTGCGGCGGCGCAACCCCCAAATGCCGATACGCCGCCAGCGTCGCCACGCGCCCGCGCGGTGTGCGCTGGATAAAACCCTGCTGAATCAAATAAGGCTCGATCATGTCCTCAATCGTGCCCGGCTCCTCGCCGATGCTGGCGGCGATGTTGTCGAGTCCGACCGGGCCGCCGTCAAAGCGGTGGATCAGCGCCTCTAGAAACTTGCGATCCATCACGTCAAAGCCCAGCGGGTCCACGTCCAGCATGGCCAGCGCCCGGTTGGCGATGTCCAGCGTGATCTGGCCGCCACCCTTGACATCGGCGTAGTCGCGCACCCGGCGCAGCAGCCGATTGGCGATGCGCGGCGTGCCGCGTGAGCGCCGGGCGATTTCAAAGCCGCCCGCCTCGTCCATCGGCGCGTTTAACAGCCCGGCGCTGCGCTTGACGATGCGCGCCAGCTCCTCGGGCGTGTAGAACTCCAGCCGCGCCACGATGCCGAAGCGGTCGCGCAGCGGATTGGTCAGCATGCCCGCCCGCGTGGTCGCGCCGACCAGCGTGAACGGCTGCAAGTCGAGCTTGATGGAGCGCGCCGCCGGGCCTTCGCCGATCATGATGTCGATCTGGTAATCCTCCAGCGCCGGGTAGAGAATTTCCTCGACCACGGGCGACAGGCGGTGGATTTCGTCGATGAACAGCACGTCGTTCTTTTCGAGATTGGTCAGCAGCGCGGCCAGGTCTTTGGGCTTTTCCAGCACCGGGCCGGAGGTCGAGCGCATATTCACGCCCAGCTCGTGCGCGATGATGTGGCTCAGCGTCGTCTTGCCCAGACCGGGCGGGCCGAACAGCAACACATGGTCCAGCGCCTCGCCGCGCTTGTTGGCCGCGCCGATGAAGATTTCCAGCTGCTCACGCGCCTTGGCCTGGCCGACGTAATCGTCAAACAGCTTGGGGCGCAGCGCGCGCTCAATGGCCTCCTCCTTGGGCGAAGCCGGGGCCGCTGACAGCACGCGCTTGGACGGCGGCAGGTCGGAGAGGTCGAAGTTGTCGGTTTGGATACTCATGATTTAACGGCTGGATTGACTAACAGCTTCATTTTTTCAGATATTATCTGAATATCTTCCTGCTATTTATCAAAGCATTTATAGCTTGGGGAAATTTTTCTTTTCTATGCGCCTGATATCAGCTCAGCAAAACAACTACCAAAAACTTTCCCGTCATAGAATCAGTCATTTCATTGTTACTACTGGAATCGGTCACACCATCATTAAATCCAACAAACAGCGTTTTCAATATTGAAAATTTATCAATCAATACCGTCACACCCCAGAAATTATTTACCCGGCATTAAATTATGCAATCAAATCATTCGCATATTGAGGCACATAAAAATTAAGTCGCTACACCCCTCCTCCAAAATAAAAATAATCAAAACTCAAGCCTCCATCCACTGACATACACTCCCCATTTAAAATTGACTTCAAATAGCACGGGGTTGGATAATGATAAAGTCCATTATAATTTCCAACAAACAAAAAACCATCTTTGTCGTTTATTAGATATTTCTCAAAATTTTTACGTGGCATTTTCATTAAATCATGTATCAGAGGAAGATGCAGCTCTACCATACGATAACGGGACTTAAATTCAATACTCAGCCACACTATTTTCTGGCCATTTTTTTCAACGGACGGGGTAAATTCATACCTCCCAACATCATATAGATCGTAATTCTTAATCTGCCTCCCCCTCACGCTAAATATATCTTTATGGATTGTTATGGGGGTTTCCCAGCCCAAGCCGCTACGCACCAGAAAACTTGCAAAGTCATCCTTCAGGTGGCTCCCCGGTTCCTCAATACAACCGTAGCCTATTCCGTCATGCACGTAGGCAGGGCATTTCTCCAGTTTTCTACCGAAACCACGATCAAACCACTGTCGCAGCGTTGTCTTTTCGTCCCACCTAGCATCGGTTTTACTGGGTACTGCATCAAATGTTTGTGCCCACCATGCCAAATCTCGCGCTTTTCCGATCTTTATCGCTTCTACTATTTTCTTGATCGTACTCAGTTCGTCAGCCGTCGGAGGGCTTTCCCGTCTGTCCCAAACCCCAATGGGATTTGCCTTTTGACTTGCGGCGCCTTGCCTTGGCACAGAGTTGCATGCCGTCAAGAAAATACTACACATTAACAAAAAGATGTGAAATCTTTTCTTGAACCAATTTTTTGTATTCATTTTGGCAATTTTCGTAAATACTTTTCCAAATGACCATCAAGATGGCACGAATCTCAACTTTTATTTCCCCAGCGCCCGCAGCGCCAGCCGAATCCCCTCGCTCACGCCCACCTCGGGCGGCAAGGCTTTCAGCGCCAGCGCCGCATCCTTGTCGCTGTAGCCCAGCGCCACCAGCGCCTGCAAAATATCCAACTGCGCTTCGCTGCTGACGCTGGCGTGGATGCCGATGTCGGCGCCCAGCTTGCCTTTGAGTTCCAGCAGCAGCCGCTCGGCGGTCTTTTTGCCGATGCCGGGCACCTTGATGATGCGGCCCGCCTCCTGCTGCGTCACCGCCTGCGCCAGGTCGGCCACGCTCATGCCGCTCAAGACGCTCAGCGCCATGCGCGGGCCGATGCCGGTGATCTTGATGAGCTGGCGAAAGGCGGCGCGTTCGTCGGCGCTGCCAAAACCGTAGAGCAGCTGCGCGTCCTCACGCACGATGAAATGCGTCAGCAGGCTGACCTTGTCGCCCAGCGGCGGCAGGTTGTAAAACGTGCTCATGGGCACCAGCACTTCGTAGCCGACGCCGTGGCAGTCGATGAGGATTTCGGGCGGGTTTTTTTCGGCCAGCTGGCCAGTGAGTCTTCCAATCATCGGGGAATCTTAGCAGTCACATCAAAGCGCCGATTTAGGCGGACAATCGGCAGCTTTCCCCATTTTTCGTCTCGTTTTTGACTGCGTTTTCACCCTTTTTTCAGGAAAAACCCCGCCTTGATTCTTCGCCACACCTTCACGCCGCCGAACAACACCCGCATGGCCAATCTGTGCGGGCCTATGGATTCGCACATCCGCACGATTGAGGCCGGGCTGCAGGTCACGATTGCGCACCGCTTTGAGCAGTTCAAGATTGACGGCCTCAAGGCCAGGGCGCAGCAGGCGCTCGAAGTGCTGCAGGCGCTGTACGAAATCGCCCAGCGCCCGATTGAGCCGGAAACCGTGCAATTGATGCTCGCCGGCGACACCGCGCTGAGCAGCGCCGACGGCCCCCGAGAGCTGTCCACACGCCGCGCCGACCTGCGCGCGCGCACCGTCAACCAGGGCACTTATCTGGAAAACATCGCCACGCACGACATCACTTTCGGCATCGGCCCAGCAGGCACGGGCAAGACTTATCTGGCCGTGGCCTGCGCCGTCGATGCGCTGGAGCGCAGCACGGTGCAGAAAATCGTGCTGACGCGCCCGGCGGTCGAGGCGGGCGAGCGCCTGGGCTTTTTGCCCGGCGACATGGCGCAAAAGGTTGATCCCTACCTGCGCCCGCTCTACGACGCGCTGCACGAATTGATGGGTTTTGACCGGGTGCAAAAAGCCTTTGAGCGCCAGCAAATCGAAATCGCGCCGCTGGCTTTCATGCGCGGGCGCACGCTGAATCACGCGTTCGTGATTCTGGACGAGGCGCAAAACACCACGCCCGAGCAGATGAAGATGTTTTTGACGCGCATCGGCTTTGGCAGCAAAGCGGTGGTGACCGGCGACGTGAGCCAGATCGACCTGCCGCGCACGCAACTCAGCGGCCTGATCGACGCCGAGCGCGTGCTCAAGCGCGTCAAAGGCATTGCCGTGACGCAGCTGACCAGCTCGGATGTGGTTCGCCATCCGCTGGTGGCGCGCATCGTGGACGCCTACGACAAGACGCCGAGCAACCGCGACGACGCGATAGACCCGGCGCAGGCGCTTGAGGCGACGGACGCGCTGGCGCGCCGCGTCGGAGCGGCTGATTCCGCAAACCCGGCCGCACCCGCCGCCCGCAAACCCCGCGCAAGGAGCCGCAATGGCGTTTAACGATTTGAGCCTGTCGCTGCAGTTCGGCAAGCTCGCCGACCCGGCGCCGCACCGCGCCGCGCTGCCGCGCCATAGCGTGGCGCGCTGGATTCGCCACGCGCTGCAAAGCGACGCCGAAATCACCGTGCGTATCGTCGATACCGAGGAAGGCCAGACGCTGAACCACGATTACCGGGGCAAGGACTACGCCACCAACGTGCTGACCTTTGACTACACGCAGGCGCCTTACGTCACGGCGGATCTGGTGCTGTGCGCGCCGGTGGTGGCGCGCGAGGCGCAGGAGCAGGGCAAGACGCTGCAGGCGCATTACGCGCATCTGCTGGTGCATGGCACGCTGCACGCGCAAGGCTACGACCACGAAACCAACCAGCGCGACGCGCTCGAAATGGAGGCGCTGGAGATTTTGCTGCTCGGCGCTCTAGGCTACGACAACCCCTACTGAGCCGCGCCCGCAGGCCACGCGCCCGGCGGGCCTGCCGGGCCGCACGGTCAGCAGCGGGCCGCACGGCGCTTCATGGACGGCGGATTTGCTGGCGGGCATTTCAGTCGCCGGTGTGCTACTGCCCGAGGCCGTCGCCTATGCCGCGATTGCCGGTGTCGAGCCCATGCACGCGCTGCTGGCCGCGCTGATCGGCCTGTGCATTTACCCGTTTCTGGGCAGCAGCCGCTTTGCCGTGGTCGCGCCGACCTCGTCGGCGGCGGCGGTGTTTGCCTCGGCGGCGGCGCTGGGCGGGCCGCCTATGGGTTACGCGCTGGTCGGCCTGACGGGGCTGCTGTTTCTGGTGGCGGCGGCGCTGAAGGCGGGATTTCTGGGCGCGTTTATTTCGCGCCCGGTGCTGCGCGGCTTTGCCTGGGCGCTGGGCCTGACCATCATGATCAAGCAGCTGCCGCACCTCACCGGCCTGCCGCTGCACATTTCGCAGACCGGGCCGCTGCTCTGGGCCTTGCTGAACCAGGCGGCGCAATCGCATCTGCCGAGTCTGGCGCTGGGCCTGGGCGCGCTGGCGCTGTGGCTGGCGCTGCACCACGGGCTGCGGCGCTGGCGTTTTCTGCCCACTTCGCTGCTGGTGCTGGGCCTGGGCGTGGTGCTGTCGGCGACGCTGAATCTGGGCGGACGGGGCATTGCGCAGGTCAACACCATCGCCTGGCAGCCGCTGGCCTGGCAGTTACCAGACCTGAGCAGCGAGCGCTGGCTGCAGGCGATGCAGCTCGCGCCCGCGCTGCTGCTCATTTTGTTTGCCGAGTCCTGGGGTTCGGTGCGCTCGCTGGCGCTGCAAAGCGGCCACCAGGTCAACGCCAACCGCGAACTGCTGGCGCTCGGCGTGGCGAATCTGAGCTGCGGACTGGTGCAGGGCCTGCCGGTGGGCGCGGGGTTTTCCGCCGCTTCGGCCAACCACGCCGCTGGCGGGCGCAGCAAATCGGCTGGCGTGGCGGCTGCGCTGGCGCTGGGGCTGCTGCTGTGGCTGGCGCGGCCCTGGCTGGCGCTGCTGCCGCTGCCGGTGCTGGCTGCGGTGGTGATCGGC
>JAPLPS010000187.1 GCA_026400075.1 Polaromonas sp.
GTCCATGATGATGTTGATCCACAGCAGATGAATGGCGGTGAACGGCGCTGGCCAGCCCAGCAGCGTGGCGGCGAGCACCGTCAGAATCGCGGCGATGTTGGTGGACAACTGGAAGCGAACGACTTTGACGATGTTGTCGTAAACCACGCGCCCCTCTTTAACGGCGCGCACGATGGTGGCGAAATTGTCGTCGGTCAGCACCAGCGTGGCGGCTTCCCGGGTGACGGCTGTGCCGGTGATGCCCATCGCCACGCCGATATCGGCCGCCTTCAAGGCCGGGGCGTCGTTGACGCCATCGCCGGTCATGGCCACGACATGGCCCAGCGCTTTGAGCGCACGCACAATGCGCACCTTGTGCGTGGGCGAGACACGGGCGAAGACGGCCGTGTCGTTCACGCGGGCGGCCAAGGCCGCGTCGTCCAGCAAGTCCAGTTCCGCACCGCTGATCACGTCGCCACGAAGTCCCAATTCACGGGCGATGGCGGCGGCCGTTGCCTTGTGGTCGCCGGTGATCATCTTGACCTGGATGCCCGCCTTCACACACAAGGCAATCGCCGCCTTGGCCTCAGCGCGCGGCGGGTCCATCAAGCCTGCTAGCCCGAGGAAGGTCAACTCTTGCGCCCACGCCATCAGGTCTCCGGCCGCATCGAACTCACGCGCGGGAATGGTGCGGCGCGCCACCGCCAGAACGCGCAGGGCTTGGTCAGCCAGGGCCAGGTTTTCTTGCTCAATACGCAGGCGGGATGTGCTGTCAAGGGGCTGCTCGCCAGCCGGGCCGAGATAACAAGCGGCGCGACCCAGCAAAACGTCCGGCGCGCCCTTGATGAACATTTCCACCACATCTCCCGCGTGGTGGAAGGTGGCCATGAATTTGTGCGCCGAATCAAAGGGGATCTCGGCGATACGCGGGCTGTGCGCCTGTTCCGTTTCCGGATCGACGCCCCCTTTTTGCGCCAGCACCCACAGCGCACCTTCGGTGGGGTCACCTATCAACAGTCCATCGTTCACCTGCGAGTCGGTACACAAGGCCATGGGCAACAGGTAGGGGCGCAGATTTGACTCGGGCGCGGCCTCGATGGCGCCGTCCGCCCGGTAACCTTCGCCATTGACTGAAAAACACTGGTCAGCAAACCAGCCAGCGCGCGCCGTCATCTGGTTCAGGGTCAGGGTGCCCGTCTTGTCGGAACAGATCACGGTGGTCGAGCCCAGTGTCTCGACGGCAGACAGTTTTTTCAGGATGGCGCGGTTCTTCGCCATCCGCCACATGCCAATCGCCAGGGTCACCGTCACCACGGCTGGCAGCCCCTCTGGAATGGCGGCTACGGCCAGCGCCACGGCGGTCATGGCGGCCTCAGTCCAGGGCTGACCACGCACGAAATCAATCACGAAAATGACGCTGACGACCGCACCGGCAATGGCGGCCAGCTTTTTGCCCAGGGTGTCCAGCTGTCGCTGCAAGGGTGTTGGCGCTTCGTCGGCACTGGCAATCATCCCGGCCAGCTTGCCCATCTCGGTACGCATGCCGGTCTCGGTCACCAGCAATTCGGCGCGGCCACGGGTCAGCACCGTGTTCATGAACAACAGGTTGAGGCGATCCCCCAGCGGCAGGTCGGCACCATCGAGCGCGCCGGTGTGCTTGGCCACCGCGTGGGATTCACCGGTCAAGGCCGCTTCTTCCGCCTCCAGGTTGTGGGCCACCAGCAGGCGGCCATCGGCCGGCACCCGGTCGCCAGCTTCGAGCAGGACGATGTCGCCCGGCACCAACTGGCTGGCGGCGACTTCGGCCACCTGAGCGTCACGGCGCACACGGGCGTGCGCGGCCAGCATGTCCTTGAGCGCGGCCAGTGTGCGCTCGGCCCGGTACTCCTGCCAGAAACCCAGGCCCGCATTGAGGATCACGACGATGAGAATCACGGCCGCATCCTTCAAGTCGCCAATGGCCCAGGCCAGTGCGGCGGCAAACAGCAGGACGATGACCAGGAAGTTCTTGAACTGATCGACAAACTTGAGCCACAGCGGACGCGCTGCTGCCTCGACCAGGGTGTTCTCGCCGTAGGTGGCCAGGCGCTGCTTCACATCAGCTGTCCGCAAGCCTTCGACCGGATGGGTGTCGAGTGCTTGCGCCGCATCACTGCCAGAAAGGGCGTGCCAGGGGGTGCGTTCAGTGTCCATGCGTGAAAAAACTCCAGGTACAAATCAGTCGAGGGCGAACCTGCCAATCATGCCAAGACCTGGCGTAAGCCGGAACCCAAGGGTCAACATTTCCCCTTGATTTTTAGGCGTAGCGGGCCGTATTTTCTTGCGCATTTCGACTTTCCGCTGGCAAAGCCGATGCATCAGGCGATCAAGGCTACCCGCGCAGCCGGCAAACAAGATGACAATGACCGCAAAACCCGTTGCGAAGAAGCGTTCGGAGAACTTGAACCAAGCCCATGCCTACACACAGCTTTACCGAACTCACGCGCCAGCGCGCTTTTATGCGGATGTGGTTTGCCCGCCTTTTTGGCACCACCGGCAGCCAGATGCTGATGGTGGCCGTCGGCTGGCAAATGTACGATTTGACGGCCAGCGCCTGGGATTTGGGGCTGGTCGGCCTGTACCAGTTCGCGCCTGCGCTGCTGCTGACGCTGGTGGCCGGGCATGTCGTGGACCGGCTGCACCGGGGCCGCATCGTCGCCGCCTGTCTGCAGACGCAGGCGGGCGTGGCCTTGACGCTGGTCGCCGCCACCGAGGGCTGGGGCGCGTCCAGAGGCTGGGCGTCGCGGGAATTGCTGCTGGGAATTTCGGTGATGCTGGGCGTGGTGCGGGCGTTTCAGATGCCCGCGCAGCAGGCGCTGGCGCCGATGCTGGTGCCACCCGCCTTGCTGCCGCGCGCGATGGCGTTTAGCTCGGCCGGGATGCAGACCGCCATCATGGGCGGGCCAGCGCTGGGCGGGGTGATTTTTGTCGCGGGCGCGGCGGCGGTCTATGCCGTCTGCACCGGCCTGTTTGCCACCGGCTGCGCCCTGCTGCTGGCGCTGCGCTATGACCATGTGCCGCCGCCGCCCGAACCGGTGTCGCTGCGCTCGCTGCTGGCCGGTGCCGAATTTGTCTGGCAACGCAAAGCCCTGCTGGGCGCCGTGGCGCTGGATCTGTTTGCGGTGCTGCTGGGCGGCGCCACCGCCTTGCTGCCGATGTTTGCCAAGGACATTTTGCATGTCGGGCCGTGGGGCCTGGGCCTGCTGCGCTCGGCCCCGGCGGCGGGCGCGCTGCTGGTGTCGGTGCTGCTGACGCGCTGGCCGCTGGAGCGGCGCGTGGGCCGCTCGATGCTGCTGGCCGTGGCCGTCTATGGCCTGTGCATGCTGGTGTTTGGCCTTTCGACGAGCTTTGCGCTGTCGCTGGTCGCGCTGGCGGTGTCGGGCGGCGCCGACATGGTCAGCGTCGTGGTGCGCCAGACCCTGATGCAGATCGAAACCCCGAACGACATGCGCGGGCGCGTCAGCGCGGTCAACTCAGTGTTTATCGGCGCGTCGAACCAGCTCGGCGAGTTCGAGTCGGGCGCCACGGCGGCGCTGATCGGGCCGGTCGGCTCGGTGGTGGCGGGCGGCATCGGCACGCTGCTGGTGGCCGCTTTCTGGGTCAAGGGCTTTCCGGCGCTGGCGCAGCGCGACCGGATGACGGGTTCTTGATCGACAGCTCAGCGCACTTTTTCAGCTTTGACGATGAGGTTGACGGTTTGTGTTTTTTTGCATTCTGGATCGCCTTGGCAGGAGGCGGCCATGACGGCGCTGCGTTCGCGCTTGAGCCGAACCTGCTGGCCGATCAGTTTGGTTTTTTCGCACAGCTCGAAGCTGGCCATTTCCTCGGAGCGTTTGCCACGCGCATTTTCCAGCGTGATGTAGCAGGCCGTGTCTCCCTGCGTCAGGCTTTTGATGCGCATGACGGGATCGGCAGCGTGCGCGGCGCCTTGCCAGCTGCCGAGTCCCCAAATCATGACGAGGGTCAGTGGCATTCTCAACGACATCGGGGTGCAATGGTGCAGGATGGTGGGGGTTGGCAATGGCATGAGCGCCTCACTGGTTGACGGGGGCATGGATTTTAAAGAGGGTGGGTAGCCGCTTGCGCTGCGGCCCAAATTGTATGGGGCAATTCTCGGCAGGGCTGCCCGGTTGCCTGGTTTAGAGCGGCTCTGCGAACACCACATCCGAGGCCGGGTAGGCCACGCAGGGCAGGATGTAGCCCTCGCGCTTTTCGTCAAAACTCAGGCCTGGCCACGCGATGCGGTAGCTGACCTGGCCGCTGGCGAGCTGGCGCAGGCAGTGGCGGCAGGTGCCGTTGCGGCAGGAGCTGTCGAGCTTGACGCCAGCCCGCTCGGCCGCCTGCAGCAGCGTCAGCGCGGCGGGCGCCTCGAACGCGGCCCCGTGCGCGCCGAGGCGGGCGGAAAAGACCAGGCTGGCCGGTGCTGGCGGCGAAACTGGCGGGGACGCTGGATGGGGCTGGCTGGGGAAGGGCATCGCTCAAAACTCAGAAAACTCAGAAAACTCAGAAAACTCAGGAAGTGGGCCGGAAAATCAGGGGGCGACAGCGCACCGAAGTGGCGCCGAATCAGGATAACGCTGGCCCTGAATTTACCCCAGCACGCAGCGGGCGCCATCCGATTTGCGCGACAATCCGGCCTCCTTACTGATTCACAAGCGATTTTTCATGTCCAGCTATTTAGTTCGCCCCGCCACCGCCCGCGATGCCAAAGCCATTGCCGAGATTCACGTTGCCACCTGGCAAGCTGCCTACAAGGACTTGATACCCGCCGACTACATCAGCAAAATGAGCGTGGAAAAGCGCTTGGCCTACTGGCGCGAGGCGATTGAATTCGGCGAGCCCCAGCTGCTGGTGGCCACCGAAGACGACAAAGTCGTCGGCTTTGCCGGTTATGACCGCTCGCGCGATGCCAACACCCGCGCCACCGTCGGCGAAATCTGGGCCATTTATGTCTCGCCCGAGCACTGGGGCCAAGGCGCGGGCCTGGCGCTGTGGGACGGCGCGCGCGACGGCCTGAAAGAAGAAGGCTGCACGCAGGTCACGATCTGGGTGCTGCTGAACAACGAGCGCGCCTTGCAGTTCTGCGAACACGCCGCCGGTTTCAAGCGCGAAATGCCTTCGCTCAAGACCGTCGCTTTTGGCGACACCAAGCTCGAAGAAATCCGCCTCAAGCGCACGGTGGCCTGAAGCGGCTCAAGCACCTGAACCTGCCCAGGCCGCCCGCCCAGGCTCAGGCGGGCGCCTTGACCTGGCCGTCTTCGTCCGGGGCCAGCGGCGCACCCTGGTCGGGGTTGACCGGCAGTTCCAGGTCTTCTTCATCCGCATCGGCCTCCTCGCTGGGGCTGTGATGGGGTTTGTGCGGCAGGCTGTGGGCCTGGGTTTTCTGGATGAGAGACGCTGGGCGCATGCTGATCTCCTTGGGGAATTCAAAAACTGGATGCGTGGCTGCCCGCCATTGTGGATCCGCTTCGCGCCGTTTTGTACCGGTTGAAATGCCCCGTGTGCCCGATTGTCTTTCCTGTCCTACAGCCGACTTGCGCACCTGCGTACAGGGCGGCGCCGTGCCCATCCGTACAGTGAATATCTGTTTGAAAATTTACGGATATTCCTTTGAAAGGACACATGATGGACGACTCAACTTTGATGCCCGGCAATGGCGCCTCTGGTGGCTTGGGAGGCATGGGTCTGGCAGGCGCGGATTCACGCGGCAAGATTGATGGGGCGGCTGATTCCACCCATGAGGCGGTGGGTCACCTGTCCAGCACCGTACACAAAACCGTGGACAAGCTCGCTGACGGCGCGGCTCGTGCGATGGACAAGCTGTCCAGCCAGCACCAGTGGATCAAAGAAGCGCCGCCCCGTGCGCTGGCGTCTTCCAAATCCTGGATTCAGGACAAGCCACTGGAAACCGTCGGCATCGCGCTGGCTGTCGGCTACGCCGTCGGGCGCCTGCTGCGCCACTGATAAGGCGGCCGCCCGGCGCCTGAACCCTGAAAGCCGCTGCTAGGCGGTTTTTTTTTCGGGCGCGCCAGCGGGGTTGGAGGATTGGTTAAAGTAGCCCCCGTTGCAGGGCAGGCTTTTGGGCAGCTCTTTTTTCCAATCCGGCGAAAGCCATTACTTTTAAAAAAATATGGCCACTAGCCTGCTTGCGCTGATAGATGACATTGCCACCATACTCGACGACGTGGCGGTTCTTTCCAAAGTCGCCGCCAAAAAAACTGCCGGTGTGCTCGGCGACGATTTGGCGCTCAACGCCCAGCAGGTCTCCGGCGTCAAGGCCGAGCGCGAACTGCCGGTGGTCTGGGCGGTCGCCAAAGGTTCTTTTGTCAACAAGCTGATTCTGGTGCCTGCCGCGCTGGCCATCAGCGCCTTCATTCCGTGGGCGGTCACGCCGCTGCTGATGGTCGGCGGCGCTTACCTGTGTTTTGAAGGCTTTGAAAAACTCGCGCACAAATTCCTGCACAGCCCGGCCGAGCAGGCCGCCGAGCACGAAGCGCTGATCACCGCCTTGGCCAATCCGGCCGTGGATCTGCTGGCGGTTGAAAAAGACAAGATCAAGGGCGCCATCCGCACCGACTTCATCCTGTCCGCTGAAATCGTCGCCATCACGCTGGGCACGGTGCAGGCCAGCCCTTTTATGACCCAGCTGACCGTTCTCAGCACCATCGCCGTGGTCATTACGGCCGGGGTTTATGGTCTGGTGGCGGGCATTGTCAAGCTCGATGACGGCGGGCTTTACCTGAGCCAGCGCGGCGGCGTCGGCGCCAGGGCCGATGCTCAGCGCAGCTTCGGCAGAGGCGTTTTGCTCGCCGCTCCGTGGCTGATGAAAGGGCTGTCGGTGGTCGGGACGGCGGCGATGTTCCTCGTCGGCGGCGGGATTTTGACGCACGGCTTTTCCGCGCTGCACCACGCGATTGAAGCGGCCACCGTACAGGCTGGCGCGGTCGGCGGCATCGGCCCGGTGCTGGCCGGTGTCACGCCTTTGGTACTGGACGCGCTGGTTGGCGTGCTGGCGGGCGCGCTGGTGTTGCTGGCGGTGACGCTGGTTCAGCGCTTGAAGCGCAAGCGCTGAGCTGCGTTCAAGGCCTTTTTTAGCGGTAAATGCGGGCAGCAGGGTTTTTTTCAGGGCAAAGCGCCGTCCATCTGTTAAAACACTCGGTCTTTTCTTTCTGACTGCTTTGCCCATGCTTACCTTCTTTTCGGTGACTTCCGTCACGACGCCTGCTGACTCCGCCGCCCCGGCCTCAACCCTGATTCAGTGGAAAGAAGCGGGTGTGGCGCATTCGGCGCTGTGGCGCTCCGAGCGCGGCGCGCTGCCGCCCCGGCGCATCGTCGAGGCCGACGATACGATGGCCGCCGACGACGCCTACCGCCTCGCCTGCGAAGGCACCGGCCTGCTCTGGCGCGGCGACTTTCAAAACGCCCGCCAGATGGTGCAGGCGCTGGCCCGGCGCATCGACAAGCCGCCCAAAGCCTCCAAGCTGGCCCGCGTCGCGCTGAAGAAAGCCGCTGACAACGCCGCCTCGGGCGTGCCCGCCGGTCAGGATTTTCACCTGCACCGCCAGTCCCAGTCGCAGCGCGCCCGCGTGCTCGGCATGGTGCTGATCGAGTTTGCCGCCGACTACAGCATCGCGCTGCGCCGCGCCCCGGACGCAAAACAGGCTTGTACCGAAGCCTGGGGGCCAGCGGTGACCGCAGCCGTCGCCACCGATGCAGCTGTCGCCGACGCAGCCGTGACCGATGAAGCGGCGGGCGGCAGCGTGGCCTCGCTGCGCGAGCTGATGGGCGTCATCAGCGCGCACGAGTGGCGCAAGCGCGGCGTGGAAATCCCGGCACTCGGCAAGGCGCCGAACAACCGCATTCACCCGCATTACGGCGTGTTCTCGCCGATTCGCGGCGAGTATGTCGATCTGGTGGCCAACGCGCCGCTGCCCGCCAGCCCCGGCGGCAAGTTCGTCGCCTTTGACATCGGCACCGGCACCGGCGTGCTGTCGGCGGTGCTGGCGATGCGCGACGAAGTCGATCAGGTGGTGGCCACCGACCTGGACCCGCGCGCCCTCGAATGCGCCCGCGAAAACATTTACCGCCTTTTTGAACGGGCTGGCCGCGCATCTGGCACCCGGCGGCGAAGGCTGGCTGATCCTGTCCAATTTTGCCGAAAAGCTGGGTCTGCGCAGCCGCGCCGATCTGATGGCCGCCATCAAGGCCAGCGGCCTGCAAGTGCTGGGCCGCATCGACGCCAAGCCCGAGCACCCCAAGGCCGTCGACGCCAGCGACCCGCTGCACAAGGCCAGAGCCGCCGAAGTGACCTCGCTCTGGCGTCTGGGCGCGCTTTAAAACCCCGGCCCCGATGATTCTGCTGGCCCCGATGGAGGGGCTGCTTGACTTCGTGCTGCGCGACATCCTGACGCGTGTCGGCGGCATTGACCGCTGCGTGTCTGAGTTCATCCGCATCACGGATCAGCTGCTGCCCGAGCGCGTCTTCACTCGCATCGTGCCCGAGCTGCTCAGCGGCGGCTGCACCCCGGCGGGCGTGCCGGTGCGGGCTCAGTTGCTCGGCGCAGACCCGGTCTGTCTGGCCGAAAACGCCGCCCGGCTCGCTGGACTCGGCCCGGCGGGCATCGACCTGAACTTCGGCTGCCCGGCCAAGGTGGTGAACCGCCACGGCGGCGGCGCCGCGCTGCTTGACGAGCCGGAAACCATTTTTGCCATCGTCGCCGCCGTGCGCCGCGCCGTGCCCGCTGGCATGCCGGTGTCGGCCAAGATGCGGCTGGGTTTCAATGACGACTCACGGGCCGAGGAATGCGCGCAGGCCATCGCCAGCGGCGGCGCCGATGAGCTGGCCGTGCATGCGCGCACGAAAGCGCAGGCGTATCGCCCGCCCGCCTACTGGGAGCGCATCGCCGACATCCGCGCCGCCGTGCAGATTCCCGTCGTGGCCAACGGCGAAATCTGGACGCTGGATGACGCCCGCCGCTGCCGCGAAGCCTCGGGCTGCGAGATGTTGATGCTCGGGCGCGGCATCGTCACCGACCCCGGTTTGGGGCTGGCGATCAAGGCCGGTGGCTTGAGCGGCGGCATCACCTGGCCCGAGCTGCTGCCGCTGCTCGGCGAGTTCTGGCGCATCGTCTGCGCCCGGCTGGAGCGCCGCTCGCAGGCGGGCCGCTTCAAGCAGTGGCTCAATTTCCTGCGCCGCCGCTTTCCCGAAGCGGAAATTGCGTATCAGCAGCTCAAGACGCTGAACGACCCTAGAGAGATTGAGGCGTGGCTGGCCGGGGCGCTGCGCTGATCTCCCGGCGCGATTCAGGTTACTGCCCGCTAGCCGCGCGCCTGCAGCGGGGCCGGGCGAGAATCCACGCCAGCGTGAGTCGGCCGCCAGCGGGCGGACGCTGCTGTTTTCCCCTCGAAAGAACCCATGACCAGCGCTCTCTACATTGCTTCGATTCCCGTGTTCAAACAAATGCTCGGCGGCCTGCATGAGGTGCTGAGCAAGGCCGAGGCCCACGCCGCCGATAAAAAAATCGACCCGAATGCGCTGCTGCAGGCACGCCTGTTCCCGGACATGTTCCCGCTGCTGCGCCAGGTTCAGGTCGCCACCGATTTCGCCAAAAGCGTGTCGGCCCGGCTGGCGGGCGTCGAGGTGCCCAAGCTTGACGACAGCGAGCAAAGCTTTGCCGACCTGCAGGCGCGCATCGCCACCGTGCTGGCCTTCATCGACGGTCTGGATGCGGCGCTGTTTGACGCCGCCGCCACGCGGGAAATCGTCTCGCAGGCGGGCACGCCGAAGGAAAAACGCTTTACCGGCCAGTCCTACCTGTTCAACTACGGCTTGCCGCATTTCTTCTTTCACGTCACCACCGCCTATGCCATCCTGCGGCACAACGGCGTGGAAGTGGGCAAGACGGATTACATCGGAACGTATTGAAAACCGACTGGACTTGATGTATCTATGAATAAAGAAACTCTGGTCCTCAAGTTGGTAGCATATGCATTACTTGAAATTCGTATTGCCAGTCATGAGGGGAACTCAAGATTGGCGTTTGAAATAGCAGATGTTTTTCATAATGTTCCATATCAAATCGAGCGGATTAAAATCGGCGACGGAAATTACCAGGAAATAATTAATTGGTTAGAAATGCGATGTGAGCAGAAAGGTATGACATCGTGGCTGAAAAATGCTATTGCTGGCATTTCATGAAAATTTCTTGCGTCTAAAAATATGACTATAGGCCATAATTGAGACCAACATGCGCTGCAAATTCCATAGCGCGCAGTGGGCGCAATTTTAAATTGGTTTTATAGTCAAGTTGGCCTCTGACGCAATATGGATAAGGGTAGGAAACTATGCGAATTCAATTGCAATTTAAAGAACCGTCGAAAACAAAATTCGTGAACCGCGTCTATGACGCCGATGAAGATGATATCCGTTCTATCTTGATGGATGTTTGTCGAGCAATAGAGCATCAAGGGGATTTCTTCGTATCAGGCTTTGGACAGGATCGATGGCCTCTCGATATTGGAACGGATCTTTGTGTATTTTTGGAGCAATTGCCGGATGCGCTTCGTGCAATCAATTCTGGCGAAGCTACTGAAATTGACTTCTATGAACAAGGGATTGAGCGATTGATTGAGTTCTTACCGGTTGACGATCACTACGAGGCAAGATGTGTGGGCCGAACTAGCTGGCAACCGAATCCTATGATCGAAGAGGTTGATAGAGCTAGTCTTGAAGGGATGCTGTTGGCAGTGAGAGAGGAATTTATGCGTATCTTTTCCGAGGTAGCTCCCGGTTTGGTTAAACATCCGTGGGTAAGGCAGTGGCTGGAATGCACACTGACGCCTTGACCGCACAAATGAAAAACGAGGTGAAACGGTTGGATTCAAATCCAGAGTCGTCTCACCCTGCCATCGTAGCCTTTCTTCTTCACTCCAGCGCCGCTGCCGGGCCGAAAAACTCGCAGCGCGTCTGGGCTTCGGGCAGGCCGAGTTCGCGCAATTGCCGCTTGATCTGGCGCATAAACGGCTTGGGGCCGAGGAAATAGGCGTCCACATCGCGCGAGGCGGGCAGGTATTGCGCCAGCTGGGCGGCATCCAGGCGGCCGGTGGCGTGCGGCGCTGGCGCATCCCCCTCATGCTCGTCATAGACATAAAAGCGCTGCAGCTGCGGATGGCGGGCTTGGCGCGCCTCGATGGCGTCGCGGAAGGCGTGAACCGCGTGGCTGCGCGCAAAGTGGATGAAATGCACTGGCCGCTTGCCTTGCAGGGCCGCGTCCAGCATCGCCAGCGTGGGCGTGATGCCGACGCCGCCGCTGATCAGCACCACCGGCTTGTCGCCGTCCGCCAGCACAAAGTCGCCTGCGGGCGGATAGACCTGCAGCGTGTCGCCTTCGCCGATCTGGTCGTGCAGGAAGTTCGAGGCCACGCCGCCCGCTTCGCGCTTGACGCTGATGCGGTAGTCCCGGCCGTTCGGCGCGGCCGAGAGCGAGTAGTTGCGGCGGATTTCCTGGCCGTTGACAACCAGATGCAGGCCGATGTACTGGCCGGGCGCAAAGCTGACGAGCGCGCCGCCGTCCTGCGGCGCCAGGTAAAACGAGGTGATTTCGGCGCTTTCGGCCACCTTGCGCGTCACGCGCAGGGTGCGCGCACCGCGCCAGCCGCCGGGCGCGGCGGCGGTGTCAGCATAGACTTTTTCCTCCGCGCCGATCAGGATGTCGGCCAGCTGCTGGTAAGCCGCCGCCCAGGCGGCAATCACCGCATCGGTGGCGATCTCGGCGCCCAGCACTTCGCGGATGGCGCGCAGCAGGCAGGCGCCGACGATGGGGTAGTGCGCGGGCAGGATCTGCAGCGACACATGCTTGTTGACGATCTGCGAGACCAGACCGCCGAGCTGCTCCAGCCGGTCAATGTTGCGGGCGTACATCAGCACGCTGTTGGCCAGCGCGCGCGGCTGGTCGCCGTTGGCCTGGTGCGCCTGGTTGAAGAAGGGGCGCACTTCGGGGTATTCACCGAGCATGATTTTGTAGAAATGCGTGGTCAGCGCCTCGCCGCCGGTCTCCAGCAGCGGAACAGTGGCTTTGATGATGGCGCGTTGGTCGGGAGTCAGCATGGGGGATCTCTTTCCTGTGGGGGCAGGGCGCTTCGCACCTTGCGAAGCCGGTCAACCTGCCGGTAAGTTTCTTTATTCAAGAGTCGTGCCAGATCGCGTATTGATATAAATCAAGCACTTAAAGAATTTTCATCCTGAAAAGAGTCAAAATGATGCGGTGTTAATAGAGTCGAAATGACTCCCTGGAGAATCAATATGACTACAAACCCGATGTTGCAGGCGCTGGTGCCGCTGGTCGATGACCTGTCGCGTGACCTGCCCGATGGCGAGCGCTACCGCCGCCTGCTGGCCACCGTGCGCGCCTTGCTGCCCTGCGATGCGGTGGCGCTGCTGCGGCTCGAAGGCGGCTGGCTGCTGCCGCTGGCCGTCAACGGCCTGAGCGGCGACACGCTGGGGCGGCGCTTTCGGGTGGACGAGCACCCGCGTTTTGAGCAGCTGCTGGCCGCTGGCGGGCCGATGCGCTTTGCCCCCGACAGCGCGCTGCCAGACCCGTATGACGGCCTGGTTGAGGGCTTGCTGGGGCATCTCGAAGTGCATGACTGCATGGGCTGCCCGGTGCAGATCGGCGAAAAAACCTGGGGCCTGCTCACGCTGGACGCGCTGGGCCGGGAGCGGCTGTCGGCCGTTGGCCTCGATGACTTGCAGGCTTTTGCCAGCCTGGCCGCCGCGACGGTCAGCGTAGTCCAGCGCATCAGCGCGCTGGCGCTGCGGGCCGAGGACGAGCACCAGCGCGCCGAGTCCTACCGCGCGCTGGCGGCGGAAAAAAACGCGCCGCCGACGCTGATGGGCCGCAGCGCCGCGCACCAGCGCCTGCTCGAAGAAATCGCCCTCGTCGGCAACAGCGAGCTGACGGTGCTGCTGACCGGCGAAACCGGCGTCGGCAAGGAGCTGGCCGCGCAGGCGCTGCACGCCGCCTCGCCGCGCGCGGCGCGCCCGCTCATCAGCCTCACTTGCGCGGCGCTGCCCGAAGCGCTGGTCGAAAGCGAGCTGTTCGGCCATG
>JAPLPS010000206.1 GCA_026400075.1 Polaromonas sp.
TTGCCGTAAAAGGTGTAGAACTTGCCTTCGTAGCCGACCTCTTTGGCCGCCTTGATGAGCAGCATCAGATCGTTGCCCCAGTTGCCGGTCAGCACCGCTTGCGCGCCGCTGGCCTTGATTTTGACGGCGTAGGGAATGAAATCCTTGACGCGGCCCATCGCGTGCAGTTCGTCGCCGACGATCTGCACATCCGGGCGCTGCGCGGCCAGCTGCTTGCGCGCCTCGCGCAGCACGGCCTGGCCGAAGCTGTAATCCTGGCCGATCAAATAGACCTTTTTCAGCGCCTTGTCGTCCTTCAAAACGTCCATCAGCGCGGCCATGCGCATGTCGGCATGGGCGTCAAAGCGGAAATGCCAGTAGCTGCATTTTTCATTCGTCAGGCCGGGATCGACTGCCGAGTAATTCAAGAAAACCACGCGCTTATCCGGCTCGCGCTGGTTGTGCTTGTTGATGGCGTCGATCAGCCCGGCAGCCACTGCCGAGGAGTTGCCCTGGGCAATCACCGTCACGCCGTCGTCGATGGCCGAGCGCAGTGCCGCCAGCGCCTCTTCGTTCTGGCCCTTGCTGTCGTAGCGCTGCACGGCCAGCGGATGCGCGCCATCGGCCAGCTTGACGCCGCCGCGCGCGTTCACGCGCTCGGTGGCCCAGACCAGGTTGCGAAACACCGCTTCGCCGGTGTTGGCAAACGGGCCGGACAGGCTTTCGATCAGCGCAATACGCACCGGCGCTTTGGGGGCGGGCTGGGCCTGGGCGCTCAGCGCCGCGCCCAGACACAGGGCTAGCGCCATGCGCTGCAAGCATTTTTTCATCAACATGGTCAATTCCTGAAACGAGAGTGGCCGGGAAAAGCGGCCAGATGTAAACCACCCGCCACGCGCGGCAGACGGCAGGGAGCTTGCCGGGCTGCGGACTGGCAACACAGCCCGCGCGCGGCATTGATCCGGGCGGACTCAGACCGTCGCGAGCGTGCCGGGCTGCAAGGTATCGAGCCCCCAGCGCGGCTTGACATCGAAGGTGTAGGCGTTTTGCAGCGTCTCCAGCCCGGCTTGCAGGCGCATGCCTGCGGCCATCGCGATCATCGCGCCGTTGTCGGTGCAGAACTCCAGCTCTGGGTAATGCACCCGGATGCCGCGTTTTTCACAAGCGGCGTTGAGCTGGCTGCGCAGCAGCGCGTTGGCGCCGACGCCGCCCGCCACCACCAGCCGCTTCAAGCCGGTTTGCAACAAGGCGGAAAGCGTTTTTTTGATCAACACATCGACAATCGCCGCCTGCGTCGAGGCGGCCAGATCGGCTTTGCGGTTTTCCAGCTCGGGGCCGAGCTTTTTGGCCTGCGTTAGCACCGCTGTTTTCAGCCCGGCAAAGGAAAAATCCAGATTGCCGCTGTGCAGCAAAGGCCGGGGCAGCTTGAAAGCCGCGCCGTCGCCCTGCTGGGCCAGTTTTGATAAATGCGGGCCGCCGGGATAAGGCAGGCCCATCAGCTTGGCCGATTTGTCAAACGCCTCGCCCGCCGCGTCGTCTATGGTTTCGCCGAGCAATTCATAACTGCCGACGCGGTCCACGCGCATCAGCTGCGTGTGGCCACCCGAGACCAGCAGGGCGACAAAGGGGAACTCCGGCGGGTCGGCGCTCAAAAAGGGCGACAGCAAATGGCCCTCCAGATGATGCACGCCCATCACCGGCTTGCCCAGCGCCGCAGCCAGCGAACAGGCCACGCCTGCGCCCACCAGCAGCGCGCCAGCCAGCCCCGGCCCACGGGTGTAAGCCACCACATCGACCTCGGCCAGCGAGCGTCCGGCCTGCGCCATGACCTCCTTCGTCAGCGGCAGCGCGCGCCGGATATGGTCGCGGCTGGCCAGCTCGGGGACAACCCCGCCATAGGCCTGGTGCATGGCGATCTGGCTGTAGAGTGCATGTGACAGCAGGCGCGGCACGCCACAACCGGCGGTATCGACCAGCGCCACCCCGGTTTCGTCACAACTCGATTCAATTCCTAGTAAAAGCATGGGGCAAGTGTAAGGTTTGGCCAGCGCCCCATGCAGCCGGGGCCATTTTCACTGCGTCAAAGGGTCGGTGCTGGGGCTGGCGTTGTTGCTGGTACTGATGCTGGCGCTGGCTCCGGTGCGGGAACTGGCTCCGGTGCTGACGATGGCTCGGACACCGGCTCGGGCGCTGGCACGGAGGTGATGAGGTAGGGCTCGATCTGCTCGAAGTTCAGCTCTTTTTCCAGCGGGCAGCCCTCGACGCTGATACGCTGGTTTTGAATCTTCTCAAAAATCGCCTGCAGCTCCGGCGGCGGCGAGGCAATTTTCCAGATGCGGCCCTCGTCGTCCGTCACCGCCCACCAGGTGCCGGGCTCTGAGCCTTTGAGGGTCAAGGCGCCGGAAATATGCACGGCGGGCAGACCCGTCCCCTCACAGGCATGACCGGCACTGGCGACCAAGGCCAACAGGCCCAGCGCCAGCACCCCGCGCACCAGCGCCGCGCCAGCAAAGGGGCGGGCGCTCATTGAATGATCACCGTCAAGCTGGTGTTGGCGGGCACCACCACGTTATTACGCACATAGCTGCTTCCGGCCGAAATAGTGTCACGCCGGAAGAGGTGCGACGTGGCCTGGTAGCCCGAAGTCGGCGTGGCAGGCCGCACCAGCGGCAACGCTGACAGGTCTTTGGCCTGCAGGCTGTAGCCACCTGCCGTTTTGGCCGGATAGCCGTAGCCCGAAGGCGCGCCGACAGCCGGAAAGCGGCCAAACAGCGTCGTGCCGAAGCGGGCGAACTCATCGCCGAAACCAGCGCCCTGGTTGGCCCTGATCAGCCCGTCCAGACACTCCTGGCTGCTCAAGGTCGATGTAGCGGGAACACCATTGCCACAAGAATCGACCAGTTGCTGGTAAATCGACAGGCCGTAGCGGCGGTTCAGAAAAGCGCCAAAGCCCGCACCCATCCCATAGTGGGCCGACGCGCTCGTCAGCTTCGGCCAGTTGATGTAGCTGACATCACCGCCCGAGGCCCGGTAAACCGGCAGGCGCTCGCTCAGGGCTTTGTTGTAGCCGCTGATGACGGCGGGCGCGACGATGTCCTCGGTCATCATGGCCGTGGTCTCTTCCAGCCAGGTGTCGTGAACCACGCCTCTGGCCACCGCGCGCTGGTAAAAATTGACCATGTGCGTGGTCTCATGCAGCAGCGTGGAGGCCGTGAAATCGACATCGTTGGCCACCTGGCTAGCATTGATGAAAAACGCCAGCGCCTGGTTCGAACTGGAAGAAGACGAGGTCTTGAGCTTGGTGTCCTCCCCAAAGAAATAACCCGCCCACTGGCTGCTCGGCACGTCGAGCAGGACGACATTCACGTCCTGCTTCGCGACGCTATTCTCCTGAATGTATTCGGGATGAAACGCCGACTCGGCCCCCCAGACCTCGCCCAACAACTTGGTGATCCGGGTCAGACCGCCGCTGTCGCCGCAGTAAGACGCCTGCAGGCGGTTGAAAGCCACCGACCAGTCTGCGCTGTTGAAAGTGCCCGAACTGACAACATGGGGATCTACCCACCACACCACATGGCGCCCGCTGGACAACGTACACACGGCCTCGACCGTGGCCGAGTAAACCACCGGAGTGCCTTCAAAGTTTTCGTTCCATGAGCGGGTCGCGCCCACCGCTGGCGTAGATGCGCCAGAGACCCCTTCGGCCAAAGGCCTGCTCGTCAGGTCAGCGGCGGGAGCAGCCGTCAGACGCTGACGAATCAGCCCGGTGGCAAGAACCCGGTTTCTTTCCAGCATCCCGGCGTGGGCATCGTCCTGTCCATGCTGGTGCGCTGACGCTGCGCCCAGGGGTATCCCGGCGTCAGCCAGCGCCGCCGAAGTCGCGGAGGAAGCCAGCGTACCCGAATCGGGCTGCGACACCGTGCTCGCCGAGCCGTTGGAAAACACCAGCGTGGCGGTTTTTCCGGCGCTCACGCCTGCAATATTGATATTGACGATATCTGCTGATGCAGAGGTGTTGTTGTAGCGCCAAACGCCAATGCCGCTGCCGCTGCCGCTGCCGCTGTAAGTCGTAGAGAGACTCGGGTCAGTCGTATTGCTGCCGCTCCAACCAGACACCGGCAGGCCTGCACCAGCCGTGTCAACGCCACCGCTCCCACCTCCCCCGCCGCAGGCGCTGAGCATGGCGCAAAAAATCAAGGCAAATGGGTACTTCATAGTTTTTATCCAGTATTCAGGGTCTGTGCGTGCGAACAGACGAATTTTCGGGCTGCTGCGGTTTTATCACGGCCAGCCCCTCTTCCCGGCAAATGGCGCGAATCTTGCACGGTTTTTTGCATGAAATCGCCCAATCCTTTACGCCTGGTCGTGATTGCGCCCGACTTGTCCAGCACTGATGCGACCGATGAGACTGCACTGGCGCTGATTGAGCGCTCGCGCCAGCTGCGCATCAGCCTGCTCGAAAACAACTACAACCTCGTGGCCGTTTTGCCAGCAGACACTTTTCTGGAGCAGCGCCTGGCCCAGTTGCAGCCCGACATGATCATCGTCGATGCCGAGAGCGAAGCGCGCGATTGCCTGGAGCATGTGGTGATGGCCACCCGCGATGCGCGCCGCCCCATTGTGCTGTTCAGCAACGACAACGACACCCGCCGCGTCAAGGATGCCGTGGCCGTCGGCGTCTCGGCCTATATCGTCGCGGGCCTGCCAGCCGAACAGATCCGCCCGATTCTGGATGTGGCGATGGCCCGTTTTGAATATGAACAAGACCTGCGGCGCGAGCTCGCCAGCGTCAAAAACGAGCTGCAGGAGCGCAAGGTCATTGACCGGGCCAAGGGCCTGCTGATGCAGCGCCAGAACCTGACCGAGCAGGCCGCCTACGAAAAGCTGCGCAAGGCCGCCATGGACAAGGGCATGCGCCTGAGCGAAGTGGCCCAGCGCATGCTCGATGTCGCCGACCTGCTCGGCTGAACGGTCGCTGACATCCTAAAATGGTGCGCTGCACACATACAGTGCATGCCAAAAATTTCGCAGAACTGCCGCTTTTCCAGCGCCAATTGCTATAAATTAAATAGCATTAAATGACGGTAAATCAGGGCTTCTCATCTGTTTAGCCTAAACAATCAAAGCTATTTAGCCAGCCGAACAAACACTGGCACAAGATTTGCTTAAATAAAAGCACTGGTCATGACGCTTCAACGGCGAAGTGAAATGACCTCAAGAACAAAGGCGTTCGTCCCCCTAGTCACCTCAGACGTGAATGGCGGGTCGAGCGCCTTTTTTGTTTTCTTTTTTTAATTTCTGGAGTCGCTGACATGACAGACCTGCTGAAGTCCTCATTAACCCGCCGCAGCGTGCTGCAAACCGCTGCCGTGGGCGCCATTGGCATCAACCCGGCGCTGCGCGCCGCCGTCTATGCAGGCGGCTCCGACGCGCCGGAAAAGAAAGAAGTCAAGATCGGCTTCATCCCGCTGACCGACTGCGCTTCGGTGGTGATGGCCTCGGTGCTGGGCATCGACAAAAAATACGGCGTCACCATCATCCCGAGCAAGGAAGCCTCCTGGGCCGGCGTGCGCGACAAGCTGGTCAACGGCGAACTGGACTTTGCCCATGTGCTGTACGGCCTGATCTACGGCGTGCATCTGGGCACGGCGGGTCCGAAAAAAGACATGGCCGTCTTGATGACGCTGAACAACAACGGCCAGGCCATCACGCTGAGCAAAAAACTCGCCGACAAGGGCGCCGTCGATGGCGCCGGTCTGGCCAAGCTGATGGCGGCCGAAAAGCGCGAATACACCTTCGCCCAGACTTTCCCGACCGGCACGCATGCGATGTGGCTGTACTACTGGCTGGCGGCCAACGGCATCAACCCGATGAAGGACGCCAAAGTCATCACCGTGCCGCCGCCGCAGATGGTGGCCAATATGCGCATCGGCAACATGGACGGTTTTTGCGTCGGCGAGCCGTGGAACCACCGCGCCATCATGGACGGCATCGGCGTGACAGCCGTGACGACGCAGGACATCTGGAAAGACCACCCGGAAAAAGTGCTGGGCACCACCGCCGAGTTCACCCAGAAATACCCGAACACCGCCAGAGCCGTGACCGCCGCCATCCTCGAAGCGGGCAAATGGATTGACGCCAGCCTGAGCAACAAAAACAAAATGGCCGAAACCATCGCCAGCAAGTCCTACGTCAACACCAGCGTGGACGCGATCAACCAGCGCATTCTGGGCCGCTACCAGAACGGCATGGGCAAGACCTGGGATGACCCGAACTACATGAAGTTCTTCAACGACGGCGCGGTCAACTTCCCGTACCTGTCCGACGGCATGTGGTTTTTGACGCAGCACAAGCGCTGGGGCCTGATGAAAGAGCATCCCGACTACCTGGCCGTGGCCAAGCAGATCAACCAGATCGACATCTACAAGCAGGCCGCTGCCGCCGCCAAGGTCAGTGTTCCGAAGGACGTGCTGCGCACCAGCAAGCTGATCGACGGCACCGTCTGGGACGGCAAAGACCCGAAAAAGTACGCTGACAGCTTCAAGGTTCACGCCTGAGTCCAGCTCCCCCGCCTTCATTGAACAAGCCATTAAAGAGGTAACGCCATGGTCAGTGCCGTATTTCACAGCCCGCTTGAAGCGGCTGCGCCCCCAGAGCACAGCAGCGAACGCAGCGCGCTCCCGTCAACAGCGGCTGCGGCCGATGCCACCGGCGTTGCCGCCCCTATCGACATGAAAAAATCAGCCAACGCCGCCGCACCATCCGCACGAGCTGCGTGGGATGCATCCTTTCTCTGGCTGCACGTCCTGCCGCCGCTGCTCGGTCTGGGCCTGCTGGTGCTGATCTGGGAGCTGGTGTCCTTTGGCACGGGCGCGAGCATTCCCTCGCCCAAGGACACGTTCCTGCAGGCCGTGACGCTGTTCAGTGACCCGTTTTACCGCCACGGCCCGAACGACCAGGGCGTCGGCTGGAACGTGCTGTCCTCGCTCAAGCGCGTGGCCGTCGGCTTTGGGCTGGCCGCGCTGGTCGGCATTCCGGTGGGCTTTCTGATTGGCCGTTTTGGCTTTCTGAGCCGAATGTTCAACCCGTTGATCAGCCTGCTGCGCCCGGTCTCGCCGCTGGCCTGGCTGCCGATTGGCCTGCTGGTGTTCAAGGGCGCTGACCCGGCCGCCATCTGGACGATTTTCATCTGCTCGATCTGGCCGATGATTATCAACACCGCCGTCGGCGTGCAGCGCGTGCCGCAGGACTACATGAACGTGGCTAGAGTGCTGAACCTGTCCGAATGGAAGATCGTCACCAAGATTTTGTTCCCCTCGGTGCTGCCTTACATGCTGACTGGCGTGCGTCTTGCTGTGAGTACCGCATGGCTGGTGATCGTTGCCGCTGAAATGCTGACCGGCGGCGTCGGCATCGGTTTCTGGGTCTGGGACGAGTGGAACAACTTGAACGTCAAAAACATCATCATCGCGATTTTTGTCATCGGCATCGTCGGCCTGATTCTGGAACACGCGCTGATCCGCCTGGCCACCGCCTTCACGTTTGAAGAAGTCAAGAGCTAACGCACCGTTTTAAGGAGCATCACCATGACCGTCTCTGCCAACCCCCAGTACATCGACATCCAGGGTGTCGAACAGACCTTCAAGACGAAAAAAGGCCCGTTTTGCGCGCTGCAAAACGTCAACCTCAAAATCACCAAGGGCGAGTTTGTCGCGCTGATCGGCCACTCGGGCTGCGGCAAATCGACGCTGCTGAACCTGATCGCCGGGCTGACTGCACCCACCGAGGGCGTGCTGCTGTGCGCGAACCGCGAAATCGCTGGCCCCGGCCCGGAGCGCGCCGTGGTGTTTCAAAACCACTCGCTGCTGCCCTGGCTGACCTGCTTTGAAAACGTTTATTTAGCCGTCGAGCGCGTCTTTGGTGCCACCGAGAGCAAAGCCCAGCTGAAAGCGCGCACCGATGCGGTGCTAGCGATGGTCGGCTTGACGGCAGCTAGCCAAAAGCGCCCCGGCGAAATCTCCGGCGGCATGAAGCAGCGCGTCGGCATTGCCCGGGCGCTGTCGATGGAGCCCAAAGTGCTGCTGCTCGACGAGCCCTTCGGCGCCCTCGACGCGCTGACCCGCGCCAAGCTGCAAGATGAACTGCTCGAAATCGTCGCCAAGACCCAGGCCACCGTCGTCATGGTCACGCACGATGTCGATGAAGCCGTGCTGCTGAGCGACAAGATCGTGATGATGACCAACGGCCCGTCAGCGACGATTGGCGAGGTGCTCAGCGTGGAGCTGGCACGCCCGCGCAACCGCGTCGAACTCGCCGAAAGCACCGATTACCAGCAATACCGCAAGGCGGTCATCGACTTCCTCTACACGCGCCAGGCGCATGTGGAAAAGCTGACCGCCTGAAAAACCAGCCTGGCCACGCCCCCCTGTTGAAAAAGGAAGTTCTCCATGTCCACTGTTCTGCCCGCCCCTAGCGTCATACGGGCTACCGCCCCGAAGAGCCAGCAACCCGGCAAGCAGTCAGTGAGCGCGAACAGCCTTGCCTTCCTGGGTAAATACCGCGAGATCATCATTGCCGTCGCGCTGTTTCTGCTGTTCGACCTGGGCGTGCTGGTTCTGAACTTCTACACCTCGTTCAAGATTGACCAGGACACTGTCGCCATCAATCTTTCGGGTCGCCAGCGCTATGTCTCGCAGCGCATAGCGCGCACCCTGCTGGAGCTCGACGCGATGCGCAATGCGGGCCTGCCCTACAAGCCCGAGACGCTAACCGAACTGCGCGCTGGCGCCCAGATTTTCGATGCCTCACACGCGGCCTTCCGCCGGGGCGGCACGCTGCCCGGCGGCGACGGCAAGCCGGTCTATCTGGAGCCGGTGGTGTCCGAGCGCGGGCGCGAACTCGAAGGCAAGGTGGAAATCCTGTGGCGGCCTTATTACGAGTTGCTGCAGCCCCTGCTCACGGGCGACAACTTCACGCCGACGCAGCTGGCCCAAGCGCTGGCCTACAGCCAGGCCAACAACATCCAGCTCCTTAGCATTGCCAACGATTTCGTCACCGAAAACCAGCAACTCGGCGCCTCGCGCGCCAGCGTGCTGCGCCGGGTGCAGACCGGCGGCATTATTTTGGCGTTGCTCAATTTCGCCTTCATCCTGTTTAAATTCCTGCGCCGCCTGAACACCTCGGATGCCGCCATTGAGGCCGCCACCGAAGAAAACCGCCAAATTCTCGCCAGCGTGCGCGAAGGCCTGTTCCTGCTCACGCCCGTGTACCAGCTCGGCTCGCAGCTGTCCGCCTCGACGCATGAGCTGTTCGGCAAGAAACTCTCCCCCGGCCAGGATCTGTTTGAACTGCTGTCCACGCTGGTGTCGGACAAAGCGCTCAACGACGCACGCGACTATGTCGAGCTGCTGTTCTCGCCGCACATCAAGGAAAATCTGGTTCAGGGCATCAACCCGCTGTCCGAAGTCGAACTCACCGTCAAGAACCGGCTCGGCCAGGACACCAAGCGCTACCTGTCCTTTTACTTCAACCGGGTGCAGGACGCTGGCATGGTGCGCCACCTGCTGGTCACCGTGCAGGACATCACCCAGAAAGTGGATCTGGAAGCGCGGCTGGCCAGCGAGCGCCAGCGCTCGCAAAAAGAGCTGTCGATGATGCTCAAGGCCTTCGAGACCGACCCGGCCATGATGCGCCAGTTTGTCGAGCGGGCCGAAGCCTCGCTGCTGGAAATCAACGACCTGCTGCGCAGCACCTCGTCAGCCACCTCGGAAATCCAGGCGCTCAAGGCCATCGACAGCGCTTACCGCCGCATCCACGCCATCAAGGGCGACGCGGCCTCGCTGGGGCTGGAAATCCTGGCCTCGCTGGCGCACCAGTTCGAGAGCCAGTTGCAAAAGCTCAAGGACAGCGGCGGCGCCTCCGGCGACGCGCTGCTGGCCCTGCCGCTGCCGCTGGAAGACCTGCTGAGCAAAGTTGCTGCGCTGAAAGCGCTGGGCCAAAAAAGAGCCGGGCCAGCCTGCGTGCTGAATGCGTGCCCGGTCTCCACCGGCCTGAACGCTGCGCTAAGCCAATTGGCCCATGACGTGGCGGCGTACTGCAGCAAGCCCCTCCAGGCGAACGTACACATAGACAACGCCGAGGATATCGCGGCCAACAAGATCGACCTGGTGCGCGAAATCGCCATCCAGCTGGTGCGCAATGCCGTGGTGCATGGCATCGAGACGCCCGCCGCCAGACGGGCAGCGCAAAAAGCGCCCGAAGGCCAGCTCGATGTCAACCTCAGCCGCGACGAAAGCGGCCAGTGGCTGCTGCGCGTGCGCGACGATGGCGCGGGCCTGAACCCGGCCAAGGTACGCGAGCGCCTGCTGGCGCTGAACTGGTACAACGCCGCGCAGCTGGAAAACTTTAGCGACAAGCAAATCCTCGCCCATATCTTCAAACCCGGCTTTTCGACGGCCGTGAGCACCACCGGCCATGCGGGCCGGGGCGTCGGCCTGGATCTGGTGCAGGCCAATGTGCAGCGCCTGGGCGCGCGCTTGCTGCTGTCGAGCGTGCCGGGCCAGCACACCGAGTTCAAGGTCTGCTTTTCAGCCTGAAAGAAAAGGGAAAAACCATGCTTAACCTGACGAAGGAAACATCATGCGGCTGCTGATCGTTGACGACTCGAACATGATCCGCACCCGCATTTCCCGGGTAGTCCAGAGCGGCGGCATCAAAGGCGTGGTGCTGGCCGGGCTGGCCAGAAACGGCGCCGAAGCGCTGCGCATCGCCAGAGCGGTGCGCCCCGACGTGGTGACGATGGACTTGACGATGCCCGAGATGGACGGCATTGAATGCATTACCGCCCTGCTCAAATTCGACCCGCGCATCAGCATTCTGGTGGTCAGCGCGCTGAGCGACAAATCCACCGCCATCCAGGCGCTCAAGCTGGGCGCGCGCGGCTTTGTCGCCAAGCCCTTCACCGACGAAGAGCTGCAAATCGCGCTGCTCGATGTGGCTGACGGACGCTAAAGGGAAATGCAATGGCCAGACTAAACGACACCGATCTCAAGCTCTTCATCGACTCGATCCGCAACTACCTCAAAGTCACGACCCGGCAGGAGCCGCAGATCACCTCGGCCTTCCTGGGAACGGGCCAGATCGAGGGCTTTGAATTCAATGGCCTCGTGACCTTTTCCGGCAGCCACAACGGCAACATCATCGTGTCGATGCCGGACAAGCTGGTGCGTGAAATCCTGCTGCTGCAGCATGAAACCGACCTGGGCGACAGCAACCTGCTCGACGCCGTCGGCGAAATCGCCAACACGCTGGCGGGCAATGCGCGCAAGGCGCTGGGCGCCGACCTGCAGATCTCCGTGCCCGTCAAAACGCAGGGAAGCGACGCCATCCAGACCCGCGTGCGCAAGCACCCCTATGTGATCACGCTGCGCTGGAATCACTACGAAGCGATGGTCTGCGTGGACATGGACCGCGCCGACTAAAAAAACAAGCAACCGCACCAAGTTTTAATCTTCTCACCGAAAGTATTTGCACCATGAATGGGTTTCGTCATTTTCTAAAAGCCGGCCATGCACCGACGCTGGGCGCGGCTTTTCTCTACTTCGCATTTTCATGTTGCATCTGGGTCATGAATGGCGCGATGGCACCGTTTATTTCAGAAGCCTACAAGCTGTCGCCGACTGAAAAAGGCATCATGCTGTCGGTGCCTATTTTTGCTGGCGCGCTGATGCGCTTTCCGCTGGGCGTGCTGGCGCAGTACATCGGGCGCAAAAACGCCACGCTGGTCGAGATGGGCCTGATCATGGTGGCGCTGCTGTTTGGCTACTTCGTGGTCGATTCCTACAGCAGCCTGCTGGCGATGGGCGTGCTGCTGGGCATTGCGGGCGCCAGCTTTGGCGTCGCGCTGAGCCTGGGTTCTGGCACCTTCCCGGCGCGCTACAAAGGCCTGGCAATGGGTCTGGTCGGCGCGGGCAATGTCGGCACCGCCGTGTCGGTGCTGATCGCCCCGGCGCTGGCCCAGCGCTTTGGCTGGCAGTCGGTGTACGGCATTGCCGCGCTGGCGATGCTGGTGCCGCTGGTGACAATGATCGTGTTCGCCAAGGAACCCGACGACGTGGACAGCCACGCCACCCTGCGCGAGCATGTAGCCTGCCTGTTTGAAAAAGACGGCTGGGCTTTCAGCCTGATTTACGCCGTGACCTTCGGCGGCTTCATCGGTCTGGCGACATTTTTGCCGTCTTATTACTACGACCAGTTCGGCGTCAGCAAGGTGCAGGCCGGTCAGCTGTCGATGCTGGCGGCCTTCATGGGCGCGGCGCTGCGCGTGTTCGGCGGCTGGATTTCTGACCGCTGGGGCGGTGTCAACACGCTGAGCATCGTGCTGGTGACCATCGCCGTCACCTTGGTGCTGTGCGGCCTGGCAGGCAACTCGCTGGTCGGCACCACGCTGCTGGTGATGCTGTGCTTTTCCGCGCTGGGTGCGGGCAATGGCGCGCTGTTCCAACTGGTGCCGCTGCGCTGGCCGCTGGCCACCGCTGTGGCGGGCTCGATGATTGGTGAAATCGGCGCGCTGGGCGGCGGTCTGGTGCCAAACGCAATGGGCATCTCCAAGCAATACGCGGGCACCTACATGTGGGGATTTTTCTTCTTCGCCGCGCTGGCGCTGATGATGCTGGTGCTGCTGCGCGTGATGCAAATCCGCTGGACCCGCACCTGGGCCGAAAAAGGCGGACGCGCACGCAGCGCCTGATTTCCAGCACTGAGCAGCGCCACACTGCTCAGTACGCTGAGAATACCCGTATGAAACAAAGTTTAATTCTTAATAAAAAAACAAATTTCACCAAATTTATTTAACATACGCTGGCAATTTTCTTAAATGGTCGGGTTTTCACCTGTGTTTTTTTCAAAAAAATTATTTTTATTGAATTAAAGTATTTCTCTGGCCTATTTGATTTGCAGCAACTGCATTCGTATTCCCGAGTGCAGACAAAATAATCTGTAAATTTCATCTTGTTTCAAGGCTAGGGGAGAACTCAATGACTAATACACCCCAGAATCCGCTCAACACCCAGGTGCTGTGTTTGGTTTCCTGGCCGTCACTGCAGCACCTTCTAGGAGGCGCAGCGCCCCATATCACCCGCATCTGCGCGCTGCTGGCGCGCAGACCCTCCGTCGGGATGCTGATTCCGGTCATCCTGAACATACCGCCCCATGTCGCCCATCCGCTGCTGGAGATGCTGTATGCCGATGGCTACATCCGGCCCGCCGGGCCAGCCGCTGCGCCATTGGCCCCAGCACCAAAAGCTGAATCGGCACCCAGTCCGGATTCGACTTCCGACAGTTCCTTTTTAGCCAAGCTCTGGCAGCACCTGGTCAACAAAAAGTAGCGGCTGCCCGCTCCCTTGCCACTATCTCGGCAAGAAAATCAGCCAGTACACCAGCAGCAAATTAAACAGCGCCGACACAGCCAGCGCGATTTTCCAGATCGCCGTCGGGTCGCGCAGGATCAGCGGCGTCGCCTGCGGCGCCGTTAGCGGCCGTGACGCGCCGCGCTCCAGCGCCAGCAGCAGCTCTTCAGCCGTTTCAAAGCGCTTGCGCTTGTCTCGCGCCACCGCCTTCAGCAGGATGTGATCGAGCCAGATCGGCACCTCGGGATTGACCCGGCTCGGCGCCACCGGATCGCGGTAGTAGCGGCCCACCTGGCGCGGCAGCACCTCGCCATAAGGCAGGCGGCCGGTGAGCAGTTGGTACAGCGTCACGCCCAGCGCAAACAAATCACTCTGGGCGTCGGGCAACTCTTCTTCGCCTTCTGCGCCCTGCCCGTTAAAACCCCATTGTTCCGGATTCACAAAGCTGGGCGTGCCCGCGTGCAACTGGCGCATCGCTGCGGGTTCGCGCCCGCTCAGCGCCACGCCCAGGTCGAGCACGCGCAGCACGCCGTCGTCGCCCTGGTGCAGGTTGGCGGGCTTGATGTCGCGGTGAATCACGCACTGGCGGTGCAGGCGGCCCAGCGCCCTGGCCGTCTGGCTGGCCACGTTCAGCACCTGCGCCAGACTGAAGCGGTGCTTGCGCTCCAGCTGCTGCTGCAGGGTTTCACCGCCGAGCCAGTCGTAAAGCAGGTAAAAGGCGCTGCGCTCCTGGCCCGAGGGCAGCGCCTCATGCAGCCGGACCAGGCAATCGGCGGCGGCGCCGGACTGCATGTTTCTGGCCAGCCAGGCTTCGTGGGCCAGCATGGCGCGCTCTTCTTCATCGTGCGCTCTGGCCGGATTCAGCGTTTTGAGGGCATAAAACGGCCCGCCGCCCGCCGCCTGCACCCGGTAAAGCAAATTGATGCCGCTGTCGGCCACCAACTCGACCACGCTCAAGCCGTCAATGGCCTCGCCGACCTTCAGGCGCGGGGGAATTGGTAAATTCTGCGCTGTCCGGTTGACATCCTGCAGCGTGGCATCAAGCAAGCCCTGCACGCGCACCACCAGCGCCGTCACGTTGTCGTTGCTGCCGCTCGCCAGCGCAGCGTCCACCAGCGCCTGACAAGCCGCCTGCGCGCTGACACCGGCGGGAATGAACTCCTGCAGCCGCTGGTGAAAAGCCTCGTCGCGCATCTCGCCATGCACGCCGTCGGTGAGCAGCGCGAACACGTCGCCGACCTGCAGCTCGCCCTGCATATAGTCCACCACCAGATGGTCTTCCGCGCCGACGGCGCGCAGCAGCTGGTGCCTGAAATCGTGGTTGTTGACCGCGTGGTCGTGCGTCAATTGCTGGGTTTTTCCGCCGCGCAGCAGGTAGGCGCGCGAGTCGCCGACATGCGCCACCGTGTACGACTGGCCGCGCAGCACCAGCGCCGTCAGCGTGGTCAGCCCCACAATGGGTTGGCGGCGCTGGTTGATGCCCGCCAGCCAGGTGTTCTGGGCCGTGATGATGCGGTCCAGCGCCACGGTGGTGTCCCAGGTTTGGGGCGTTCCATAGTAATCGCGCACCAGACTGGTGACCGTGGTCTGCGCCGCCTCCCGGCCCATGCCGCCGGTGCTGACGCCGTCGGCAATCGCCACGATGGAGCCCATGTCCTCCTCGCCCGGCTGGGGCAGCATGGCCGCGCAAAAATCTTCGTTGATGCCTTTGCGGCCAGCCAGCGAAACAAAACCGATATCGAGTTCAAATGCCATGCACCATAGCAAGCAATTTTCATGCTAAATTTTGGTGCATGGTGGTCAGGAATTGAGCCCAACTCGGAAAGCGCCCCCGTTCATTGCGCCCGCTATCGGCGGCGTGCTTGCTACCCCATGTTGTTGATGGCAAAGCTGCGCAGGTAGTCATCGGGCTTGGCGGGGTCAAACACCTTGCCCATGATGCGGTGGTTGCGGTAAGCACCTTCGGGCGGGCGCCAGCCGGAGGCAGCCATCTGCTTTTTGGCATCGGTGAGCATGAACACCTGCTCGGCGATCTGTTGGTAGTTCACGTCGCCTTTGAGGTAGCCCCAGCGCTTCATCTGCGTCAGCATCCACACCGCCATCGACTGCCACGGCATCGGGTCAAACAGCACCCGGTCGGGCACGCTGCGGCTGTTGCCCAGGCCGTCGCTGAATTTGCCGGTCATCACCTGCGTAAGCAGTTCTTCGGGCTGGTTCAGGTAAGGCGCTGGCGCAATCGCCTTGACCACCTGATCGCGCGCGCCCGGCTGGCTGGCCAGCAGCGAGGCGTTGATGACGGCGCGGTACAGCGAAGCAAAGGTGTTGGGATTTTTCTGGATAAATTCGGTCGAGGTGCCAAAGGCGCAGCACGGATGGCCGTCCCAAATGTCTTTGGTCAGCAGGTGAATAAAGCCCGTGCCATCAAACACCGCCCGCTGGTTGAACGGCTCGGGGCCGAGAAAACCGTCGATATTGCCCGCCTTGAGTTCGGCCACCATCTGCGGCGGCGCCACCAGCTTGAGCTGAACATCGGTGTCGGGGCGGATGCCGTGCTCGGCCAGGTAGTAGCGCAGCAGAAAGTTGTGGATCGAATACTCAAACGGAATGCCCAGCTTGAAACCCTTCCAGTTCTTCGGATCGCGGTTGGCCTTGTGTTTGATGTGCAGGGTGATGGCCTGGCCGTTGGTGTTCTGGATTGAGGCGACATGCATGCTGGCCGCAGGCGAGCCCAGCCCCAGCGACATGGCCAGCGGCATCGGCGAGAGAAAGTGCGAGGCGTCATGCTCGTGGCTGAGCATCTTGTCGCGAATCGAGCCCCAGCCCGCCGTCTTGACCAGCTCGACGTTCAACCCCTCTTTCTGGTACAGCCCCAGCGGATGCGCCATGATCAACGGCGTGGCGCAGGTGATGGGAATGAAACCAATCTTGAGATCTTTTTTCTCTAATGCACCTTTGTCTTGTGCCATCGCTTGCATGGCGCCAATGGGTAGCACGCTGGCGATAGCCGCCATGGCCGTTTTCTTGCCGACGGCTCGCAGGAATTTGCGGCGCATATCATCTTGCGGGAAGATTGCTTTCACCAAGGTGGCTTCGATGAACTCATTGCTATAAGCAATGAATTCGCTCTCCTCGCTGCGCGCA
>JAPLPS010000432.1 GCA_026400075.1 Polaromonas sp.
GCTGCCATTTGCTGGTCTTGCCCGCGCTGCAAGTGAGAGGATTGCGTCAAAGTCATGATCCAGCGCGTCCATTCATTTTTCGCATGGCAAGGCTGAAGTCGTTGCACAGCGTCACGCCGCGCACGTCGGCCAGCGTCATGATGTCGCCGCGCTGGGCTTCGGGGCGAAACTTGGCGACTTCCTCGACACGGCAAATGGCGTTGAGCACTTGGCGCATGCTCGCATCGGTGCTGCGGTGAATGTGTTCAACCAAGTCAGGGGCCATCGCCACTTCGCCGAGCTGGGTGCAAGCGAGCTGCACGTCTTCCAGGCTGGCGCGCTTGAACTCGCAAATGTCGCCAATGCGGTCAGCGAGCTGCTTGAGGCGCGGCTGGTTGAGCTTGCTCATGTCGTGCTTCATGATGACGAGCACCAGCAGCGTCATCGTCACATCGGTGATGGAGCGCAGCTTTTCGATGCAGGCGGCGTTATTGGCCAGCGCAAACCCGGCTTCGTCCAGGATGATCGTGGTCTTGTTGCGCTGAATGGTCTCTTCGACTTCGCGCTCGTAAGTGCGGCTGACTTCAATGCCCAGCTTTTCAGCGAGTTCGACCATGAGGCGGCGCGGCGTGCTGTCCACCGTGGCGGTGAGCATCACCGCATTCACGCCACCGGCATAGTTGTGCAGCGTTTTGGTCTTGCCGTCACCGGGGCGGCCCGTCACAAGCAGCGTGGTGGCTTCCAGCGGCCCGCGCTTATCCATCTTTTTGATGTACAGCGCGAAATTCTTCGCGTTGGTGTTGTTGACAAAAATGCGTTTCATACAATAGTCCTTGTTTCCTCTGGCTTTTTGGTGTGCCTTCGGGGTTGCTAAACAGGCTGTCGGGGCGTTCTCAGGCGCTCCGGCAGCCACCTCTTCACATCGCCTTGCGGCGGTCTGATTCCTCTTGTTCCTGGCGCTCGCGCTCGTCCTGCTCGGCGCGCATCATCAAAAACAGGCGGTCTTCACTGCCTTCGTTCTCGCGCAGCTCGCGCTCTGCGGCTTCGGCCTGTTCGGCTTCTTCGGCGTACCAGCGCATCAGCGCTTCGTCCGGGGTTTCTTCGCGGGGCGCGGCGGGCGCATCGACTTTGCGCGTTAATCCGGCCTTGTTTTTGGCGTCCTGCAGCGGTGCGATTAACGATTCCTCGCGGTACACCGGCTGCACGGCAAAGGGCAGCACCGTCCCGCCGCTGCCGTCCAGCGTGAGCGTCATTTCGGCGTCGGCCCGGTTGATCTGGTCTTGCGCCCGGCGCTTGATGCCGTGCTGGCGCTTGATGGCCAGGTCGGTCACGTAATCCACAGGGAAGGCGGCGTGGCGGTGGCCGTCCCACACGCCCAGGCCCAGAAACTTGCCGCTGTCCAGCTCCAAAATCCGCACTGTGTTGGCGTTGTGGATGTCAAAGCGCACCCGCACACGCGCACCTTCGGGCAGCACGCCCATCAGCTCGGGGCAGAAATAATGGTTGTTCATCAGCCGGATCAGCCCGCGTGAGTATTCGCGCACCTCTTCGGGCATCCACAGCGCGTGGATTTCCCGGTCGTCCACACCAAAGAGCAGGCTGTCCGGATCCATGAACTGGTCATAGGCCGCGTTGGGCACCATGCCGCCCAGGCCGCTGTGGCTGTGCTTTTGGTTGTAGTCATCGACGCAGCGGATCAGGTCTCCGACGAACTGGCTCCAGCTGGGCAGCAGGCGGCTGACTTCGCCCTTGCGCCGGGCCTTTTCCAGCTCGCTGCCGACTTTGCGGATGGTGTCCCTATCAGCTTGCTTGCCCAAAAACGTCGGGTAGCTGGCGGCCAGCGGAATCACGGTGGAGGCCCACAGGCGCTCAATAATTCCGCGCCCTTGCGGGCTGCCGGGGATGCCGGTTTCGTGCGCGATGCCCTGGCGGCCCAGCGTGCCAGTCATCGGGTGGTCGATGAGCTTGCCGGTCTGGCCGCTGCCGTTGTCGCTGTAATAGATCAGCGGGCGGGCGCGGGTGACGATCTGCGCGTGGCGAAAGGCGTCGCTCACGGCTACCACGTTCTCGCTCAGCGCCACGCTCCAGCCGACGATCTTGCGCGAGCGCCAGTCGATGATGAAGGTGACTTCAGGCCGGAACGCCTGGCCGTGAATCGGGCTTTGCACCCGCGCCTTGAATGTGTGGCCGTCGCCGACCCAGATGTCGTTGCTCTTGAACATCGTCTCGTCGCGGCTGACGTAGGGCAGCAGCGACTTGTAAGCCGCGCCGGTCATACGGCCCCGGTACTTGACTGTGATGGGCAGTTGTTTTTCGAGCCCGTACCAGCTGTCCACGCTGACCTGGGCGATGCCTTGGCTGGCATACCAGGCACTGGCGTCTTTCCAGGCTTGCATGACGGTGGGCCGGTTGGGCTTGCAAAAGTGCAGCACAAAGGCGCGCAGGGTGACCGGGTTGATGCCGCGCTTTTCGGGGCGGCCCGCTACCAGGAAGGCTGCGGGGTTGGCCACCTTGCAACCCTCTTGGTAAAAGCCATGCATTTTTTGCAGCCGGGCAGTCAGCGCGGCCAGCCCGCCGAGGCGCTCGGTGCCGCGTGGCTTTATATAGACGGTGACGGCGGCGGCCTGCAGCGCCGGGGCGGCGCTGGCGTCCATGATGTGGGCGGCCAGCGCCTGGGCGGCGCGGCGGGCCGAGCAGTCCAGCGCCACCATCGACTCGTCCAGGGCGCGCATCAGCAGCAGGGCGGCATCCTGGTAGGCGCGGTCGCGGTCTGTGAGGTCGGTTTCGAGCTTGAGGCGGCGCACCTGGCCGTTTTTGCAGCAAGCGCCGTCGGGCTGAATGCCGCCCGTCTGGCGCACGGCCAGCGCGGTGCTTTCTTTTCTGGGCTTGGCGGGCTTGCTGACTTTGGCCACGGCGGTGGACACGGCCGTAACGCTTTGCACCATTTCTTCAATGGCGGCGGGCGGTAGCACGTCGCGGGCCTGGGCTGGAATGCCCGTGGGCTGCAGGGCGCGGGCTTCGTGGCGCAGCGCGCCGAACGCGGCAGCGAAGACCTGGGCTTCTAGGTGGGCCTGGGTTTCGGCGGGCAAGCACTTTACGGCGTATTCCAGACCTTTGCCTTGCACTTTAGGGCGAGACAGGGCCAAATTTTTTTGATCCACAGTCCTTTTGAAGAATTTCAAAGCGTTCTGCACTGTTCCAGGCATCCCCGGCAACCCAGCCGCTTCCTGCGGCGTGATCCACTCTTTACGCACCATGATTGGCCCCGCGCTGCTGGAAACGCTGCAGGGTGGCACGGCAGGCTTGCAGGTCGAGCTGTTCAAAACGGTATTCGTACCGAATTTTTGTATCCTTGGCGGCCTCGTCCAGATGGAGCTTGCGTGACAGGACTGCTCCGTTAAGATTTGCTGTTTTTCCGCTCAGCAGTACCCGGACGATTTGGTGCAGAAACCGGAATTCATCGCGGTTGACAAGGCTGACGCGCAGCACCATTTGTTGCGACTCCAGGGCATCATCATCATGTTTGGCAGCATGGCTAATGGCCCATGCCAGCCTGGCTGATGTCGGCCGTTTTACCCACTTTGAAACCGATTTCCTGTAGCACACCCGTTGCCCCATGCGCTTCTGGCTGTAAAAATCAATGGTGGCGCGCAGCCAGCCCTCGGTGTCGATTTGAATCGTGTAGTGCTTGTCAAACTCAAACATGCCTGGCCCGTAGGGGCCGTGATCGACGCCTTCAAAGTTTTCAATACGGCGCAGTGCAGCGATTTCTTGATTCAGATTCATAGTCATGCTCCTTTAAGCCGTTGGTTTGAGGTCTTCCGGGCCAACGCGCTGGGCGATGGTCTGGCGCAGGTCGCGCATCACGGCGCGGCTGATACCCCCGTGCGGGGCGCGGTCAGTGCGCTGGCCCCAGGCGTTCACGGCGTGGATGACCAGGCGCGATTTGTAGCCGTGGGCTTTGGCCCAGGCATTGAAGCTTCTCCAGCCCAGCATTGAAAGCTGCCCCCGGATGCTCAGAGCGTCGCCGATAGGCTCGTTCTTGGGCGCCACGCCTTCGAGCACTGCCTGCGCACTCTCCGGGTTGCCGATGGATTCGTTCTTTAACACTACGGTTTCCTTTCTGGGTTTATTTGCGTTAACCTTGCACATACGGCAAAGTGTATCAAACTTTAAGGCGATTTCACCTTAAAAGATGATTTTTATTCATTCAATTTGCATTCAATTCAAAACTTGCACCAAAACCCAGAAAAAGAGAGAGAAGTCATGGCAAATCAACCACTTGCATCCAAATTGAATGCGCTTGACAAGACGAGGGGGAATCATTCAATTCAAAAAGAAGAATTGAATCCTTCGGAGCGCATCCGCGAGGCAATTGGCGAGGAGTCCGTGGCCTCATTTAGCCGACGTTCTGGTATCGGTGACAGCACCATTCGCAAGTATCTGGACGGGGCGTTGCCCAATTCGATCAACCTCGTCGCCATCGCCGATGCTGCCAACGTCAATATCGAATGGCTGGCCACCGGGCGCGGCCCCAAGATGCGCGGCGCCCCGGTGTCCACCATTCCTCTGGCCGCCTCCAGTGTCAACGTCGATGACCTGGAGCGCCTGGAGCTGGCTGTCGAGTCCGTCGAGGAAGGCCTGGCCGCCACGCACCGCACGCTGCCGCCCTCCCGGTACGCCCAGCTCATCGTGGCCGTCTATGACCTGCTGGCCGACATGGATCAAAAGGACAACGTCATCAAATTCATCAAACTGGCCGCCTGAGAACCGGCCAACTCACCCAAGGGAACCCACCAGTGCAAGACCGAGACAATTCAAAAAAACAAAAGATCGTTGATTTAATTAAAAATATTCCTCTTTCAGAACCAGAAAGCACAGTACCTTCGCCAGAAACCGGCCCAAGTGCCAAGCCACCCAGGAAACGAAGCCGTCCCGCGCCGACAACCTCCATTCGAGGCGACAGCAATATCGTTGGCAATAACAACACGGTCAACCACTCCCCCAAAATCATCAATAGGACCTATGTCAAAACCGGCGATGGCGTGATTGATCCGGACCAGAAGGGCGAGCTGCTGCGCCTGCGGGACGAGTGGATTGCAACCCACAATGCAGTCAAAGCTACACCCCTCACCCAGAGGACGGCAATGAGCAGGCTGAACCGCCATATGGGCGTCAATACGTACCATGAAATCCCGATGGAACGCTTTGGAGAGGCCCGCGCCTGGATGATGCAGCAGCCGGCCATCGTTCGTAACATGAAAAGTGCTCCGGCCAAAGCCCCCAACTGGCGATCAAAGACGATCACTTACATCAAGACACGCTGCAAGAACCAGCTTGGGGATGACCAAATCTACAAGCCCTACATCGAGACGAAGTTTGGCAAGAACAGCCTGGCGCTCTTGTCGGATGTCGAGCTGCAGGTTGTGAAGCAGCACGTTGCCCAGAAGCAACCAGGCTAAACGCAGCTCACAGGAGCGTTAATCGGATAAGGCAAAGCGCTTCCAGACGCAAAAAAGGGGTGGCCCGCTCAAAGCAGGTCACCCCTTCGCTATTCGGCTATCACTCTTGTGCCATATCTTTTGCGATTCTGCTCAATTTTTCACCACTTTGCGCCAAAAGTGTGTGAAATCGGCCTGCACCCCAAGGCCACCTGAATCCTCAATGAATTCAAAGGGTTGCGTGAAATTCTTGGGGCCAAATTACTCATACCCTTTGTGCCATATTGATTGCTGCCCCACACTATTCGGCAGTGAACCCGACGCTGGCGTGATTATTAAAGATGGACAGTTTCTGAGCTGCCTATTCGGCAGTGAACGCAGCCTGCAGGAGTTCCGCGATGCGCTGGAATTTCTGAGCTGCCTATTCGGCAGTGAACGCCGCTGGTGTGCGGGGGTCGTGTAAGCACCATTTCTGAGCTGCCTATTCGGCAGTGAACAAAACACAGGCGGTCAGTGAATGGGTGCAATATTTCTGAGCTGCCTATTCGGCAGTGAACACAGCGGGTGCGTTGGACTCAGTCAGCTTCCATTTCTGAGCTGCCTATTCGGCAGTGAACTTCTCAAGCCCTACATTGATCAGGGTGTGCTGTTTCTGAGCTGCCTATTCGGCAGTGAACACCACGCGCATATCCCGCTGTTCGGTGTTGTTTTTCTGAGCTGCCTATTCGGCAGTGAACGCACGAATGAACAAATCATTGGTTGTTCAGTCTTTCTGAGCTGCCTATTCGGCAGTGAACTGCCGCGCTGGCCGTGGCTGGATTTTGGGCATTTTCTGAGCTGCCTATTCGGCAGTGAACATGTCAATTACGGCAACGGCGTAAGCCAGGGCTTTCTGAGCTGCCTATTCGGCAGTGAACTCTTGCGATGCGCGGGGGGGTGCCCCGGCGTTTTTCTGAGCTGCCTATTCGGCAGTGAACACCCGGCTATCCGCAGTGACAGTTTCCAGGCTTTTCTGAGCTGCCTATTCGGCAGTGAACCCGAACCCGAATGTGGTGATGCGAACCTGCCATTTCTGAGCTGCCTATTCGGCAGTGAACACCCCGATCTGATCTGCCGTAACGACGCGAGATTTCTGAGCTGCCTATTCGGCAGTGAACACACGCCCTTGATATTGCTGGC
>JAPLPS010000032.1 GCA_026400075.1 Polaromonas sp.
CACGCCGTCGCCGGGGCGCGTCACCACCTGGCACGCGCCGGGCGGGCCGGGCGTGCGCGTCGATTCGCACATCTACGCCAACTACTTTGTGCCGCCGAACTACGACTCGATGATCGGCAAAATCATCGTGTACGGCGACACCCGCGAGCAGGCGCTGGCGCGCATGCGCACCGCGCTGTCCGAAACCGTGGTCGAAGGCATCAACACCAACATTGCGCTGCACCGCGAACTGATGGTGGACGCCAAGTTCATGGACGGTGGCACCAACATCCACTACCTGGAAGAGTGGCTGGCCAAGCGCGAGCGCTAAGCCAGCCGAAAGCATCCGATGAGCCTGTTTGAACTGATTTTGCTGGCGCCCGTCCACGAGGTGGAAACCCTCAGCGACGCGCTCGATGCCCTGGACGCGCTCAGCGTTTCGGTCGAAGACGCCGACGCGCAGACGCCCGCCGAGCAGGCGCTGTTTGGCGAGCCCGGCATGCCGCCGCCGAAAGCGGGCTGGGAGCGCTCGCGCGTCGTCTCGCTGTTTGCCACCGAGGCGCTGGCGCGTGAAGCGGCTGCGGTGCTGGTGGCGCAGGACTTTTTTGCCGGTTGCCAGACGGTGGCGATTCAGGCCGTGGTCGATCAGGACTGGGTGCGGCTGACGCAGTCGCAGTTCACGCCGGTCGATATCACGCCCGACTTCTGGATCGTGCCGACCTGGCACGAGCCGCCCGCCCAGGCCAAACAGGTGATCCGGCTCGATCCGGGTCTGGCTTTTGGCACCGGCACGCACCCGACGACGCGCATGTGCCTGCGCTGGATTGCCGCGCACGGCGCCCCCGATCAATCGCTGGGCCGGGTGCTGGACTACGGCTGCGGCTCGGGCATTTTGGCCATTGGCGCGGCCAAGTTCGGCGCGCTGGACATCGACGCCGTCGATATTGACCAGGCCGCTGTCGAATCGACCTGTGCCAACGCCGAAGCGAACCATGTGCAGCTGAATGCCGGTCTGCCCGACAAGGCTGTCGGCAAGTACCAGACGGTGCTGGCCAATATCCTGGCCACGCCGCTGAAGATGCTGGCGCCGCTGCTGTGTGCGCGTGTCCAGCCGGGCGGCCATCTGGTGCTTGCGGGCATTCTGGACAGCCAGGAAGACGAGTTGAAAGCCGCTTACGCGCCTTACTGCCAGCTGGAAGTTCATGACGCGCAAGAAGGCTGGATCTTGATGACGGCGCGTCTTTGAGCGCTGCTGCAGACGGCACGCCATGAGCCAGATTACCCGCTGCCCCGCCTGTGCAACGATGTTCAAGGTCGGGGCCGGGCAATTCGAGGCCGCGCAAGGCTGGGTGCGCTGTGGTTGTTGCGGTGAAGTGTTTGACGCGGCGCAGCACCTGGTGCCGACTGACGTTGCGGCGCTGAAGGATGATGCCGTTCCAGCCGTTCCAGCCGTTCCAGCCGTTCCCGTTGTTCCAGTCGATCTCGTTGTTCCTGACGAGGCGCTTGAGGTGCTGCCCGCATCTGCTGAGTCGCCTGCATCTGACGCGGTGGATACGTTGCCGGTTTCGCCTGGCACGGTCGAGGATGTGGCGCCCGCCTTGAGCGAAGATCCGCCCGCCAGCGCCCCCGTGGCGCCCGAACCAGCCCCGCAGGATCAGCCAGAACAGAGCGATAAGCCTGAGCCAGTCGGCGTATCGTCAGCGCTGCTTGATTCTCAGCCGCCCCTTCCCGAGGAAATCTGGCAGACGACGGATGCGGATGTATCGAGCCCGCTGGTTGCGTCAGCCGGTGCCGAGGCGGTGCCTGCAGCGCCGCAAGAGGAAGAGCCTGCCCCTGCCCCTGCCGCCTCCAGCCTGAAGCCGGCGGCCGAAGCGCAAACCGACGTTCAAATTGAAGCGCAAACCAACGTTCAAACCGAAGCTGTTGCCGAAGCTGCAGCCGTGGACGTGGACGTAACGGACACAAGCCCGGACATGGGCGCTGTCCCGCCAGTCGCTGCATTGACGCCTTCAGTGGACGCTCCAACTGAAGTTACTGCCGAACCCGTAGCCGTTGAAACAAACCCCGCCATCACCCCGTTGGCCTTGCTGGAACCGGTAGCGCCAGCGTCAGTTCCAGAACCAGAATCAGAACCAGCGCCAGCGCCAGCCCCGGCGCCAGCGCCAGCCCCCGAGCTGTCCTTCGTGCGCGATGCGCGGCGCAAGGCTTTCTGGAAACGCCCGCTGGTGCGCGTGCTGCTCGGGCTGGTGTTTTTGCTGCTGCTGACGGCCCTGCTGCTGCAATGGGTGCTGCAGCAAAAAGACAACCTGGCCGCAACCGACCCCCGGCTCGCGCCTTTTTTGCAGGCGCTGTGCGGCCCGCTGCACTGCACCATCCGCCCGCCGCGCCGCATTGAATCCTTGCTGATTGACAGTTCGAGCTTCCGGAAAACGGGCCCTGATATGTACAGCCTGAGCTTTGTTCTGAAGAATAATAGCGCTGCCGTGCTGGAAATGCCCTCGCTGGAGGTGACATTGACCGATGTTCAGGAGCAGGCGCTGGTGCGCCGGGTGCTGGCGCCCAAGGAGTTTGGCGCCACGACGGCCGCGCTGGCCGCGCACGGCGAGCTGGCCGGTGTCATCACGCTCAAAGTCGCCGGTGAGCCTGTGCCCGGCGCCCCCCTTGTCCCGCCGCTGCCGGTCACCGGCTACCGCGTTGTGGCTTTTTATCCCTGAACCGAGAATTCAATGTCTGCTGTAATTTGTGGCTCCCTGGCCTTTGACTCCATCATGACCTTCGAGGGCCGCTTTGCCGAGCAGATCCTGCCCGACCAGCTGCACATCCTGAACGTGTCCTTTCTGGTGCCTGCGCTGCGCCGCGAGTTCGGCGGCTGCGCGGGCAACATCGCCTACAGCCTGAAACTGCTGGGCGGCCAGCCGCTGCCGATGGCCACCGTCGGCAGCGACGGCGCCGAGTACCTGGCGCGCATGCGCGCACAAGGCATCAGCACCGAGTTCGTGCGCGAAGTCGAGGGCGCCTACACCGCGCAGGCGATGATCATGACGGATCGCGACAACAACCAGATCACCGCCTTTCACCCCGGCGCGATGATGCAGGCGCATGTCACCCAGATCGAGGCGCGCAGCGACATCAAGCTGGGCATGATCTCGCCCGACGGGCGCGACGCGATGCTGCAGCACGCCGAGCAGTTCAAGGCGGCGGGCATCCCGTTCGTCTTCGATCCGGGCCAGGGCTTACCGATGTTTGACGGCCAAGAGCTGGCGCATTTTGTCGAGCTGGCCACCTGGGTCACGGTCAACGACTACGAAGGCCGCATGCTCTGCGAGCGTACCGGCCTGTCGCTGGCCGAGCTGTCCAAGCGCGTTGAAGGCCTGGTGGTGACGCTGGGCGCCGAAGGCTGCGAAGTCTGGATTGACGGCGAAAAAACCGTCGTGCCGCCCGTGAAGGCTGAAGAAGTGCTCGATCCGACCGGCTGCGGCGACGCCTTTCGCGGCGCGCTGCTGTTCGGGCTGGAGCAGGGCTGGTCGCTGGCGCGCTGCGCGGCGCTGGGCAACCAGGTCGGCGCTTTGAAAATCGCCAGCCGGGGCGGCCAGAACTACCACCTGGACGCGGCGCTGATCGGCGGCTGAGTCCAAAAGCCGACGCGCCATTGAAAAAGCCCGGTCAGTGCCGGGCTTGATGCGGGAGCGCCTTACGCCTGAAGGGGCGAATCAGGGCTTGCTGCCTTTTGGGAACGGCCAGGATGCCAGCGGATTCAGCGTGGTTTGCGCAACAGGAACCACGGCAGGGCTGGCTGCAGGCTTCTTGTCGGCTTTTTTGACCGTGGACTTTTTCTCGGCCTTGGCTGGCTCGGCGGCAGGCGCGGCTACTTTCTTGGCAACAGCTTTTTTGGCCGGTGCTTTGACGGCGGCAGCTTTTTCAACTGGTGCTTTTTCAGCGATCACTTCCTCGACTACTGGCGGCTTGACGGCTGGCTTTGCAGCGACAGCCTTTTTGGCGGGCGCTTTTTTTGCCGCAACTTTGGCGGCAGGTGCCTCGGCGGAGACTTTTTTAGCGGGCAGTTTTTCAGCCACTACTTTTTCTGCCAGTGCTTTCACGGGGGCGGCTTTTTTAGCCGCAGGTTTTTTCGCAGTTGCCATTTTTTTTCCTCAATCATGTTGTAGAAAGCACTTCACGCCGGGGCGCGTCAAGTGATTCGCAGCCTTGGGCCTTCGGATATTGACTCCCCGGAGTCCCTGCCGCGAACATATAAACAATGCCGATGCACATTTTTGGATGTTGGCACCGGGCATTGCCATTGTAGAAATCATTATCAGCGCTGTCGCGCCTCTTTTTGATGAAGCGCGTGCATCAATCCCACGAAAGCGCACCGCCGGACTGGTATTCGATCACGCGGGTTTCAAAGAAATTGCGTTCTTTCTTCAAATCGATCATCTCGCTCATCCACGGGAACGGGTTTTCCTCGTTCGGGAACAGCGTCTCCAGGCCGATCTGCGTGGCGCGGCGGTTCGCGATGTAGCGCAGATAGCCCTTGAACATCGAGGCGTTCAGGCCCAGCACGCCGCGCGGCATCGTGTCTTCGGCGTAGCGGTATTCGAGTTCCACGGCCTGCATGAACAGCGCGTTGATCTCGGCCTTGAACTCGGGCGTCCACAGGTGCGGGTTTTCCAGCTTTAATTGGTTGATCAGGTCGATGCCGAAGTTGCAGTGCATCGACTCGTCGCGCAGGATGTACTGGTACTGCTCGGCGGCGCCGGTCATTTTGTTCTGGCGGCCCAGCGCCAGAATCTGCGTGAAGCCGACGTAGAAAAACAAGCCTTCCATCAGGCAGGCAAACACGATCAGCGACTTGAGCAGCGTCTGGTCGGCCTCGGGCGTGCCGGTCTTGAAAGCCGGGTCGGAAATCGCCTCGATGAAGGGAATCAGGAACTGGTCCTTGTCGCGGATCGACTGGACTTCGTTGTAGGCGTTGAAGATCTCGCCCTCGTCCAGGCCCAGCGACTCGGTGATGTACTGGTAGGCGTGGGTGTGAATCGCTTCTTCAAACGCCTGGCGCAGCAGGAACTGGCGGCATTC
>JAPLPS010000422.1 GCA_026400075.1 Polaromonas sp.
GTCAGCACATACTGGCCCTGGTCGGTATCGACAAAATAGTTGGTGTTTTCGATGCCGCCTGCAGCACCCTTGATGGATTGGAGTTGCCCCAGATTCAGGGAGTGCAAGAAGTCTGCAGCCTCGTCAAACGAGACTTCGGTAAATACGGCCATGCCTGAAAGTTAAATCCTGTGCTAGATGCTAAAAAGAGAAGGAAACGCTTAGAACTTCAGCACGTTCCACACGCGCGAGCCATTGGTGTCATTGCCGGCAGCGGCCGGTGCGGCGCCCCGGACGCCTTCGGCGGGCTTGACTTCGTAAGCCGGTGCGCCGGTTTTGGGCTGGACGGTGATCTGCTGGGTTTCGCCGCCTACGCGCAGCTCGTCAATGCGCGTGCCCGCGTCTTCGGTGTGGATGCGCTCGATTTTGGGGTCGGGACGGGCTGAATTCGCCGCTTGCGCCGGGCGGGTTGCTGCGGACGCGGCGCTTTGGGCGGGCGCTGGCGTCTGGGCCACAGCCGCAGCCAGCGGCAGCGCTGCCAGGGCAGCGAGCAGGAAAGGGCGAAGGGCGGTTTTCATGCCCGCATTGTAGGCGGGGCTGGCCCCTCAACGGCGCTGGCGGGCCGCTATCCCCGACAATCGGCGGCTATGAGTCCTGATAAAAAAACCTTGCTGCTGGTCGATGGCTCCAGCTACCTGTACCGCGCCTTTCACGCCATGCCTGACTTGCGCGTCAACCCCGCCGATCCGCACAGCCCGGCCACCGGCGCCATTCGCGGCATGGTCAACATGATTCAAAAGCTGCGCAAGGACGTGCGCGCCGATTACGCCGTCTGCGTCTTCGACGCCAAGGGGCCGACCTTCCGCGACGAACTTTACCCGGCGTATAAAGCCCAGCGCTCGCCTATGCCCGACGACCTGCGCAGCCAGGTCGAGCCGATTCACGAAGTCGTCGAACTGCTCGGCTGGAAAGTGCTGTGCGTCCCCGGCGTCGAGGCCGATGACGTGATTGGCACGCTGGCGGGCATCGCCTCGCGCCAGCAAATCGAGGTGATTATTTCCAGCGGCGACAAGGATTTGAGCCAGCTCGTTGATGAGCACATCACCGTCATCGACACCATGAACGGCAAGCGCCGCGATCTGGCGGGCGTCGAGGCCGAATTCGGCGTGCCGCCGCGCCTGATGGTCGATTACCAGACGCTGGTCGGCGACACCGTGGACAACGTGCCCGGCGTACCCAAAGTCGGCCCGAAAACCGCCGTCAAGCTGCTGCTGGAACACGGCTCGCTCGATGCGCTGGTGGCGCGCGCCGCCGAGATCAAAGGCGCCGTCGGCGAGAACCTGCGCGGCGCGCTGGACTGGCTGCCCAAAGGCCGCGAGCTGCTGACGATCAAAAAAGACTGCGAATTAAACAGCTACATCGACGGCCTGCCCGCGCTGGACGCCATTGCCACCGGCGCGCCGCAGACCAGCGCGCTGCGCACGTTTTACCTGAAATACGGCTTCAAAGGCCTGGTCAGCCAGATTGACGAAGAAAACACTCCGCCCGAGCGCGTCGGCGGCCCCAAGCGCCGCCAGCCGCGCCCCGTCGTCGCCTCGCTCAACGAGCCGGGGCTGTTCGACGATTTGTTCAGCGAGCAGCCGGTTTCGCCCCAGCCGCTCACCGGCGACGCGGCCGACCCGGCCAGCAACCTGCACTACGAAACGATTCTGGACTGGGACGCTTTCGGGCGCTGGCTGGCCAAAATCGAAGCCGCCGAGCTGGTCGCGCTGGACACGGAAACCACCTCGCTCGACGAAATGCTGGCGACGGTTGTCGGCCTGAGCTTTAGCGTCACGCCGGGCGAGGCGGCTTATATTCCGTTAGCGCATAACTACCCCGAACATCAAGTACGACCGCCATGTGCTGGCCAACCACGGTATCGAGGTGCAGGGCTACGCCCACGACACCATGCTGCAAAGCTATGTGCTCGAAGCGCATCGCCCGCACGGGCTGGCCAGCCTGGCCGACCGGCATCTGGGCCGCAGCGGCATCAGCTACGAAGACCTGTGCGGCAAGGGCGTACACCAGCTCAAGTTCAACCAGGTGGACATTGCCAAAGCGGCGGAGTATTCGTGCGAAGACTCGGATCAGACGCTCGACGTCCACCGCGTGCTCTGGCCGCAAATCGAGGCCAATGACAAGCTGCGGTTCATCTACCAGCTGGAAATCAAAAGCAGCGAAGCCCGGCGAAGGCCGGCACTCAGATCGTAAGGCTTTACAAGAATTCACAGGCTTGCAGATTTGATTTCACGCAGTTGATCCAAG
>JAPLPS010000377.1 GCA_026400075.1 Polaromonas sp.
TTGCCGTTATCGACGGTTTCGGCGTAGGCGATTTTTTCCAGATTTTGCTCAATGCGGTCAGCGATTTTGAGCAGCACGTTGGCGCGCTCGGCGGCCGGTGTCTTGCCCCAGGCGGGCGCGGCGGCGTGGGCGGCGTCCAGCGCCAGCTCGATGTCGGCGGCGGTGGAGCGGGCTGCCTGCGTGTAGCTCAGGCCGGTGATCGGGGTGATAACGTCAAAATACGCGCCGCCGACAGGAGCGACAAACTTGCCGCCGATGAAGTTGTCATACTGGGCTTTGTACTCGATAGGGGCGCCAGCAGCGCCGGGAAGTGCATAGATCATTGTTGTCTCCGAGGGGTGAGGGAAGATGAACCCGGCTGCCGGATCCGGCAACTGAGGGCGTTGACACGCAGCATCTGTTTGCACAAGCCATGCCAGCTACGGGCGCGGGGTTGAGCCCCTGAAATACCAGCGTCAAAGGTGCCAATTCCGGGTAAATGGCGCTTGAATGGCTACAGCGCTGTTCCAGCGGCGGCGCAAACTGTGTCAAAACGGAGCAGTGGCGCAGTTTGGGCTGCCGCGTTGGGCGGCTGCCTAAGATGCGTGATCGCGGCCTTTGTTTTTTTCCACTTCCTGGATTGCTTCATGAACGACTTCAGCCTTTCGGATTTCAAGAGCGAGTCGGATGAAAACGACTGGCACAGCGGCCAGGACATTGCCCTGCTGACCGCGCTGGCGGCCCTGCTGCATGACTTGGGCAAAGCCAGCCGCGCTTTTCAGATGCGGCTCGAAGGAAAATTGCAAGAGCGCAACCAGTACCGGCACGAATGGGTGTCGCTGCGCCTGTTTGAAGCCTTTGTCGGCGCCGACGATGACGCCGCCTGGCTGGCGCGGCTGGCCGCCCCGACACCGGCTGACGATGCCACCTGGCTTGGGCGCCTGAAGCGCGACGGGCTTGATGGCCCGGTGGTGGCTGCGCCGTTTGCCGCTTTGGCGCGGGCGCCGCTGGCTCAGGCCATCGGCTGGCTGGTGCTGACGCATCACCGCCTGCCGGTCGCGCCTGCGCAGGACGCAGAAGAATCCGGCCGTCCGCTGGGCAGCAAAGTGTCGTGGATGTCCGCGCCGGCGCTGAAAGACGTGCTGGCGCGCATAGACGCAGGCTGGAATGAAAAAATCAGCGATGGCGATGTCAACAGTCTGCCGCTCTACTGGCAATTCCCGCACGGCCTGCCCGTCAGCACCGAGCTGTGGCGCAAACGCGCCGCCCGCCTGGCGCAGCGCCTTTTATTGTTGCGCACCCAGCCCGGCAAAGGCGACTGGCTGGCCAATCCGTATGTGATGCACCTGTCGCGGCTGTGCCTGATGTTGGCCGATCACCACTATTCCAGCCTGAGCAGCGACGCAAAAGGCAAACCCGACCCGGCCCGCGTCAAGGGGCTTGAGGGCTACCCACTGTTTGCCAATACCGACCAAGGCCGGTTTAACCAGACGCTGGACGAGCATCTGCTCGGCGTGGCCCAGCACAGCGGCGAAATCACCCACGCGCTGCCGCGCTTTGACGAGCAGCTCCCGCGTCTGGCGCGGCACAAAGGCCTGAGCAAACGCTCAAAGAATGAAAACTTCCGCTGGCAGGACAAGGCCGCCGACACCGCTGCTGCGATGCGCGAACGCTCC
>JAPLPS010000036.1 GCA_026400075.1 Polaromonas sp.
CGTCGATGGCGTCGGTGTGCGGCGGCTGCCTGTCCTTGATGGACGCTGGCGTGCCGATGAAGGCGCACGTCGCCGGTATCGCGATGGGCCTGATCAAGGAAGACAACCGCTTTGCCGTGCTGACCGACATCCTGGGCGACGAAGATCACCTGGGCGACATGGACTTCAAGGTGGCGGGCACGACTTTCGGCATCACCGCGCTGCAGATGGACATCAAGATCCAGGGCATCACCAAGGAAATCATGCAAGTTGCTCTGGCGCAGGCCAAGGAAGCGCGCATGCACATTCTGGGCAAGATGCAAGAAGCGATGGGCCAGGCCAATGCCGAAGTCTCCGACTTCGCACCGCGCCTGTACGTCATGAAGATCAACCCCGAGAAAATCCGTGACGTGATCGGCAAGGGCGGCGCCGTCATTCGCGCGCTGACCGAAGAGACCGGCACGCAGATCAACATCGAGGAAGACGGCACGATCACCATCGCTTCCAACGACAGCGCCAAGGCTGACGAGGCCAAGCGCCGCATCGCCGAGATCACCGCTGAAGTGGAAATCGGCAAGGTCTATGAAGGCGCTATCACCAAGATTCTGGACTTCGGCGCCCTGGTGAACCTGCTGCCCGGCAAGGACGGCCTGCTGCACATCAGCCAGATCGCCCACGAGCGCGTCGAGCGCGTGACCGACTACCTGAAAGAAGGCCAGGTCGTCAAAGTCAAGGTCATGGAAACGGACGAAAAAGGCCGTATCAAGCTGTCGATGAAGGCGCTGCTGGACCGTCCGGCCCAGAACCAGGGCTGATCCCGGCTTCTGCTGGTTTTGTCACCGCCAGCGCTTTTGAAAAAGGGCGCCGGTGGTGCAAATGACTGAAAAATCATGAGAGTCATTGAAATCACTTCGTTTGGCGCGCCTGACGTGCTGCGTCTGGCCGAGCGGCTTGCGCCCGTGGCCGGTAGCGGCGAACTGCTCATTCGCGTGAGCGCCTCCGGCGTGAACCGTCCTGACGTGCTGCAGCGCACCGGCAATTACCCGGTGCCGCCGGGCGCTTCGGACATTCCGGGGCTGGAAGTGGCGGGCGAGATCATCTCCGGCGATGCCGGGGCGATGGCTGCGGCGGGTTTCAAAATCGGCGAGCGCGTCTGTGCGCTGGTGGCAGGCGGCGGTTACGCCGAATTCTGCGTGGCGCCTGTCGGGCAATGCCTGCCGGTGCCGCCAGGTCTGAGTGATGTTGAGGCGGCTTCGCTGCCGGAAACATTTTTCACGGTCTGGAGCAACGTCTTTGAACGCGCTGGCCTGCAGCAAGGCGAAACACTGTTGATCCAGGGCGGCTCCAGCGGCATCGGCGTGACAGCCATCCAGATCGCCAAGGCGATGGGCGCGACGGTCTTGGTGACGGCAGGCAGCGATGAAAAATGCGCCGCCTGCTTGGCGCTGGGTGCGGATCATGCGATCAATTACAAAACCAGCGACTTCTCGGAAGAGGCCAAAAGGCTGACCGGCGGGCAGGGCGTTGATGTGATTCTGGACATGGTCGCGGGCAGCTATGTGGCGCGCGAAGTCCAGTGCCTGGCCGAAGACGGCCGCCTGGTCATCATTGCGCTGCAGGGTGGCACCAAGGCCGAATTCAATGCCGCTCTGGTGCTGCGCAAGCGCTTGAGCATTACCGGCTCGACGCTGCGGCCGCGCCCGCTGGCGTTCAAGGCGGCGATTGCAGCGCAACTGACAGAAAAAGTCTGGCCCTTGATCGCCAGCGGCCAGATCAAGCCGGTGATTTACCGCACTTTTGCCGCCACTGACGCCTCCAAAGCTCATGCGCTGATGGAGTCGAACCAGCATGTCGGAAAAATCGTTTTAACCTGGTAACTGGCGAGCAACCAAAAAGTAATTATGAAAAAGCTGATTGCAGGAAACTGGAAAATGAACGGCAGCCTGGCTGCCAATGAGGCCTTGCTGACGGCGCTGGCACAGGGACTGGGCGCGAGTCCGGCCGCTTGCGATGTGCTGGTTTGCGTGCCTGCGCCGTATCTGGCGCAAGTGCAGGCGCTGAAAGCGGCGCAGCCTGCGCTGGCCGCGATGGAGCTGGGCGGGCAGGATGTATCGGCCCAGGCTTCGGGCGCTTATACCGGCGAGATCAGTGCGGCCATGCTCAAAGAGCTGGGCTGCCGCTATGTGATCGTCGGCCACTCCGAGCGCCGCCAGTACCACGGGGAAACCGATGCGCTGGTCGCCGACAAGGCCAAGGCCGCATTGGTCGCAGGTGTCACGCCGATTGTCTGCGTCGGCGAGACGCTGGCCGAGCGCGAAGCGGGCCACACCGAAGAAGTGGTCAAGCGCCAGCTGGCCGCCGTGATTCACACCAACGGCCACTGCATCAGCGAGATCGTCGTCGCTTACGAGCCGGTCTGGGCTATCGGCACCGGCAAGACCGCTTCGCCCGAAGAGGCGCAAGCCGTGCATGCGGTACTGAGGGCGCAGCTCAAGGCAGCCAGCGATCAGGCCGGGCGCATCAAGCTGCTGTACGGTGGCAGCATGAATGCGGCCAATGCGGCTTCGCTGCTGGCCCAGCCTGATATTGACGGCGGCCTGATCGGCGGCGCGGCGCTCAAAGCCCCGGATTTTTTGACCATCATTGCCGCAGCCTCTGTCTGAGCCGCGCGCAAAAACGCTATTAAATTGGAGTAAATATGAATGTTGTATTGAACCTTGTTCTCGCTGTCCAAATGCTGGCGGCGGTGGGCATGATTGGCCTGATTCTGGTGCAGCACGGCAAGGGCGCCGACATGGGCGCGGCCTTTGGCAGCGGCGGCTCGGGCAGCCTGTTTGGCGCCAGTGGCAGCGCCAATTTTCTTTCGCGCACCACCGGTATTCTGGCAGCGCTGTTTTTTGCCTGCACCTTGCTGCTGGCCTATTTCGGTAATACCAGCCATCGCACCAGCACCAGCGTGCTCGAAAGCGTTGCCGTGACGGCGCCAGCACCTGTAACTGCAGCATCTGGCGCGGCCCAGATTCCTGCAGGTGCAGTACCTGTGCCAAAGCCTGCCGCTTCAGGCGCAGCCCAAATCCCTACGAAATAAGGTGATAAAGCTGCTGTTCATGGCGAAAAGCAGCTCTATTTCAGGGTAAACTCTGAGTCTGTCTGGAAAGCAAAAAACTGTAAAGTTTCCTCATGCAACCCAGGTAGTTAAACATTGCGGATGTGGTGAAATTGGTAGACACGCTATCTTGAGGGGGTAGTGGCGAAAGCTGTGCGAGTTCGAGTCTCGCCATCCGCACCAGATTGATGAGCATCGGCAGCAGCGCTCCGGCGATGCTCCGGAGCTCTAACAGCTCGCCCATAAAAGCTACGCAGGTATTTCCGCGTGGCTATTTTTACGGGCGGTTTTTTTGAAGTTGAGTCCACGATGAACCTCGATCAATACCTTCCTGTTCTTTTGTTTATTCTGGTCGGTGTCGGTGTCGGTGTGTTACCTCAGGTTCTGGGTCGTTTGCTGGGGCCAGTTCGGCCTGATACGGCAAAAAATTCCCCTTATGAGTGCGGCTTCGAGGCATTTGAAGATGCCCGCATGAAGTTCGATGTGCGCTACTACCTGGTGGCCATCCTCTTTATTCTTTTTGATCTGGAAATCGCGTTTCTTTTTCCGTGGGCTGTTGCGCTCAAGGAAATCGGCCCCGTCGGTTTCTGGTCGGTCATGGTTTTCTTGGGCATCCTGGTCGTAGGTTTTATCTACGAGTGGAAAAAAGGTGCGTTGGACTGGGAATAAAAACCCTCGCAGGTTTTTGCCAAAAAAGGTACGGTTATGTCACTTGAAGGTGTTTTCAAAGAAGGCTTCATGACCACGAGTTACGACTCGGTGGTCAATTGGGCCAAGACCGGTTCGCTCTGGCCCATGACTTTTGGTCTGGCCTGCTGCGCCGTCGAAATGATGCATGCAGGCGCTGCACGCTATGACATTGACCGCTTTGGCATGTTGTTTCGTCCAAGCCCGCGCCAGTCAGATCTGATGGTCGTCGCTGGAACCCTGTGCAACAAGATGGGCCCGGCCCTGCGCAAGGTCTATGACCAGATGGCCGAGCCACGCTGGGTGATTTCGATGGGTTCCTGCGCCAATGGCGGTGGTTACTACCACTACAGTTATTCCGTGGTTCGCGGCTGCGACCGCATCGTGCCGGTCGATGTCTATGTGCCCGGCTGCCCGCCAACCGCTGAAGCGCTGCTCTACGGCATCATCCAGCTGCAGCAGAAAATCCGCCGCACCAACACGATTGCGAGAGCCTGATGCTGTTGTCCTCTCCTCCCGTTTCCATTGCCCAACTGGCTGAAACCATTGCCGCCGTGCTTGGCAGCAAAGCCAAAAGCGTCAAGACTGAATTCGGTGAAGTCACCGTCACCGTCGCTGCCGCCGACTACCTGTCCGCTGCCACGCTGCTGCGCGATGCGCCCGGCTGCAAGTTCGAGCAGCTGATTGACCTGTGCGGTCTGGATTACTCCGAATATAAAGACGGCCAGTACGACGGACTGCGCTTTTGCGTTTCCTCGCACCTGCTGTCGGTCAGTCTGAACCAGCGCGTGCGCCTGAAGGTGTTTTGCCTGGATGATGATTTTCCGGTGGTTGATTCGATCAATGGCGTCTGGAATTCTGCCAATTGGTTTGAGCGCGAAGCGTTTGACCTGTACGGCATCATTTTTGAAGGCCACGCCGACCTGCGCCGCATCCTGACCGACTACGGTTTCATCGGCCATCCTTTCCGCAAGGATTTTCCGACGACTGGCCACGTTGAAATGCGCTACGACGCCGAACAAAAGCGTGTGATTTACCAGCCCATCACCATCGAACCCCGCGAAACCACGCCCCGCGTGATCCGCGAGGGGAACTATGGCGGCCTTCAATAAGCGCTTCCCGCAAGAGATACGACATGGCTGAAATCAAAAACTACACGCTCAATTTTGGGCCGCAGCATCCTGCCGCCCACGGCGTTCTGCGCCTGGTGCTCGAACTCGACGGCGAGGTGATCCAGCGCGCTGACCCGCATATCGGCCTGCTGCACCGCGCCACCGAAAAACTCGCCGAAAGCAAGACCTACATCCAGTCGCTGCCCTATATGGATCGCCTCGATTACGTCTCGATGATGTCCAACGAGCATGCTTACTGCCTGGCCATCGAAAAGATGATGGGCGTCGAGGTGCCGATCCGTGCGCAGTACATCCGGGTGATGTTCTCCGAGATCACGCGTCTGCTGAACCACTTGATGTGGCTGGGCGCGCACGGCATTGACTGCGGTGCGATGAACATGCTGATTTACTGCTTCCGCGAACGCGAAGTGCTGTTTGACATGTACGAGGCCGTCTCCGGCGCGCGCATGCACGCCGCTTATTTCCGTCCGGGCGGCGTGTACCGCGACCTGCCGGAAACGATGGCGCAGTACAAGGTCAACAAGATCCGCAACGCCAAGGCGATTGAAGCGCTGAACGAAAACCGCCAGGGTTCGCTGCTCGATTTCATCGACGATTTCGTCAAGAAATTCCCCAAACTGGTGGACGAGTACGAAACCCTGCTGACCGACAACCGCATCTGGAAACAGCGCACCGTCGGCGTCGGCGTGGTTTCGCCCGAGCGCGCCTTGAATCTGGGCTTTACCGGCCCGATGCTCAGGGGTTCTGGCTTTGCCTGGGATCTGCGCAAGCAGCAGCCTTATGAGGTCTATGCCAAGATGGACTTCGACATCCCGGTCGGCAAGACCGGCGACTGCTATGACCGCTACCTGGTGCGCGTCGCCGAAATGCGCGAGTCCAACAAAATCATCCGCCAGTGCGTGGACTGGCTGCGCGTCAATCCCGGCCCGGTGATCACGAACAACCACAAGGTTGCGCCGCCGGATCGTGAATCGATGAAATCCAACATGGAAGAGCTGATTCACCATTTCAAGCTCTTTACCGAAGGTTTCCATGTGCCCGAAGGCGAGGCTTATGCCTCCGTCGAGCACCCGAAAGGCGAGTTCGGCATCTACATCGTCAGCGATGGCGCCAACAAGCCTTACCGCCTGAAGATTCGTCCACCCGGCTTTTCACACCTTGCCGCCATGGATGAAATGGCCCGTGGTCACATGATTGCCGACGCGGTGGCCGTGATCGGCACCATGGACATTGTGTTCGGTGAAATTGACCGCTAAACCGCATGACATCCTCCATGATTCCTGAATCCATCCAAGCGCGCCTTGACCGCGAAGTTGCCAAATACCCTGCAGATCAAAAGCAGTCGGCCGTGATGGCCTGCCTGCAGATCGTCCAGCAGGCGCAGGGCTTTGTCAGCGGCGAGAGTGAAAAAATGCTGGCCGACTACCTGGGCATGGCGCCTATGGCCGTGCATGAAGTCACCACCTTCTACAACATGTACAACCAGCGGCCGGTGGGCAAGTACAAGCTCAACGTCTGCACGAATCTGCCTTGCCAACTGCGTGATGGCTACAAGGCGCTGCACCATCTGGAGCACAAGCTCGGTATTGCAATGGGTGAAACCACTGCCGATGGCCTGTTCACGCTGCAGCAATCCGAATGTCTGGGCGCCTGCGCCGATTCGCCGGTGATGCTGGTCAATGACATTTCAATGTGCAGCTTCATGAGCAACGAAAAACTCGACCAGCTCATCGATGGGCTCAAATCGGCGGAGGCTAAAGTCTGATGACGCTCTTATCTCCTTCCAAAGACAACGCAGCGGCCCAGGCCGTGCTGTCGCAGTTTGCCTCTACCGGTGTGCAGACCTGCTTTCACAACCGGCATATCAACCCGCAGATTCTGGCCGGTCTCGATGGCAGCAACTGGCACCTGAAAGACTACGAAGCGCGCGGCGGCTACCAGGCGCTGCGCAAGATTCTTGGTCAGGATGGCGGCGAAGGCATGACACCGGATCAGGTGATTGCCGAAGTCAAGGCCAGCGGCCTGCGCGGCCGGGGCGGTGCGGGTTTCCCGACCGGCCTGAAGTGGAGCTTCATGCCGCGCCAGTTTCCGGGCCAGAAATACCTAGTCTGCAACTCGGACGAGGGCGAGCCTGGCACCTGCAAAGACCGCGACATCATGCAGTACAACGCGCACAGCGTGATTGAAGGCATGGCGATTGCGGCCTACGCGATGGGTATCAGCGTGGGTTACAACTACATCCACGGCGAGATTTTTGCCACTTACCAGCGTTTCGAAGCGGCACTCGAAGAAGCCCGCGCCGCCGGTTTGCTCGGCAACGGCATTCTCGGCACCAGCTTCAATTTTCAACTGCATGCAGCGCACGGTTTTGGCGCTTACATCTGCGGCGAAGAAACCGCTTTGCTCGAATCGCTGGAAGGCAAAAAAGGCCAGCCACGCTTCAAGCCGCCCTTTCCGGCCAGCTTTGGCCTGTACGGCAAGCCAACCACCATCAACAACACCGAAACCTTCGCTGCCGTGCCGTGGATCATCCGCAACAGCGGTCAGGCTTATCTGGAATGTGGCAAGCCCAACAACGGCGGCACCAAGATTTACTCGGTGTCGGGCGACGTGGAATTGCCGGGCAACTACGAAGTGCCTATGGGCACGCCGTTTTCCAAGCTGCTGGAGCTCGCTGGCGGCGTGCGCAAGGGTCGCACGCTCAAGGCCGTGATTCCTGGCGGCTCGTCTTCGCCAGTCCTGCCTGCTTCCATCATGATGGAATGCACGATGGATTACGACTCGATTGCCAAGGCCGGCTCGATGCTGGGCTCGGGCGCGGTGATCGTCATGGACGACAGCCGCTGCATGGTCGAGTCGCTCAAGCGCCTGTCCTACTTTTACATGCATGAATCCTGCGGCCAATGCACGCCTTGCCGTGAAGGTGTGGGCTGGCTGTCGCGCGTCGTGGATCGTATTCATAACGGCCA
>JAPLPS010000092.1 GCA_026400075.1 Polaromonas sp.
AAAATCAGCGCGATGCTGGCAAACACGATGCCGACCAGCGCCAGCAGCGGCAGCGCCAGCAGCAGCAGCGGGCTGTGGCTGATGCCTAGCGCCAGCATCACGCCCAGAATCACCACGCTGGTAAACAGCGACTTGAACGCTGCCCAGAGCATTTCGGCAAACACCACGTCGTCGAGCCGCACCGGGGCGTTCATGATGCCGTCCCAGGTGCGCTGGACATGCATGCGCGAAAAAGCCGAATACAGCGCCTCGAACGAGGCTGCATTCATGGCGCTCATACAGATCGAGCCGCTGGCCAGGAACAGGATGTAGGGCATGGTGGTGCCGCCCAGCTGCACCTGCCCGACCAGCGCGCCCAGCCCGTAGCCAAAGGCCACCAGCGTGATCAGTGGCTCGGCGATGTTGCCCACCAGGCTGGGCACGGCCAGCTTGCGCCAGACCAGCAGGTTGCGCCGGAACACCGGAAACCAGCGCCAGCTCAACTGCGGCGGACGGAACAGCGCCGGTTGCGTGGCCGGGGCCGAAGTGACGGGCGTGGCGTTTGTGGATTGCGAGGTGGTGTTCATCATGCGGCTTCGCGGATCTGGCGTCCGGTGAGTTTGAGGAATAAATCTTCGAGATTGGCCGGGCGGTGCAGCGTGCGCAGCGTCGGGTAGTCATTCAGCGCGGCCAGCAGCCGCTTGGCGTCGCTGGTGTAGAAAAACAGCGTTTCGCCGCTGACTTCGACCCGCGCCGCCAGCGCCTTCAGCGGCGACTCCATCAGCGCCAGCGCGCCTGCACCATAGACTTCCACCACGTCCGGCTCCAGGTTCTGCGCGATCAGGTCGCGGGGCGTGCCTTCGGTCATTTTCTGGCCGTGGTCGAGAACCAGCAGGCGGTTGCACAGGCGCTCGGCCTCGTCCATGAAGTGCGTCGTCAGCAGAATCGATTTGCCCTGCTGCACCAGGCGCTGCAGCCGCTCCCACATCAAATGGCGTGCTTGAGGGTCTAGGCCAGTCGTCGGTTCGTCGAGCAGCAGCAGTTGCGGGTCGTTGACCAGCGCACGCGCCAGGCTCAGGCGCCGTTTCATGCCGCCGGACAGCTCGCTGAGCTTGGCATCGGCCTTGTGCGTCAGCGCGGCAAATTCGAGCAGCCGGGGGATGCGCTCCTTGATCACCGCGTCTTTGAGGCCGAAGTAGCGGCCAAACACCAGCAGGTTTTCGGCGCAGGAAAAATCCGGGTCCAGGCTGTCGAACTGGCTGACGATGCCGAGCCGCTCCTTGATCGCCAGCGCGTCTTGCGGCATCGACAGGGCCGCGCCGGGGCCGCCATTGCCGCTGCCGCCGCTGGCCGCGCCGCCGGGAAAGTAGCGGATGCTGCCCGCGTCGGGGCTGGTCAGGCCCAGACACATGCGGATGGTGGTGGTTTTGCCGGCGCCGTTCGGGCCGATCACGCCCAGGCATTCGCCCGGTGCAATCGAAAACGACAGGTCATTGACGACGGTGGCGGCGCCGTAGCGCTTGGTCAGGTGGCTGACTTCAAAAAGGGGCTGGGTCATGCAGCTATTGTGCCCATCAGGCGGCCCGGCGTGCGTGTCAACGACTTGGCCGTCAAGTCGGCACCAGTGGGCGGCCTGCGCTGGCGTCGCCGGGTTGAGCAGTGGCGCCCCTGTGCGGCTTGACGATGCCGTGCTGGGCGGTTTTTCAGCTTACGGCGCAACCGCCTGCCGGGTGGCCAGCTCCAGCACCGGGCGCTGCGCCAGCTTGTCGAGCAGCAGGCCGCTCAGCGTTTGCACATTGTCAGCGCTGTAATCGACGGCGGGGATGCCGGAGCGATCCAGCCGCAGCGGAATGATGCCCGCGCCGAGCAGCTTGCCATCGGGACTCAAGCGCACCTCCGCCACGATGGAGTTGGCCAGTTTGCCCTGCGTGGACAGCGAGCGGTAGCCGACGAAATTGCCCAGCGAGTAAAAAATCGGCTTGTCCCGGTACATCTCATAAGGGCGCACCACATGCGGGCCGTGGCCGAAGACGGCGCTGGCGCCTGCGTCAATCGACAGGCGGGCAAACTTGCGCAAATCCCCACGGTATTCGTTCATGAAGTATTCGTCACCGGTGGGCGTGCCGGCGGCGTCCGCGCCTTCTTTGCCGCCGTGTACGGTGACGATGACCAGATTGGCGGCGCTGCGGGCCTGCCCGATGTCGGCGCGGATGCGCTCGCCATCGCTCAGCAGGGCAAACGCAGGCAGGTAGCTGTAGTTCAAAAACGCCACCGTGGTGTTGCGGATTTTCAGCGTCGCCGTTTCGGCGCCCGGCACGCCCACAGGCGCAATGCCGTTGGCGCGCAGCGCGCCCAGCGTCGATTCCAGCCCCTGCGCGCCAAAATCCAGCGAGTGGTTGTTCGCCAGCGACAGCACGTCAAAGCCCATGTCGCGCAGCGTTGCCGCGTAGGCCGTGGGCATGCGGAAGGTGAACAAACCGGCTTTGGACGCGTCCTTGCGTGACTGGCCGCTGTCAGACAGCACGCCTTCGAGGTTGCCGACCACGATGTCGGCGTGGCGCAGTTCCAGACGCAGTGCGGCCATGCGCTGCCTGTCGCTGGCGCTGGGCAGGCGGCGCTCCGGGTAGTCGCTGCCCAGCACCACGTCGCCGACGGCGCGAATCACAATCGGCGCGCTGTCTGGCGCCTGGGGCGCGCTGGCGGCGGGCGGCAGGATTGGTGTCGCCGGTGTCGCTGACGCGACTGACGCGACTGGCACGACTGAGGTGATTGCTGCAACTGGTGCGGCTGAGGCGGCTGGCGCGATTGAGGCAACTGGCGCATTGACCGGTGCGGGCGCCAGCAGCTGCGGCAAGCCATTGAAATGAACCGACGCCGCGCTGACCAGGCCCGCCAGCGCCAGCAAGCTCAAAGGCCAGAGGTGACGCAGGCGGGATGGCGCTGGCTGTTGCCCCGGCCCTGCCCCCGGCACCGGCACCGGCACTGGAGCTGGCTGCAATGGCGCTGGCTGCGTTGCTTGCGTTGGCCCGAGTAATTCCAGTTGCTGGCGCGCCTGCGCATCCTCCGGTATCAACTCCAGATAGCGCAGCAAGGCCAGCCGCGACACGTCATCGGGCAGGGCATCCGCTCCCTCCCGTTGAAGCGATTGAACCGCCTGCGCGCCCATGCGCGCCAAAATCAGGGCTTCGGCCAATTCGCCGCTGATGCGCTTGTTGTGGATGAGCGCACGCAAGGCAGCGGAGCTTTCAGGGGCGGGGCTGGTGGCGCCGTGCGGGAGGCTGGGCATAGGTTCAAATGGCCGGTTGCAGCACTCAGGGCTGCGCAGGCGCTTGGCTCCAAAGGCTGGCGGATTTAAAAATGGACGGTTTGAAGGCTTGGGTCGCTCATCAAATGCAGTGCGAGAAGGGTTTGGCTGCGCGCCCGCATGTGACCCAGCGGAGGAGAAATAGAGAGCCGAAGATTTGCTCCCCCGAATAGAACTCAGGCCTGACCGTTCAGAATGGCCTGCAGAGCGGAACTTGAAATGTTCGGCTGAACGACCGTCAGCATGCCAATCCGGTGAAGTTTTGCGTAGCGTGGATCCTTCTTGGCAACCACATACAGCCACTTGACCTTGCGCAGGTGAACGAAATCACTGCGATCTTTTATTTTTGGAAGAGACTTTTTTCCGTGAAAGTTGGAAATGTATTCCCCTTGGATTTTTCCGGCAAGGAGAAAGCCAGTCGTTGAAGACGGGCTGATAACCCAGTCCCCCTCCTTCATTACGAAGGCAAAATTCCAAGGCATGTTCGCAGTAACCTTGAAAGTGCGTTCGTCATCCTTTGGATAGACGATCCTGAATTTTTCGACGTAATCCGCATAGTTGTTTTTGTAAAGCCGCATATCGCCAACGGCAGCCCAGCCGATGGCAATGTAGCCGTCTGTGCCTGGCTCTGGCGGGAAAGGGCCTGCCATTGTGTTAAAGGTTTCAAGCTGGCTTCCAGAATCGCCAACAAAGACACCCCACACTTTTGTTTCTTCTACTGACATTTTGTATCTCCTGATTGTTGAGTAGGGTGAATCGTAGGTGAAATTTAAGATAGTTTCAAGATATTTACAAAATAGTTTTTAAATATGTATGAGATATTTTTTTGCACTGTAAAACAAGCTGTCGGGAGATGCCATCTTGTTTTATCTGTCTGTGAAGTACAGTAGCCGCGACCAGCGCTTGCCCGCAGCGTGTCGCCGCCTCCGGCTTTGGCGTGCGGCCGCGTCCTGCCAGCCTTTTTTCACTTTTAACCTCCAGCACCTATGACCACCTTCGGAACCCCTTTGTCTCCTCACGCCACCAAAGTCATGCTGCTCGGCTCCGGCGAGCTGGGCAAGGAGGTCTTGATTGCGCTGCAGCGCCTGGGCGTCGAAACCATCGCCGTGGATCGCTACGACCACGCGCCCGGCCAGCAGGTGGCGCACCACGCCCGCACCATCACCATGAGCGACCCGGCCCAGCTCAAAGCGCTGATCGAGGCCGAAAAGCCGCACCTCGTCGTGCCCGAAATCGAAGCGATTGCCACGCCCATGCTCGAAGAGCTCGAAGCCGCTGGCGTCGTGCGCGTCATTCCCACAGCCCGCGCCGCTAGGTTGACGATGGATCGCGAAGGCATTCGCCGCCTGGCCGCCGAAACCCTGAATTTGCCGACCAGCCCCTATGTGTTTTGCGACTCGCTGGCCGAGCTACAGGCGGCGATTGATTCAAAAATCGGCTATCCCTGCGTCGTCAAGCCGGTGATGAGCTCGTCCGGCAAGGGCCAGAGCAAGATTGCCAGCCGCACCGATGTGGCCGCCGCCTGGGACTGCGCGATGGCGGGCGGGCGCGTCAGCCACGGCCGCGTCATCGTCGAGGGCTTTATCGATTTCGATTACGAAATCACCCAGCTCACGGTGCGCGCTGTCGGCGCCGACGGCCAGATCGATTGCCAAAGCCGTGACCGACAACCTGGGCGGCCAGGGCGTGTTTGGCGTGGAGCTGTTTGTCAAGGGCGACGATGTGTGGTTCAGCGAAGTTAGCCCGCGCCCGCACGACACCGGCATGGTGACGATGACGACGCAGTGGCAAAGCCAGTTTGAACTGCACGCCCGCGCCATTCTGGGCCTGCCGGTGAACACGGCGCTGAAAAGCCCCGGCGCCAGCGCCGTGATTTACGGCGGCGTCGAGGCGCAGGGCATCGTGTTCGACGGCGTGGCCGAGGCGCTGCGTGTGCCGCAAACCGACATCCGCCTGTTCGGCAAGCCCGAGAGTTTTATCAAGCGCCGCATGGGCGTGGCGCTGGCCTTTGACGCCGATATCGAAGTGGCGCGCGAGCGGGCCAAGCTGGCGGCGTCGAAAGTCAAGCCACGGGTGGCTTGACGCGCTGAGCCGGGGCGTTTCCCCGCAGCAAAGCCTGCGTGTGCCGGGCAATCATCCCTTCTTCATCGGTCGGAATCACCCAGGCCGCGACCCGGCTGCCCGTTTTGCTGATGCAACAGGCGCCGGGCTGGGCCGCCTGGTTCGCCTCCGCGTCAAGCTCCAGTCCCAGCCAGGCGGCGCCACTGCCGACGCGCTGGCGCATCGGCGCGCTGTTTTCGCCGATGCCTGCGGTGAACACCAGCGCGTCGAGTCCGCCCAGCGCGGCGGCCATGCTGCCGAGCTGCTGGTTCAGGCGGTAGGCGTACAGCTCAATCGCCTGCCGGGCTTCGGGCGCGGCGCTGGCTTCGAGCGTGCGCATGTCGCCCGAGATGCCTGAGACGCCGAGCAGGCCGGATTCTTCGTACAGCAGCTTTTCCAGCGCCGACACGCTGATGCCCGGCTGCTGAATCAGGTGCAGCACGATGCCGGGATCCAGGCTGCCGCAGCGCGTGCCCATCATCAGGCCGTCGAGCGTGCTGAAACCCATCGTCGAAGCCACGCTGCGGCGCCCGCGCATGGCGCACAGGCTGGCGCCGTTGCCCAGGTGCGCGACGACCACCCGGCCCTCGGCGACGGCGCCCAGATGCGCGGGCAGCGCGCTGGCGATGTATTCATAAGACAGGCCGTGAAAGCCGTAGCGCTTGATGCCCGCTTCGGTCAAGCGGCGCGGCAGCGCGCAGGCCTGCGCCACCCAGGGCTGGCTGGCGTGAAATTCGGTGTCAAAACAGGCCACCTGCGGCAGTTCCGGGAGCAATCGGGCGACGGCGCGAATGGCAGACAGGTTGTGCGGCTGGTGCAGCGGCGCCAGCGGATTTAATGTTTCCAGCTGCGCCAGCACGGCGGGCGTGACCCGCGCGGGTTGCTGAAACTGCGCGCCGCCATGCACGACGCGGTGGCCCACGGCCAGCAGCGCGCGCCCGCCAGTTTGCTGCGCCAGCCAGTCGAACAACTGCGTGAACGCGGCTTCGGGGCTGGCGGGGTTTTCAATCCGTCCGTGGGCGATGCGGCTTAAAGGGGCTTCGTCAGCCGCTTCGTAAGCGGCAAACTTGACGCTGGACGAGCCGGAGTTGATGACCAGCAGCGCGGGTTGCATGTCGGGCTTTCAGCGGTGAGTCAGGCCGCTTAGGTGGCTCAGGCGGCGCTCAGGCTGAGTTTCCTGAGCCGGTGGGCGATGAGCAGCAGCGCGATGGCGCAGGACGCAATGCGCGAATGGGCCGAGTCGGCGCGGCTGGTCAGCACAATCGGCACGCGCGCGCCCATCACCAGACCGGCAGCCTGCGCGCCGCCCAGGTATTCGAGCTGCTTGACCAGCATGTTGCCCGACTCCAGATCGGGCACGACCAGAATGTCGGCGTCGCCCGCCACCGGAGACGCGATGCCCTTGGTGCGGGCGGCGGCCAGCGAGACGGCGTTGTCAAAGGCCAGCGGGCCATCGACCAGTCCGCCGGTGATCTGGCCGCGCTCGGCCATTTTCGACAGCGCGGCCGCGTCCATTGACGAGCGCAGCTTGGGGTTGACGGTTTCGACCGCCGACAGCACCGCCACCTTGGGCTGGCGGATGCCCAGCGCATGCGCCAGGTCGATGGCGTTTTGCACGATATCGACCTTGGCGGCAAAGTCGGGCGCGACGTTGATGGCGGCGTCGGTAATCATCAGCGGCTTGGGGTAGCGCGGCACGTCGAGCACAAACACATGGCTGATGCGCCGCTCGGTGCGCAGGCCGCATTGCGCGTTGACCACCGGGCACAGCAACTCGTCGCTGTGCAGGCTGCCTTTCATCAGTGCTTCGATTTCGCCAGCGCGGGCCATTTCGACCGCTTTGGCGGCGGCGGCGTGGCTGTGCGGCACATCGACGATGCGCAGGCCGTTGAGGTCAAGCTGGCAGTCGCCCGCCAGCGCGCGGATTTTTACCGCTGGCCCGATTAGCACGGCCTCGATCAGGCCGAGCCGGTGCGCTTCAAGCGCGCCTTCGAGCGCCTCGCGGCTGCACGGGTGAACCACGCCCATGATGATTTTTGGCAGGTTTTTGGCGGCGCCGAGCAGCTGGTTGTAGCGCAGGTTGTGGTCGGCCGGTTCTGCCGGTTCAGGCGGTTCTTGCAGTTCTGGCAGTTCGGCGGGACGGGCGGGGCTGGCCATGCCGGGGCGCACTTACGGAACCAGCACGTAGCGCCCCGGTGCGTCGCCGCGCACCGGGTAGCCAGCTGCCTCGTTGCCCATAGCGGGCGGGGCCACGCGCTCGCCGCTGTGGCGCTGCAGCCAGTGCGTCAGCGCTGGCCACCAGGAGCCTTCATGCACCGGCGTCGCGCTGTGCCAGGTGTCGGGGTCTATGTAGCGGGCACCGGCTTTTCGGGTGGCGATCTGGTAGCTGCGCTTGACGCCGGGGACGGGCGGATTGACCACGCCGACATTGTGCCCGCCGCTGCTAAGGCAAAAAGTAACCTCGGCGGGCGCCAGCAGGTGAATCTTGTACACCGCATGCCAGGGCGAGACGGTGTCGCGCTCGGTGCCCAGCGCAAACACCGGAATCCAGATGTCGGACAGCGCAATCGGCCTGCCGTTGACCCGGTAATGCCCTTCGGCCAGGTCGTTGTTCAGGTAGAGGCTGCGCAGGTACTCGCTGTGCTGGCGGTAGGGCATGCGCGTGGCGTCGAGGTTCCAGGCGGTCAGGTCGTTGACCGGGTGGCTGTTGCCCATCAGGTAGTCATGCACCATGCGCGACCAGACCAGATCGCGCGAATTGAGCAGCGCAAAAGCGCCCGCCATCTGCTTGCCGTCGAGGTAGCCCTTGTTGGCCATCGCATCGTTCAGAAAAGACAGCTGGCTTTCGTCGATGAACAGGCCGAGCTCGCCGGGGTCTTCAAAGTCCAGCTCCGAGGCCAGCAGCGTCAGCGTCTTGAGGCGCTCGTCCTGGTGGCTGGCCATGAAGGCGGCGGCAATGCTCAGCAGCGTGCCGCCCAGACAGTAGCCCATCGCGTGAATTTTCTGCGCCGGCACGATGGCGCTGACCGCGTCGATGGCGGCCAGCGCGCCGGATTTCAGGTAGTCGTCCATGCCCAGATTGCGGTCCTTGGCGTCGGGGTTTCTCCAGGAGAGGATGAAGACGGTGTGGCCTTTTTCGACCAGGTATTTGACCAGCGAGTTTTCCGGCGACAAGTCCAGGATGTAGAACTTCATGATCCAGGACGGCACGATCAGCACCGGCTCGGCAAACACGGTGTCGCTTTGCGGGCTGTACTGGATCAGCTCGATCAGGTGGTTGCGCAGCACCACCTTGCCCGGCGTGATCGCCACTTCGTGGCCGGGGCGAAATTTTTCGGTGCCGGGCAGTGGTCGGCCAGCGGCGAGGCGTATGGCTTCGTGAAACAGGTTTTGCGCGCCCTGCACCAGGTTGACGCCGCCGCTTTTGAGGGTGACGCTGAGCACTTCCGGGTTGCTCGGCGGAAAGTTGGCCGGTGACACGATGTCGAGCAACTGGCGCGTGGCAAAGGTGACGACATGCTCGTGGTGCGCCGTGACGCCCGGCACGTCGCTGGTGGCCTTGTGCCACCACTGCTGGTTCAGCAGGAAGGACTGGTAAATCAGGTTGAACGGCCAGCGCTGCCACTCGGGCGCGCTAAAGCGCCGGTCTTGCGGCAGCGGATTAATGCAGGGCTTGCACTGGTCAACCGGGCCGGTCATCGCATGCCAGCCGATGCGCATCGATTTTTCCAGCGCCTTTTCCAGCAGCTCGTGCTGCTTGCCGGGCGAGAGCAGCAGGTGCGTCAGCCAGTCCAGGTAGGCGCCGCCCAGCGAGGCGGGTGAAATGCCGTGGGTAAAGCGCGCCAGCTGGCTGTGGACGGTGCGATCCAGGTTCTGCGGCGGCGCCTGCTGCGTCAATTGAACATCATTCATGGTGATGAGGTCTCCCGGTCTAAAAGTGAGATCACGCAGGGGCAGTATGCGTCTGCCCAGGTTCCGGTTGAGCGGATTTGGCCGGTAATTCAGGTAACAGTATGCGCAGGCAGCCGCTTGCCCGCCACCTGCCGCAGCAGCTCCAGCCACAGCACGCACAGCGCCAGCAGCGCCGCCCCGGCGCTCAGCCCGGCGGCGGCAGCGGGCGGGGCCAGGCCCATCAGCTGGCGCAGCCAGGGCAGGTAAAGCACCGCCAGCAGCAGCAAGCCCATCAGCGCGCCCATGCCGGTCAGCCAGGCGTGCGGCTGGCTGAGGCCAAAAAGGGCCGTGCGCTGCGGGTCGCGGCTGGCCAGAATCAACAGCATCACGCACAGCAGCAGCACGGCAAAAACCACGCTGTGGCTTTGCGCCGTGGGCCAGCCTTGCGCCGTCAGCCAGGCCTGGCCGAGCAGCAGCACCGCCGCCACGCCCAGCCCCTGCAGCGCCGCGTAAGCCAGCGCCGCCAGCGCAAACGGCGAGTCCGTGACCGGGCGCGGCGGACGATCCATCAGGCCGGGCGCTTCTGGCTCGGCTTCGAGCACGATGGCGCAGGCCGGGTCAATCAGCAGCTGCAGCAGCACGATATGCACCGGCAGCAGCAGCGCGGGCCACTGCAGCAGCGTCGGCACTAGCGTCAGCGCAATCACCGGCACATGCACCGAAAACACAAAGCGCATCGCCTTGCGCACGTTGTCGTCGATGCGTCGGCCCTGGCGTATCGCCGCGACGATGCGGGCAAAGCTGTCGTCGAGCAGCACCAGCGCGGCGGCTTCGCGGGCCACGTCGGTGCCGCGCTCGCCCATCGCAATGCCGATGTCGGCGGCTTTCAGCGCGGGCGCGTCGTTGACGCCGTCGCCGGTCATCGCGACGACTTCGCCATTGGCGCGCAGCAGTTGCACCAGGCGCAGCTTGTGGGCGGGCAGCAGGCGCGCGCAGATGTCGGTGTGGCGCAGCCGCTGGCTCAGCGCCGCGTCGTCGAGCGTGGCAATGTCGGCGCCGCTCAGGATATGCGGGCGCTCGGACAGGCCGACCTGCCGGGCAATGGCGCGGGCCGTGGCCGGGTGGTCGCCGGTCAGCATGATGACGCGCACGCCAGCGCGGCGGCATTCGGCCAGCGCGGCGGGCACTTCCGGGCGCGGCGGGTCGGCCAGCGCGATTAAACCGAGAAATTCAAAATCAAAATCGTGCTGGCTGGGCGGCCAGGCGGGGCTGGCGCCGGGCACGCCGGGCGCGCCGGGCGCGCTGCCCGTGGCGCTCCAGCGTCCGCAGGCCACGCCGAGCACGCGCAGGCCGCGTTCGGCCATCGCCTCGACTTGCAGGCGGATCGCGTCGCGCTGCTGCGCGGGCAGGTGGCACAGATCGGCCACGGCTTCGGGCGCGCCCTTGGTGGCCAGCAGGTGTTCGCTGGGGGCGGCGCTGGCAAAGACCCGCGTCATGGCCAGCATCTCGCCCGACAGCGCGTATTCAAACTCCGGCAGCGCGTCGTCATGCACATGCTCGGTGCCTGCCAGCCACTGGTGGCCGAACTTCTGGATGGCCTGCTCCATCGGGTCGAACGCGTCGCCCGGCGTGGCCAGCATGGCAAATTCGGCCAGCCGGTGAAAGTCTTCCGGCAGCTCGGGCGCACCTTCGGGCGTGAACGACGCGCCGCCCGTCGCCAGCTCGGCCACGGCCATGCGGTTGAGCGTCAGCGTGCCGGTTTTGTCCACCGCCAGCACGGTGATGGCGCCCAGCGCCTCGACGGCGGAGACGCGCCGGGTCAGCACTTTTTGCTTGGAAATGCGCCACGCGCCCAGCGCCAGAAAGACGGTCAGGATGACCGGGATTTCTTCGGGCAATATCGCCATCGCCAGCGCAATACCGGCCAGCAGGCTTTCGAGCAGCGTGCGCCCGCTCCACCACCAGCCGAGAAACACCTGCGTGAGCGCCAGCAGCAACGCGGCCAGACCGAGCTGGCGCACCAGCCGGGCCGAGCTGCGCTGCAGCGCCGATGGCGGCTCTTCGGTGGCGGCCAGATCGGCGCCGATGCGGCCGACGGCGGTGGCGCTCGCCGTGGCCAGCACTTCGGCCAGGCCGCTGCCTCGGGTGATGACGGTGCTGGCGAACAGGGCAGCGCTGTCGCTGCTGCCGGAAGAAAGTGTCTTGCCTGCGGGCGGCGGGGCTGATTCCGGCGCGGACGACGGTGGCGGGACATCGTCTGGCGGCGACGCGGGCAGGCCGGGCGCGGGCGACTTGGCCACTGGCACGGCTTCGCCGGTCAGCAGCGATTCATCGACTTCGAGCTGGCCTTGCAGCAGCCGGGCGTCGGCGGCAATCCGGTCGCCCTCGCGCAGCACCAGCTGGTCGCCGCGCACCACGTCGCGCCCGGCAATGCGCAATTCTTCGCCGCCGCGCCGCACCAGCGCGCGCGGCGCCGACAGCTCGCGCAGCGATTCGAGTGCGCGCTGGGTCTTGCGCTCCTGCGCCAGCGTGATGCCGATGACGACAAACACAAAACCGAGCAAAAACAGCGCTTCAGCCGGGTCGCCCAGCGTCAGGTAAATGCCGCCCGCCGTCAGCAGCATCAAAAACATTGGCTCGGTCAGCACCTGCCAGACGATGGCTAAATTGGATTTGGGCGCGCTGCCGGGCAGCAGATTGGCGCCGTCGGCCTGAAGCCGCCGGGCCGCTTCGGCGCTGCTCAGCCCGCTGGGGACGGGCGGCTGTGCATCGGGGGCGGACTCAGGCGGCACGCAGGGCGGCATTGAGCTGATCGACGACTTCGGCCCAGTCGGCATCTTCAACAATTTTCTCGCGCAGGAAAGCGGCTTGACTGGTGCTCCAGAAGGGCGCGTCGGCCAGCGCAATGCCCTCGGCCAGGGGCCGGTGCGCGCTCAGAAATTGGCCGATGTCGGGATTGTCTGTGGGCAGGCCCAGCTGGGCAAAAAGTTCGGTGAAGTGGTGGTGCTGTGGTGTGTTCATCGAGAATCTCCTTCAGTCGTTTGGGCGGTCAGCGCCGGGGCGGATTCGGCGAGGGTGTCCGATGAAGCGCTGGCTGAGGGCTGTCAACAAAACCCCTTTTGCATTTTGCGCTTCAGTGGCAGCCGCTGCCTGTGCGCAGTGCGCACTGTCCGGCGTAGTCCGCCGACTCCATTTGCAGCGTGACATGGCGGATGTCGAAATGCGTGTGCAGCGCCTGACCGGCTTGCTGCAGCACGGCGTCGCTGTCGGTGACCTGGGGCTTGAGCACGACATGGGCGCTCAGGGCGGTTTGCGCCGTGCCCATCGCCCAGACATGCAGGTCATGCACATCGGCGATGCCGCTCAAGCCGAGCAGGCGCTGGCGCACGGCGGCCAGATCGACGCTGTCGGGCACGCCGTCAAACAGCAGGTGCAGCGACTGCTTGAACAGGCTCCAGGTGCCCGCCACAATCACCACGGCAATGGCCAGGCTCATCACCGGGTCAATCCAGGCCCAGCCCTGCCACAGGTACAGCGCCCCGGCGATGATGACGCCGAGGGACACCAATGCGTCAGCAGCCATGTGCAGGAAGGCACCGCGGATATTCATATCGGTTTTGCCGCCGGACATGAACAGCGCGGCGGTCAGCGCGTTGATCAGCACGCCGACCGCGGCGACAACCATCACCGTGCCAGCGGCAATCGGTGCCGGATCCTGCAGGCGCTGTATGGCTTCCCAGCCGAGTGAGCCCATCGCGACCAGCAGGATTGCGGCGTTGATGAAACTGGCGAGAATCGAGCCG
>JAPLPS010000087.1 GCA_026400075.1 Polaromonas sp.
CCAGGTCGAGTTTTTCACCAGCACCCGCATCGAAAAAATCGAGCAGGACGCGGACAGCGTCACCGCGACCGACCAGAACGGCAAGCAGCACCGGGGCGCGGCCCTGATCGGCGCTGACGGCGGCAAGTCGGTGGTGCGCGCCCAGTACGTCAACGACCCGCCGCGCGTCACCGGCCATGTGGTGTACCGCGCCGTGGTGGACAAAGCTGAGTTCCCGGAAAACCTGCGCTGGAACGCTGCCAGCCTGTGGGCCGGGCCAAATTGCCATCTGGTGCATTACCCGCTGCGTGGCGGCGAGCAGTACAACATCGTCGTCACCTTCCACAGCCGCGAGAAGGAAGAATGGGGCGTCACCGACGGCAGCAAGGAAGAAGTGCTGAGCTACTTCCAGGGCATCTGCCCGAAAGCGCGCCAGCTGATCGAGCTGCCCAAAACCAGGAAACGCTGGGCCACCGCCGACCGCGAGCCGATTGCCCAGTGGAGCTTTGGCCGCGTGACCATCCTGGGCGACGCCGCGCACCCAACCACGCAATACATGGCGCAAGGCGCTTGCATGGCGCTCGAAGACGCCGTCACGCTGGGCGAAGCACTGCGCGTCAACGACAACGACTGGGTCAAGGCGCTCGATTTGTACCAGCGCTCCCGCGTCACCCGCACGGCGCGCATCGTGCTGTCGGGGCGCGAAATGGGGCGGCTCTACCACGCCAAGGGCGTCGAGCGGCTGGTGCGCAATTCGCTGTGGAAAGGCCGCACGCAGGCGCGTTTTTACGACGCGATTGAATGGCTGTACGGCTGGAACGTCACCAACTGCCTGGCCCAAGACTGAAGCGCCCGCCCTTTTGAAAGAAAAAACCATGCAAACTCATGACCGTTTTGACACGCTGGGCCGTCTCGAAGACCTGCCGCAGGACTACCGCGACGAGCTGACGCAAAACAACCTGGTGCCGCTGTGGCCCAGCCTGCGCGCCGTGCTGCCGCCGGGCGTGCCCACGCGCAAGACCCAGGCAACGCACTGGCCTTACGCCACGCTGCGCCCGCTGCTGATCAAGGCAGGCGAGCTGACGCCGATTGAAAAAGCCGAGCGCCGCGTCTTGGTGCTGGCCAACCCCGGCCACGGCCTGGAAAAAATGCAGGCCAGCGCCGCGATGTACCTGGGCATGCAACTGCTGCTGCCCGGCGAACTGGCCCCGGCGCACCGCCACACGCCCAACGCGGTGCGCATGGTCGTCGAAGGCGAAGGCGCGTGGACGCTCGTCGATGGCGAAAAATGCGCTATGCAGCGCGGCGACCTGATCCTCACCCCCACCGGCCTGTGGCACGAACACGGCCACGACGGCAACGCGCCGGTGGTCTGGCTCGACGTGCTCGATTTGCCGCTGGTGTATTTCATCGAAGCCTCCTACCACCTCGAAGGCCCGAGCCAGAGCGTCAAGCCCGGCGAAGGCGTCAGCGGCTACGCCCGTGGCGGCCTGCGCCCGAGCCCGGTGTTCGAGCGCTCGAACAAAGCCTATCCGATGCTGCGCTACCCCTGGGCCGAAGCCCGCGCCGCGCTGCTGGCAATGGCCGCCAGCGAAGCCAGCACCGAAGCCCTGCAGATCACCTACGTGAACCCCGAAACCGGCGCCGATGCAGAAAACATCCTCGGCTTTTACGCGCTGATGCTGCGCCCCGGCCAGAGCCTGCGCCTGCCTGCGCGCTCGCCCGCGATGGTGTTTCACCAGATCGAGGGCAGTGCGCAAGTCAGCGTCGAAGCGCAAACCTTCACGCTGCTCGAAGCCGACACCTGCTGCGCGCCCGGTTACTGCGCCGTGACGCTGCGCAATTTGTCGGCCGACGCCCCGGCTTTTCTGTTCATCGCCGACGAGTCGCCACTGCACCGCAAGCTCGGCGTGTTCGAGAATCGCGGCTGATTCCGCAGCCCTCGCCGCCCTTCCCCGCCAGCGCAGCCGTTTCGAGCGACTGCGCTTTGTTGATTTTTAAAGGAAAACCACCATGACCGCTTACCTCTGGAACCCGCCCGCCGTTCAATCCCTGCCCGTGTACGGCGAGGAAAAACGCCTGCCGATCAACCGCCTGTTCTTCGTCGGGCGCAACTACCACGCCCACGCCGTCGAAATGGGCAGGCCGGTCGATAAGTCGGTCGAGCGCCCGTTCTACTTCACCAAGGCGCCGCAAACGCTGCTGGACTCGGGCGCCACGATGACTTACCCGCCCGAGACGGCCAATTTCCACTTTGAGATGGAACTGGTCGTCGCCATTGGCGCGCCCGCTTTCCGCGTGTCGCAGGAAGACGCGCACAAGGCGATTTACGGCTACGCCTGCGGCCTGGACATGACCCGGCGCGACCTGCAACTCGTCGCCCGCGACAAGGGCCGCCCGTGGGACTTGGGCAAGGACATTGAACAGGGTTCGGTCTGCAGCGAGATCGTCCCCATGCCCGGCGTGGTGATCGACTCCGGCGAAATCGCCCTCGAAGTCAACGGCCAGACCCAGCAGAAGTCCGATGTCAACAAGCTGATCTGGAATGTGCGCGAAATCATTGCCGACCTGTCGCTGTTTTATCACCTGCAGCCCGGCGACCTGATTTACACCGGCACGCCTGAAGGCGTCGGCCCTGTGCTGGCGGGCGACAAAATCACCGGCCATGTCGCGGGCGTGGGCGAGATCGCGCTGACGATTGGCGCGGCCGAATAAGCGCGGGGTTTGCCATGCAGCTCTACACTTTTTTCAACAGCTCGGCCTCGTACCGGGTGCGCATCGCGCTCGGCCTCAAGGGGCTGAGCGCCGAGTCCATCGGCGTCAACATCCGCAGCGGCGCCCAGCGCAGCGCGGAATTTCTGGCGCTGAACCCGTCCGGGCTGGTGCCGACGCTGGTCGATGGCGGGGCGCAGCTGTCGCAGTCGCTGGCCATCATCGATCACCTGGACTGCATCCAGCCCGAGCCGCTGCTGGTGCCCGCCAGCGGCCAGTCACGCGGCCAGGTGCTGGAAATCGCCCAGCTCATCGCCTGCGACATTCACCCGCTGAACAATCTGCGGGTGCTGAAATACCTGGTGCATGACCTGGGCCTGAGCGAAGCGCAGAAAAACGCCTGGTACGCCCACTGGATCGCCGAGGGTTTCAACGCCCTGGAAGCGCTGCTGCCCGACCATGACGGCTGGTGCGTCGGCCCAACGCCGACGCTGGCCGACTGCTGCCTGGTGCCGCAGGTCGCCAACGCCGAGCGCATGAAAGTCGATCTGGCCGCCTGGCCGCGCATCAGCCGCATCGCCGCCTTTGCGCGCCAGCACCCGGCCTTTATCCAGGCCGAGCCGCAGCGCCAGAGCGACTACACAGCCTGAAGCTGTTTTTGCGCCATCAGCTTGCAACCGATCAGAACTGCCGGAATCCCGGCCGACCCTCCTACTGGCCCGGCCGCTTGATCGCGCACTCAATGCCGGGATGCTGTCTGCCAAGCGCCTCGATGCCATCGCATGCCCGTGACCGCCATCCGGGGCCACGCGAGAGCATGTCCTCCCAGGCTTCGTTCAGCTCTTGCGGCTGGTAGGCGCTCAGGTAGTCGATCAGCGTGGCAGCCTGTTCGAGATCCTTGGCAGCTTTCTCGGGATGGCTGGCGCGTCGCTCGCCATGCACCAGCAGTTTGGCCAGCGCGTAGCGCTCGGGCCTGGGTGTATTCACGACGATAGGGCCGCTGGACGCAGGCAAGACCAGCACCATCGGGTCTTCCATGGAAAACTCCATGAACTTGAGCGGCTGCAGGGTGATGTTGAGCCTGGGCACTTGCACCGGCGCGTCGCCACCCCTGTGCAGCGAGGTCAGGAAGTCCAAATCGAAGTCGGGTTCGTCTTCCTTGGTGTAGCGGGTACGGTCAACGACCGGCAGGAACCCCATCTTCA
>JAPLPS010000130.1 GCA_026400075.1 Polaromonas sp.
GACATATCTCCTGCTTTTTGATCAATCAGAAGAATTGTTTTCTTGCCAGAAATATGAAAATTTAAATCCAGCACAGGAGCATGATTATATTTTGATATTTTGTTTCCTACAATTCTATCAATCAGAGTCCGTGCACGTACCAGCTGATCTTCATTTAATTTAAAGTCAGAATCAAGAATCGCCTCAAGGAGTGATGGTTGTAAAGAATTATAGTAAATCGCACGAGTATCCATTACAACAGATAATGTTGGTTCGTTCGGATCTGTCCACAATCCCCTGGAACGAATAAATCCATCCTCAAGAAATAAACGAGGGCGAGAAAGCTGGCTACGAAATACTTCAGGACGTTCTTTAGATTCACTTGGTTCGGCGCCCCACTGAATAAATACTTCAGCCATATTGGCCTCTCTCAGTGAATTTGCACCATAAATTCGTCGATTGGCATGCAGTAACTCAAGAAGGTACTTTTGCCGACCATTGGTTATAGGAACATTGGTGATCGGATCAGGAACTGCGATCAAATCCAATCCCGGTCCATCAAGCTCCAAAATTCGACTTAAAGCATCATCGAAAATATTAAGTTGAAAATCAAAATTTCCTGCCGTACGATGAGGCATAGCAAGCTTATCGAACCCTGGATGCGGGAAACCTCTCGATGAATTCTGTACATTGTCATTGCTTTCTGGCTCAATAGCCTCTATCACTTCAAGTGCATTGGACTCAGACAAGTCATACGCAGTAACAGCTGGATGCCCGCGATAATTTTCAGGTAATAACCCGACTGGAAAAACTGCATCTATGGAAATGGGAAGCAAATTTACAATATCAGCCTGATTGTCATCATAAAATAAAATTGTTTTACGGTATTTATTCTTCAATAAATTAACAACATTGCTGTTCATAAATCCGTTTTTCCGCCGCTTTGCCAAAATCAACAAATGATCAGTTGGCTGAACCCTGGAGAGCAACTTGTTAATTTGTGCAAGCGTAATAACAGATATGCATTCATCGGTCATTGTCGATTGAAGTGGGGCGAGAGCAATTATTCTGATATTTTCAACTGCGCCAGCACCCACTAAAGAGCGCAATTTATTACGCTGAACATCAGTAGTCTCCACAAAAGACTCTGTTTTTCTTGCTTTTTCAGATATAACTGCACAACGCCGCATCACGGCTTCTGAAAAATTCAAACTACCTGCAAATTCCTCATCAACGGCAATCCAGTCACATATCGGAAAAGCAGCCAGGCGCTCTTCACCATACAACTTCAACGTCGGGCTGTAATTTTGGAAATGGCAAATAGTAACCAGCCCCAATGCACGACTTTGTATCGCAATCGCCCGTGTTAATGCTGTGGCATCGTAGGGCAAGATGACAGCCGTGGCCTTTCGTGAAATGGCGATGGCCAAAAGTCGTTTTGCAACCGAATGCGCCACGAGAGGCGACTTGTTTGCAAGGTACTCAAAATCATCCAAATCTCCGAAGCTGTCCATCTCCTCCCAAAGTGGAAGAAAAAACGTCGCACAACCATCTTCCCTATACATCGAATCACGTAACTTATCCAGCATGCGAACGCCGAGCGGATAGATAGCGAATCTATGTTTGACATCCAATAATTCGGTGTCTTTTTTCGCATCTTCACGGTAGGCTCGCCAAAGATCAATTTGATTATCTTTATTGCTAAAGCCAGGCTGCATCGAACGAATCCGGTCAAATTCAGTGGCCGACTTTACATTTGGCTTATTAACTCCAGCAACTTTAATGGGTATGCTTTTTACTACCTTGCTGGGTGTGGGCTTATTCTGTATCAGCCCATTAATTATCTTCATCAAAGGTTTGTTTGAATCCGCAAAAAAAAGCTTGGGGTTCTTTTGGAATTTATTTAATTTTTTTGCAAAAGTCACAACATTACTTTCTTTTTCAATTTGAAGAACATTAAAGCCCGAAAATCACCTTCGCACTGATGGCGATCTGGTAAAGAATCTGGCTCATGTCTTTCCAAATCTGCCGCGACTTCACGTCAATTTTCGGCAGCACCAAAATCTCATCCCCAGGACGAACGGCATCGCTGCCCATGCTAAACAATCCTTTGTGGCCGCCCGCTTCGGAAAAGCTGCCATCGCGGTGTGCCACCACCATGCGCGCCGCATCGGCGTTCTGGGTGTAACCGCCAGCGCGGCGCACGTAGTCATCCAGGCTCAAGCCCTTGTCAAAAGCGATGGCGTTAGGAAACAGTACCTCGCCACTGATCAACACCAAGCCGTCCTTGGTGGGAACGCGCAAAATGTCGCCGCTTTCGAGCAGCAGCTCGTTGCGGCTTTCAGCCTGGGCAATCACCACCTGGCCGCTGGGCTCGATCTTTTTGGCGCGCTCGACCCACTGCAAAATCAGCCCGGCCTCTTCCTTGCGCAAAATCGCTTCGTCGCTGGTGCCGGAGCGCGCCGTCAGGGCGGCCACTTCCAGGCTCTTGAGCGAGGTTTGCAGCATCAGCTTTTGCCGCTCTTTGACGCTTTGGCGAAACAGCTGCAGGCTGTCCTGATCGGAGCGCTCGGTATATTGAATCTGCTGCAGCAGCGCGGCCATGCGGGTGCCGTAGGGCAGTACATATTCCTGGGCGCTCTGGTGCTCGCCCTCGACACGCACGGTGATGGTGCCGGGCTTTTTGTCGGCAGTGAACTCCAGCTCATCGCCGTTTGTCAGGGCCACGCTGGCCGCGTCGGCGAGCGGGTAATACTCGACGTTTCTGGTTGCGCCGGTGTTGCGCACGACGCGCACATGGGTGGCTGAAGCGCTGGGCTTAACCAGCCTGGCCAGGTCGGCGACGGTGCGGGTGCTGTCGGCAAATTCAAAGCGCTTGGCATTTTCGGCCAGCCCCGCCACCTTGACGCTATGTTGCCGGGGCGTCACAAAAATCACATCGCCATCGGCCAGCTGCGTCAGGGGCAGCGTGCCGTTGAGCAAAAAATCATACAGATTGGCAGTCGTGCGCACCTGCTGGCCGCGCTTGACCTGAACTTTTAAAAAGGAGCCGCGCTCCGGGTCTATGCCGCCAGCCTGATCCAGGTAGCTCAGCAGGCTGTCCATGCTGGTGCCGCTGTAGAGGCCGGGGCGGTTCACAAAACCGCCGACAAACACCCGCACCGGCTGGGCAGCGGCCAGGCTGGCGTAGCTGGACACATTGGAGCGAAACACCTTGCCAACGGCCGACTCGACCAGGCGCTGCAAGTCCTGGTTGCGCACGCCCAGCACCTGAACCGGGCCGGCGTGCGGCAAAAACAGGTTGCCTTTGGGATCCACGACCAGCGGGGCATCAAAGTCAAACGCGCCCCACAGCCGCACCTGAATTTTGTCGCCCACGGCCACGGCGTAGTCGGGGTTGAACTGGGTAGCGCCCTGGCGGGCAAAAGCGCCGGTAAACAAATTGGCGCCAAACACATCGCTGGCGAGGTTGGCACTGTAGTCCGCCCACTGCGGCGCTGATGCGGGCAAGGGCGCGGGCGCTGGTGGGGATGCCGCAGTGGCTGTCGATGCCAGCGCGGCGGCAATGGCCCCCGCTGTGGCGGCATCAACAGATTGCGCACCGATCATCGGCTTGATGGCGTCTGCGGCCAGCGCTGCCTGGCCAAAGGCCAAGGCCAGCAGGAGGGAAGTAATCGGGCGAAGCATGGGAATCAGTCCTTGTGGTCGCGAACAATGGCGGCCAGCAGATGCAGCACGCCAGCCAGTAAAAAGGCGAAAAGCATGAACACCAGCGTGTTGTAAAAACGGCGGGGCTCCAGCGCATATTCAGGCAGGGTCGGGGCCTGAATAACGGCCACCTTCCTCAAGGTGCGGGCGGCGTCAAGGCGGCCTCTTTCCAGTGCCTCCAGAGCGGTTTTATACACATCCTGGGCAAAGCCCGCCTGCATCTCAAGGCGCTGGAACTCTTCGACCGCACTGTTGAGCGTTTTGCCGTTCGGCGCGGCCAGCTTGGCCTGCTCCAGTGCAATTTGCTGGGCAACCGCTTCGAGCTGCTGGTTGATCTGCACGATGCTGGGGTGCCCTGCCACCAGATAGGCCTGCAGCGCGCTGCGCTGGGTTTGCAGGTCAGTGCGCTGGGCTTCGAGCTTGGCCACGATGGCTGCGATGGTTTCAGCCGAAGTCTGGGGCGACACCAGACCTTTCTTGTTCTGGTAAGCCAGTACGGCCTGACGGGCCTGCAAGACCCGCTCCTTCATTTGAGCCACCTGCTTTTCCAGAAAATCAACCTGGTCCTGCGCCTGACTGTGGGCCATGCCGTTCATGAAGCGCTCACCCTCCTGCAGCAGTTGCGTGGCGATAGCGTGCGCAGTTTTCGGATCGAAACCCTGGACTTTGATCACCAGCACCCCAGCGTAGTCATCAAACTCGATGTTCACCCTGGACAGGAAATAGCGATGAAAGTCCTCCATCGGCAAGTCCCGCGACGACATGCGCGACAGGAAATCGTATTTCGGATCGCTGTAATGGGCACGCAGGCTCAAGCTGGCATCGAGTTTTCTGAGCAACTCCACCGACTGCAAATGGTCGCGCAGCAGCATCAGGTCAACATGGCCGCCGCCAGCGCCGCCGAGCATGCTCAAGACATCCGCTTTCGGGCTGCCTGCCAGGTCAATGCGCTGGACGATGATGTGGGTTTCAGAGACGTAGCGGTCTGGCGCGATAGCCAGCCAGTACACGCCGGCCAGCAGCGAGGCGACCAGCGCCGCACTGAGGAGGGGACGATTGAAGAGGTTTTGTTTGAAGCGTTTAATCATGCGGGCAGGCTGCTTTTATAGGCTTTGAGGGCGTCATCAATCTGGTCGAACCAGTGCGCCGTTCCATCGTGAATCCAGATGCCAGCCGAGCAAAACTGGCGCAATGTGCCTTCATCATGAGACACCATGATGATGCTGGCATGGTCAGCCAGCTTTTTGAAGGCGGCGAAGGCTTTGTTTTTGAAGGCAGCATCGCCTGCGGCCGTGACTTCGTCGGAGATGTACACCTCAAAGTCAAAGGCCAGCGACAGCGCAAACTGCAGCCGTGAGCGCATGCCAGTGGAATAGGTTTTGACGGGCTCATCAAAGGCTTGGCCGATTTCGGCAAATGCTTCGATGTGGGCGATACGCTCGGAAAGATCGTCTTCATGGCCGTGGATGCGGCAGACAAACTTGGCGTTTTGCCGACCCGTCAGCGAGCCCTGCAAGCCGCCCCCAAAGCCCATCGGCCAGGAGACGCTGCATTGCCGCTCGACACGGCCCTTGTTGGGCTGATCAACCCCGCCAATGATGCGCAGCAGGGTGGACTTGCCCGCGCCATTGGCACCGATCAGGCCGACACTGCACTTGGCTGGAATCGTCAAGCTCACGCCTTGCAGAACCCACTTTCCGGGGCCGTGCTCGGTCTGGTAGCGTTTGTGAACATCCTCAACGATGATCATTGCGTCACCAGTCTGAGGGCAAAACGGCGGTGCAGGGCCAAACCAAGAAAGATGCTGACGAGGGAAAATCCATAAAGAGAGGATATACTCAACCCAGGAACAGCGTGGTAGTAGGGCGAGAACCCGAGCCGCGCCGCCTCCAGACCATGCGCCACCGGGTTCAACATCAGCCAGTCGCGGTAGGGCTGCGGCACGCTGGACAGCGGCAATATCACGCCAGAGACAAGGTAAAGCGGCGTCATGACAAAGTTGATCAACCGCCCCAACTCCGGCACCAGCTCGGTGACCACGGACACCACCAGACCAAAGCCCAGCGCCGCCAGCCACAAGCCGAAAAAGGCTTCCAGCACGGTCAGCGGGTCTGTCGGCAGCACAGAGTGACCGAGCAAGGCGGCACCGCCGAGCAAAATGCTGGCGACGATTCCCATCAAAAAACCTTCCAGGCCACCGCGCACCAGCACGGCATCAACGGGCTTGACCTGACGGTACGTAAACAGCGCCTGATTGGCGCTGATGGCATTCGTCACCTGCGTGGCAGTGCGGCGGAACATGAAAAAAGCCAGCATGCCGACCATCAGCCAGATGAAGACATCAACGCCGCCCATCGTGCGCACGCGAATGACTGTATAAATCAGCACCATGTAAGCCACATTAAAAACCGGTTCAAACAGCAACCAAAACCAGGCCGCGCGTGACGAAGAGATTCGGGTCAGTGCTTCACGCAGGAACAGAGCGCTGTAAACGGACGCCATGATCCGTACAGGACTTCTCCAGCCAATGTGTCCCTTCAATGATTTACCGCTTAATGTCATCCCACCTCGCAAGAAAAAATTCTAATTTTTTAAATCTTCTATATCAGCTTTTACATTTTTCTTCAAGGAAAAAACTCGCCGATACAAGCTTTGCATTGTAAGTGCGCCATCTGCCCAGTCGAAAATCCTGGTCGCTGACGGGCAAAGCGCATCAAGCAAAAAAACGCCAAAAATTCACCCGCACCGACAGGGAACAGCCCCGTCAGCCACCCCAACCAAAGGGAACTGGCGCTGACGCAATGTCACAAAAATTTTCAAGCTCTTTACCAAGAACATTCAAACTGCACAGGCTGTTGTTTCCCTATAGTCCAGCGACGCAAGAGCACAGGCTCTGGAAACCGGAAAACGGATAGCCTGCTCGACAGTAAGAGCTTGTCTTCCGCGATTTAACAACTTAGTAGGAGACAAGCATGACCTGGCAGCAAATCTACGACCCCTTTGGCAATATGTACATCTCAACCCTGCTGGCGGCCGTGCCGGTGGTGGTGATGCTGGTGTGTCTGGGCTTTTTACATATCAAGGCGCATATCGCCGCCGGGCTGGGCCTGATCGCTGCGCTGGCCGTGGCCGTGTTTGCCTACGGCATGCCGGTGGACATGGCCGGTCGCGCCGCGCTGTACGGCGGCTTCACCGGTCTGCTGCCGATTGGCTGGATCGTGCTGAACATCATTTTCCTGCAGCAACTGGCCGAGCAGAATGGCAGTTTTAAAGTTCTGCAGGATTCGCTGTCAGGCATCACCGAAGACCGCCGCCTGCAACTGCTGTTGATTGCCTTTTGCTTCGGTGCGTTCTTTGAAGGCGCCGCCGGTTTCGGCACGCCAGTGGCCGTGACCGCCGGTATTTTGATCGGCCTGGGCTTTTCGCCGCTGGCCGCTTCCGGCCTTTCGTTGATCGCCAACACCGCGCCGGTCGCCTTTGGCGCGCTGGGCACCCCCGTCATCACGCTGGCCAAGGTTCACGGCTACGACCTGATGGAAGTCACCGCGATGATCGGCCGCCAGCTGCCGCTGTTCTCGCTGATGGTGCCGTTCTGGCTGATCTGGGCCTTTGCCGGGCGCAAGGCGATGATGGAAATCTGGCCCGCCATTCTGGTCACCGGTCTTTCATTCGCCATTCCGCAATACCTGGTTTCCAACTTCATCGGCCCCGAGCTGGTGGACATCATTGCGGCCATCGTGTCGATGGTCTCGCTGGTGCTGTTCCTGCGCGTCTGGCAGCCGAAGAAAATCTGGACTTCGCCGACGCTCAAGGGCAACGATGTCAGCGCCCATGAAGCCAAGCCGCCTGCTCCCGTGGTGGTTCACGACCGCGCCGCGCTGATCCGCGCCTGGACGCCGTGGGTGATTTTGTCGGTGTTCGTGTTTGTCTGGGGCCTGCCGCCGGTCAAGGTCTGGCTGAACAGCTTCTTCGCGCCCGCCTTCCCGATGGCCGGTCTGCACAACCTGATCGAGAAAATGCCGCCCGTGGTGACCACGCCGCACAAAGAAAGCGCCGTCTATGTGCTGAACCTGCTGTCCTCCACCGGCACCGGCATCCTGATCTCGGCCATCATCAGCGCGCTGATCATGAAGTACAGCCCGGTCGAAATTTTCAAGACCTTTTTCCGCACGCTGTGGCTGGTGCGCTACTCGCTGATCACCATCGTGCTGATGCTGGCGCTGGGCACGCTGACGCGCTACTCGGGCACAGACACCACGCTGGGACTGGCCTTTGCCAACAGCGGCGTGTTCTACCCCTTCTTCGGCACGCTGATGGGCTGGATTGGCGTGGCCATGACCGGCTCGGACACGGCCTCCAACGTGCTGTTTGGCGGCATGCAGCGCGTCGCTGCCGAGCAGCTGGGCCTGTCGCCGAATCTGATGGGCGCGGCCAACAGCTCGGGCGGCGTGATGGGCAAGATGATCGACGCCCAGTCCATTGTCGTCGCCTCGACCGCCACGCGCTGGTTTGACCACGAAGGCGACATCCTGCGCTATGTGTTCTTCCACTCCATCGCGCTGGCCTGCCTGGTCGGCCTGTTTGTGACGATGCAGGCTTATGTGTTCCCGTTCACGCTGATGGTGGTGCATTAAGGCCTAGCGGTCGGAAAACTGCTTGCTATTTTTTTAGGAGCACTCTACGCCCGCTGCACCTGCGCTGCAGGCAGTTTTCATACTTATCTGGTTCATCTCCAAGCAAGAAGTAGCTGAGTGACGCGGCCGGGCAGCCACCTCTCAGCCGCCGTTCCATTGCGCGTACAAAACGGCGTGGCCTTTCTCGCGTGCATTGTCACAAAACGATTGAAACGATTTCAGGTACGCAAAGAGATAGTTGGCGGCATCGCCGTCATCCATCACCGGAGACAGCGAGGCTTCGGCGCCATGAAGGCACTCAAGAATGTCGCCCGCGTCGTACCCGCCCTCCAGCAGCCCCGCGAATTCTGTGGGATGTGACTCGGCGCGAGCGAGCACGAAGGAAATGGCTAGGATCACCCGATCAATCTCCCTGCGCTGAAGCAGGAACGCGCAGCATTCTTCAGACGTTTGCCAAGGCTCGCAATACAGGAAGTCCAGATCCTCGACGGCATATTGCTCAGCGAGCCTGCGGACGGCCCACGCCAGCCACCCATGCCGGGACGCCCCGTAAAGAGACTCGCCAGCCTCGGTGCCGATGCTCAACAAATCGCAGGCCTGATCGACAGATACCAAGCGCTCAGGAACAACCTCTGGCGGTAATTGAACCGTGAGGGACGGATAAGTGCAGACCATAGCTTATGGGTTGCGTCCATTGAAAAGCAATGGGCATGAAAAAACCGCCTTGAAGCGGTTTTTTCGTCCTGAGCCAGGAGCCAATCAAATGACGCGACAAAGGAAGAGTGGTAGCTCGATTGTATCGACTACCGGCCATCCAGTGATTATTAAGTTAACCAAGTATCGGGACGCTGCAAACAACTTTCACGCAGGTCAGAGAAAGCAGCGCGGCTGGCCTGTTGACCTTTTTCCTTTTCAAAGGCCGGAAAAATCCGGCCGACGTTTTTCCATAAAAGCGCCAAACGCCTCGCGGGCGGCGGGCTCGCTGAGCATGCGGCCAAAGCTGGCGGCTTCTTCGGCAATGCGCTCGGCGACCAGAGCGGCGTTGCCTTTTTTCAGCAGGCGCTTGGTTTCCATCACGGCGGCCAGCGGCTTGGCGGCCAGTTTGAGCGCCTGGCGCTGGGCCAGCGCGTTGGCCTCGGCGGGCGGCACGATGCGGTTGATCAGCCCCATTTCCAGCGCCGATTCGGCCATGAAAGGCTCGCCCAGCAGCAGCGCTTCGGCGGCACGCGGGTGGCCCATCCATTGCGGCGCCAGCAGGCTGGATCCCGCTTCCGGGCACAGGCCCAGATTGACAAACGGCATCGAAAACGCCGCATTGTCCCCGGCGTAAATCAGGTCGCAGTGCAGCAGCATCGTCGTGCCAATGCCGACCGCCGGGCCGCACACGCTGGCGACAATCGGCTTGGGAAAGCGGCTAATGACGCGCATGAAGCGAAACACCGGCGCGTCCGGCGAGGACGGCGGCTTGTCCAGAAAGTCGCCAATATCGTTGCCCGCTGAAAACACCGTTTCATGGCCCTGAATCACCACGGCGCGCACGGCAGCGTCGGCGCTAGCCGATTCCAGCGCGTCGGCCAGCGCGTCATACATGGCGGCGGTCAGCGAATTCTTGCGTGCCACGCGGTTCAGCGTCAGCGTCATCACGCCGGAGTCGAGGTGGCTCAGGATGTCGGGAAGGGAGGTAGTGCTCATGGGAAGGTCTTGCGGTTAAAACCAAAGTGTAGGCCAGCGCCATTGGGCTGCAGCATAGAAAGCACGATGCGTCAGACAGCCGCTTCGCCCGGAACAGAATGCACCGCCGCCGCCAGCGTGTCTGCGGCCAGGCCAGCCGATTCAAACCCGCTCGAAAATCCCCGCCGCGCCCTGCCCCATGCCAACGCACATCGTGACCATGCCGTATTTCAGTTGATGGCGCTGCAGCGCGTAAATCACCGTGGCGGCGCGTATCGCCCCGGTCGCCCCGAGCGGATGGCCCAGCGCAATCGCGCCGCCCATCGGGTTCACTCTGGCCGGGTCTAGCCCCAGCATCTGAATCACCGCCAGCGACTGCGCGGCAAACGCCTCGTTCAGCTCAATCCAGCCGATGTCGTCCAGCGTCAACCCAGCGCTGCGCAGCGCCACCGGAATCGCTTCAATCGGGCCGATGCCCATGATGGCGGGCGGCACGCCTTTGGCGGCAAAGCTGACAAAGCGCGCCAGCGGCTTCAGGCCAAACTGCTTGACGGCTTTTTCGCTGGCCAGAATTAACGCGCCCGCGCCGTCCGAAGTTTGCGAGCTGTTGCCCGCCGTCACCGAGCCGCGTGCGGCAAACGGGGTTTTCAGCTGGGCCAGGCTGTCCAGCGTGGTGTCCGGGCGGGGGCCTTCGTCCAGGCTGACGGTGCGGCGGGTCGCGATGACTTCGCCGGTCGCCAGATTGGCGCTGCGCCCGGTCACTTCAACGGGTGTGATCTCCGCTGTGAATTCGCCCGCCTGCTGCGCCCTGAGCGCCTTCATGTGCGAGTCGTAGGCGAACTGATCCTGCGCCTCGCGCGAAATTTTCCACTGCTGCGCCACCTTCTCGGCGGTCAGCCCCATGCCGTAGGCGATGCCGACATCCGCGTCACCGGCAAATATCGCGGGCGACAGCGACGGCGTGTTGCCCATCATCGGCACCAGACTCATACTTTCGACACCCGCAGCGATCATCACATCGGCCTCGCCGACGCGGATGCGGTCAGCCGCCATCTGCACCGCCGACAGGCCGGAGGCGCAAAAGCGGTTCACGGTGATGCCGCCCACGCTGGCGGGCAGCCCGGCCAGCACCGCGCCGATGCGGGCGATATTCAGCCCCTGCGGGCCTTCGGGAATCGCGCAGCCGCAAACGATGTCTTCAATCGCCTGCGGGTCTAGCGTCGGCGCCTGGGCCAGAGCGGCTTTCAAGACCTGCACCAGCAACTCGTCAGGCCGGGTGTGGCGGAAAAATCCCCGGTGCGAGCGGCCAATCGGCGTGCGCGTGGCGGCGACGATATAGGCGTCCTGGATTTGTTTAGACATGCTGAAACTCCTTTGATGCTTCGCTGTCAGTTGCGCAGCGGCTTGCCGGTGCTGAGCATGGCCATGATGCGCTCCTGCGTTTTCGGGTGTACCAGCAGCGCGCCAAAGGCCTGACGCTCCAGCGCCATCAGGTAGTCTTCATTCACCAGCGTGCCTGCGTCCACGTCGCCGCCGCAGACGACATTGGCGATCAGGCTGGCAATCTGGAAATCGTGGGCGCTGATAAAACCGCCGCCCTGCATATTGACCAAAGAGCCGGTCAGCGTGGCCAGCGTGTCGCGGCCTGCCACCGGAAACAATCGCTTGAGCGGCGGACGATAACCCGCCTCAGCCAGCGCCCGCGCCTGACTCAGCGCGACAAACAGCAGCTCGTCCGGGTGCGGCACGATCACATCGCTGTCCAGCAAATAGCCCAGCCGACGGGCATCGAGCGCGCCGCTGCTGACTGTAGCCATCGCGGCAGCGCTGAAGCCTTCGCTCAGAAACGGCAGCAGTTCCTTGCTGGTGGAACGGGCGGCATTCTCGGCGGCGCGGCGAGCAATGGCCGTCAAACCGCCCGCGCCCGGCACCAGGCCGACGCCGACTTCAACCAGACCGATATAGCTCTCCATCGCCGCCACGCGCCGCGCTGAATACAGCGCCAGCTCGCAACCCCCGCCCAGCGCCAGCCCGGAAATGGCGGACACAACGGGCACGGCGGCATAGCGCAGGCTCAGCATAAACTGCTGCAACTGGCGCTGGGCGCTGTCAATCGCGCCAGCGCCGCCCGCCATGAAAGCGGGCAACATTCCCTGCAAATCAGCGCCCGCAGAAAACAGCTCACGGCCGGACCAGATCACCAGGGCGCTGTAACTGGCCTCGGCCAGCGCCACGCCGCGCGTCAAGCCTTGGGCGACCTGCGGGCTGATGGCGTGCATTTTGGTCTTGAGGCTGGCGATCAGCACGTCGCCATTGGGAGCACCTGCGCCGCGCTGGCCGTTCGAGCCGCGCTGCCCCGTCGCGCCGGTCGCCGCCTCCGCCAGCGTCCACAGGCGAATCGCCTCGTCTTCGTACAGCGTCACACCCGCTGTTTCAAAGGCGGGCGCGCCGCTGCCCCGCACGTCCTGCGGGAAATGCTGGCGCGCATGGACGGGCAACCGGCGACGCGCAATAAACGCCTGATGGGACGCGCTCCACGAGCCTTGCGGCGTGTGTACGCCCCCTGCGTCAGCCACCGGGCCACTGAACACCCAGTCCGGCAGCGGTTCTTTGCACAGCACCTTGCCTGCGTCAATATCCTCTTGAATCCACTGCGCCACCTGCAGCCAGCCCGCTTCCTGCCACAGCTCAAACGGGCCTTGTTGCGCGCCAAAACCCCAGCGCATCGCCAGATCAATGTCACGTGCGGTTTCGGCAATGCTGTGCAAATGCACGGCGGCGTAGTGAAACTGGTCGCGCAATATCGCCCACAGAAAGCGCGGCTGCGCGCCCTCGGCCTCGCGCAGCAGCTTGAGGCGCTCGGGGGCGGGCTTTTTCAGCAGGCGGGCTACTGCCTCGTCGGCTTTCGCGCCGCCGGGCAGGTAGTCCATGCTTTGCGGATCTAGCCGCAGGATGTCGCGGCCTGCTTTCTTGTAAAAACCGGCGCCGGTTTTTTGGCCCAGACTTTTGCGTTCCAGCAATTTAGCCAGCACCGGCGGCGTGGCGTAGAGTTCAAAAAACGGGTCTTTCACCTTGCCGCCGCCCACGACCCCTGTTAATTGACTAGCTCCTGTGCCGATTTCTAACTGGCCGCCGCCCGCGCCATCCGTATCGCCCGCGCTGCCCTCGCCGCCCAGGCTGTCCTGCAGCGTTTCAATCACACGCGCCATCGTGTCCAGCCCGACCACGTCGGCGGTGCGGAAGGTGCCCGAGCTGGCCCGGCCCAGCTTTTTGCCGGTCAGGTCATCGACCACGTCGTACGTCAAGCCGAACGCTTCGGCCTCTTTCATCGTGGCCAGCATGTTTGCAATGCCGACGCGGTTGGCGATGAAGTTCGGCGTGTCGAGGGCGCGCACCACGCTTTTGCCCAGCGCGCTGGTGACAAAGGTTTCCAGGTCGTCGAGCACTTGCGGCCCGGTGGCGGGCGTGTTGATCAGTTCCACCAGCGCCATGTAGCGCGGCGGGTTGAAAAAGTGGATGCCGCAAAAGCGCGATTTCAAACTGTCCGGCAGCGCGTCGCTCAGCGCGCTGATCGACAGGCCCGAAGTGTTGCTGGCCAGAATGGCGCTGTCACAGACAAAGGGCGCAATCTGGTGAAACAGCGCGCTTTTCCAGTCCATGCGCTCGGCAATCGCCTCGATGATGAGGTCGCAATCCTGCAGCAGCGCCAGATGCTCTTCGTAGTTCGCGGGCTGGATCAGCGCGGCGTCCTCAAGCAGCCCCAGCGGCGCGGGTGTGAGCTTTTTCAGGTTTTCAATCGCGCGGGTGGCGATGGCATTTTTCGGGCCGTCCTTGGCGGACAGATCGAACAGCAGCACCGGCACGCGGCAGTTGACCAGATGGGCGGCGATTTGCGCGCCCATCACCCCGGCGCCCAGAACGGCGACTTTTTTGACCTGAAAGCGTGGCATGGTGACTCCTTTTATTCGGTTCAAACGCATGATCCGGCGCCATCGCAGGCGCCCGCAACGCGGATGCCAAAGCCGCCGCCTCCATCCGGCAAGCGGGGCGCGCTGGCAGCGGGACGCCCCACGCTTTTTTCAGCGCGCTGCTGGCGACGCTCAGTCCGAGCGAATCATCGTTCCATACGCCTTGTCGGTCAAAATCTCCAGCAGCAGCACATGCGGCACGCGGCCATCGACGATGTGAACGGCGTTGACGCCGCTCTTGGCCGCGTCCAGCGCACCGGCGATTTTTGGCAACATGCCGCCGCTGATGGTGCCGTCGGCGAACAGCTCGTCGATGCGACTGGCTGTAAGGTCGGTCAGCAACTCACCGGCCTTGTCGAGCACGCCGCTGATGTTGGTCAGCATCAGCAGCTTTTCAGCTTCCAGCACGGTGGCCAGTCTGGCGGCGACCACGTCGGCGTTGATGTTGTAGCTTTCGTTTTTCTCGCCAAAGCCGATCGGGCTGATGACGGGGATGAACTGGTCGTCCTGCAGCGCCTTGACGACGCTGGGATCAATCGACTCGATGTCGCCGACCTGGCCCACGTCGTGTTCGATGCTGGGATCCTGGTTGTCCAGCATCTTGAGCTTTTTGGCGCGGATCATGGCACCGTCGCGCCCGGTCAGGCCGACGGCCTTGCCGCCCGCCGCGTTGATCAGGCCGACGATGTCTTGCTGCACTTCGCCGCCCAGCACCCATTCGACGACTTTCATCGTTTCGGCGTCGGTGACGCGCATGCCCTGGATGAACTGGCCTTTTTTGCCCAGACGCTTCAGTGCATTTTCAATCTGCGGGCCGCCGCCGTGCACCACCACCGGGTTGATGCCGACCAGCTTGAGCAGCACCACGTCTTCGGCAAAGGCTTGCTGCAGCACCGGGTCGGTCATCGCGTTGCCGCCGTATTTGATGACCATTGTTTTGCCGTGGAACTTGCGGATATAGGGCAGCGCCTGGGCCAGAATTTCGGCCTTGTCACGCGAGCCAACGTGGGACAGGTCGGGGGCAGCGGAAATATCGGTCATGGGGGTGTTGCATCTCAAAAGTGAAGGTCTGCAAATTGTGCCGCATTGGCAAGACGCTTTAGTCCGCCATCGCCACCAACGGCGTGGCGCCAGCGCTGGCGGCCTGCGGGCCGTAACCATGCACGAGCCGGGTCAGGATGGCGTTCATCAGCGCCTGGTCGTTGTGGATGGCGGCCTGGCGCATCTGCACCAGCACCGGCGCGAGCTCGGCCCAGGGCACAAAGTCCTCGCGCGCTTTCATGATGCGCTCATGCGCCGTGCCTTCTGGGTTGTCGCCGATCAGTAGTTCTTCGTAGAGCTTTTCGCCGGGGCGCAGGCCGGTGATTTTGAGCTCAATGTCGCCGTCCGGATTGCACGCATCGCGCAGGCTCAGGCCAGAAAGCTGGGCCATGCGCCGCGCCAGATCGACGATTTTGACCGGGCTACCCATGTCGAGCACGAACACATCGCCGCCATGCGCCATCGCCCCGGCTTGCAGCACCAGCTGGGCGGCTTCGGGAATGGTCATGAAATAGCGCGTGACTTCGGCGTGCGTGACGGTCAGCGGCCCGCCTTCGAGCAGCTGCTTGCGAAACAGCGGCACCACGCTGCCGCTGCTGCCCAGCACGTTGCCAAAGCGCACCATCGCAAACACGGTGTGGTTCGGGATGGCCTCGCTGTGCGTGCCATCGGGCAGCGCAAAGCGCACCGAGTCGCTGGCGGCCAGCGCCTGCAGCACCAGCTCGGCCATGCGCTTGGTCGCGCCCATCACGTTGGTCGGGCGCACCGCCTTGTCGGTCGAAACCAGCACAAAATGCGCGGCGCCGCTTTCCATCGCGGCTCTGGCCATGTTCAGCGTGCCGAAGATGTTGTTCAGCACGCCCTCGGCCGGGTTGCTTTCGACCAGCGGCACATGCTTGTAGGCGGCGGCGTGATAGACGGTGGCGGGCCGGTAGAGCTGGCAGATTTCCTTGAGCCGGCCAAAATTACCAACGCTGCCGAGCAGGGGCACCACTTCCACCGCCAGCGCGTGCTCGGCGCACAGCGCTTCGAGCTCACGGTGAATCGTGTACAGGCCAAACTCGCTGTGCTCGACCAGCACCAGCTGGCGCGGCTGTTCGCGCAGGATCTGGCGGCACAGCTCGCTGCCGATGCTGCCGCCCGCGCCGGTGACCAGCACGACCTTGCCCGCCAGATTGCGCGCCAGCAGACTTGAATCAGGCGGCACCGGCGCGCGCCCGAGCAGGTCTTCGACGTCGAGTTCCTGAACATCCTGCATCGACACCCGCCCCGAGGCCAGATCGCCGATGCCGGGCAGCGTGCGCACATGCACCGGCAGGCCGCGCAGGCTGTTGATGATCTGGTTGCGCCGGGCGCGCTCTAGGGAAGGCATCGCCAGCAGGATGTCGGTCACGCCCATGCGCTCGACC